>JAPLPD010000169.1 GCA_026400395.1 Alphaproteobacteria bacterium | reverse complement strand
TCCCGTGCCGGTGGGCGGCCTCCTCTCGTAATGGTGGGCGACATCATTCCGTTACGGCGGGCGACATCATCTCGTAACGGTGGGCGGCTTGGACAGGAATCAGCATGCTCGTGGTTGCCGCGATGGGTTGCGCCGCCGGTGGTTCTGCTTTTGCGCAGGCACCGAAGCCGCAGGAAAATCCGGCCAATAACTTGAGGGGGACGGCGCCGCAAGTCGTAAAGCCTCAGGTGACGAAGCCGCAGACAACACAGGCAGCCGCGCCTTCCGGCAGTTCGCTGCCGACGGTGGACAGCGAGCCAGGCAGCACCACAGCAACCTTTGGTGACTGGGTTGAGCGATGCCAGAAGCAGGCCGTTGGCGGTGAGACTGTCCGAATCTGTGAGATTGCGCAATCGATCCAGGTGCAGGGACAAAATTCACCGGTCGCCGAAATCGCAATTGGCCGGCTGAACAAGTCCGACCCTCTGCGTCTGACAATTTTGCTTCCGGTCAATGTCTCCTTCCCAAGCACGCCGCGCATTACCGTTGAGGGTCCGGAGGCCGGCGTGGTCGAATTGGTTTGGAAAAAATGTCTTCCGGGTGGTTGCATTGCAGATACGGTTTTGTCGCCGGATCAGATCAAGCGCTGGCGTTCGCTGACAACGGCGGGCAAGATCAGTTCGAAAGATGGGCTCGATCGGGAGATTTCGATCGGCATGTCATTTCGGGGCTTGTCCCAAGCTCTCGATGCTCTGGCGAAGCAGCTTTAAAGCCAGCGCGTCGGCTGCATCGCGATCGGTGTTTCGCAGCAAACCATGCTTGCACGACGGCTCGCTCTAGCCCGTCTTAACAGGCGAGTTTCGTGAGGCTTGCCGATGCGGGTCGCGCCGATCCGCGGGGTCGTCGCGCAAGGCTTCAAGACAGTCGGCAAAGAACCGCACGAAGTTTCGATACAATTTGAGCATCACCATTCCCCGCTTGTGGCGGCACCTGAACCGATTCCGCAAGAACGGGGAAGACCGTGTTATTCCCGGACAATGAGGTTTTGGGGGGGGTCGATTCGTGTCCACCTTACGGTTGCCTTGGGAACGGCCATGCCATTTCGCGACATCAAGCAATTCGACAGCGATACGCTGCGGGGCATGAGCCAGGCATTCGACGCGGCCTGCGATCGGCTCAAGCTCGACCCGGACAATCCGCAGCGCGGCGACCTCGCCTTCAAGATCATCGAACTGGCGTCGGAGGGCGAGCGCGATCCGGCCAAGCTGTTCGCGTTTGCGGTCGAGGTGTTGGATAACTGACACGGTCCGCGCCTGACCTCCTTGGCCCGTCCGACCCGCGCCATCCCGCGGTCCTAGAATTCCTCCGGGGTTGCGGCACTTCCGACATCGCCGAGGTCGGTGTCGGCGAACAGCTCGTCGAGCGGCGTGATTTTCTTGATCAGGCCCTGCTGGTATGCGTAGCGCTGCACCGCTTCAAGGTTCTTGCGGTTGGCGGGGGTGAGCCCATACGCCCACGGATCCTTCCCGAAAATCTGCTCCTGCTCTTCGACCGCGGTGCGCACGAACACCAGCGGCGCCATGCGCGGATTGGCGATGCGGCGGTAGGCGAGCAGCTTCGATGCCTCGAACGCCTTGGTCAGGTTGGTTGCGACCCAGGGATACTTGTCGGCGATCTCCTGCTTGAGCGTTGTCACATGCATGATCGGGAAGATGCCAGTCGATCGGAAAAAGTCGATCTCGACATTCTTGTAGTCGAAGAACAGCCGGCCGATGCGCTTATCGCCCTCCACGAAAGGCTTGGGCAGGGTGGGGGAGATCATCGCCGGGATATCGCCGTCGGCGAGCATCTGCGGCAGGGTCTTCGGCGACGTCTTCATCTCGATACGCAGGCCCGGCGGCGGATCGAAGGCGACATCTTCGCTGCGGTCGACCAGCCAGGTGATGCTCCGGTGGGGAACGCCGTAGTGCTCCTCCAGGATGCCGCGCATCCAGATGTTGGCCGCCGGCTGGAAGTTGGTCCCGCCGACGGTCTTGCCGATCAGGTCCTTGGGCTCCTTGATGCCGGATGCGGTGTTGATGAACACGAAGCCGTGGCGGAAGCGGCGGTGCATGAACACCGGGATCGCGGTCAGCGGCTCGCCCTGGTCGCGGATGATGTAGTAAGCGCCAACGTTCTCCTCGCAGACGTCGAACTCGTGCTTGCGGCCCATCCGCCAATGGCGCTCGCGCGGGCCCATGTCGGTGAGGAAGGTAAGGTCGAGCCCGTCGGCCTCGACCGTGCCCTCCATCAGCGGCTTGACGATGTCGTAGGCGCCGCATGCGACGGTGAGCCTGAGCTTTGCCATGAATTTCTCTTCTAGAGTTTCGGAAGGAATGTTTCGGTGTAGAGCTTGCTCATATCCGGTTCGCTCGGCAATGTCTTCATTTCGACGAAAGAGCGGCTAAGCACCGCCATGGCCTTGGGCTCGAATTGTCCGGTGTCGGAAAACATCGGCATCAACTCGTCGTAAATGGCCGCCGTCGTCGGCTCGTCGGTGCCCATGACGACCTTGGCGATGCGGACGGTTTCCGCCTTGTTGGCGCGCATGAAGGCGATGGTCTCAAACCAGCCTTTGAGGAAAGCGCGCAGCGACTCGGGCCTTGCGGCAATGGCCTTGTCGGTGGCGAAGATGACGTGAACGTGGAAATCCTTTAGCAGATCGTTGAAGCGGAGCAGGACGCGGCCCTCTCCCCGTTGCACGAAGTTGAGAGCCACGGCGAGATTGACGATCGCGGCGTCGAGCGCCCTGGTGCGCAGGGCGGCGATCCGTGAGGCGTCGTCGCCGATCGGGACCTGGGCGATGCCGTCGATTCCCCAGCCCTTTTGCCGCGACACCTCGCTGACGATCCAGCTTGTCACCGATCCGACCGTGGAGACGCCGACCTTGCGGCCCTTCAGATCGTCGGCGGTCTTTACCGTATCGTCGGCGCGCACCATCAGCGCGAACAGCAGCGGCGGGCCGGCCATCGCCGCGATTCCCTTGATCGGCGAACCCTTGACGATGAAGGCGAGGCCGGGGCCGGAACTGAGTGCGATATCAACGCTGTCGGCCGCCATGCCTTGTTGCAACCGGGCTTCGCCGCCGAAGTTGGAAATCTCGATGTCGAGCCCGTGTTTCTTGAAAATCCCGGCCTGCACGCCGACGTCGACCGGGACGAAGGAGAATGCCTCGCGGCCGGCTTTGCCGACGCGCAATGTCTCCGCGCAAGCCAGGGAAGGCAGGGCCGCTGTCGCGGCGAGCATGGCGAACGCGGCATAAACCGCGCGCAACGTTTTGTGGACAGCTCCGCTATCCAGACGCCTCATGGTATCCTCCCGTCCCGCGGTTTGGGTCTGCGCCCTTTGCGGATGCCGCGATCTTATCCGTTGCGGCGGAGATTTGTCGTGTGTGCTGTGACTGTGGCACATAGAATGCCGGCGGGGGCAGAATCGACTAGAGTTGGTGCGCGACGATTTTGCGAGATCAGACGTTGCCCGTGACCCCAGGAAAACTCCAGGCGAAAGTCTCGCGCGTGCTCGTGCTGTCGTTTTCGTTCGCCTTGTTTGGCTGCAGCAGCGAATGGAAGGCCGCGCGCGACCTGTCCCGTGAAATCAACACCAAGCCGCCGGGGCCGACCTACAAGGCCGACGTCGTCGCCTTCATGCACACCTATCTCAACAATCCGACCGGCGTGCGCGATGCGTTTCTTTCAGAGCCGGCACTGCGGACGTTCGACAGCGTTGAGCGCTATACGGCGTGCCTGCGCTACACCGCGCGTAAGAGCGACGGACAATACGCGCCGAGCAAGGACAGCCTGGTGATCTTCCGCGATGGGCGGCTCGACCGCATCGCGGATGCCGCGCGCGAAGCGTGCAAGGACGCGGCCTATCAGCCGTTCCCGGAACTGGAGCGGCTGGGGCGCTAGAGGCCGGTGAGCTTGTGCACCGCCGTTGATAGCGCGACGAATGTACCGGCGACACCGGACCACGCGCGCTTCAGCAGCGAGGGCTGCGGTTCGGCGGGGCGGATCAGCAGGCTCTCATTGACCGGATCAGCGGTTGCGGAGTCGGAGTTCGAACTCGCAACCGCGTAGCACGAAACGGCGGCTGGCAACGCGCCCTGGTCCGCCCTGCGGTCCATGTCACTCAATTCGCCTTCGGTGACCATTTGCACATTTTGTTCGAATGGCGAGGCGCCGGTGGTCTCGGGCCGTGGGGTGAGGGCGGGGAAGGGCGAGACCGGGCGTTTGTCCTGCGGGGCGAAGGCTGTCGTTTCGGCCTGCGGCCGGACGGGTTCGGGGCGAACCGCAACGGTGCGGCGGACCGGTGGTTTGGCCGTTGCCACTGAAGAGGTCGGTCGCGGCTTGGCCGCACGGGGTGTGGCCCCTCGTGTGCTCGCGGCCTGCTCGCGCATGAACTGCTTGATGTCGAGCGGCTTCGATGTTGCCGGCGGGGCGCAGTCGTCGTCGCCATCGCAAGCCGGGGCGGCGAAGCCAGTGGCGGGCAACACCAGCAGCAGGGCAATACACGCGAACTTGCGAACCATGGGCCATACTCCAACAAACACTTGGCCAGCATATCACTCCACCGGAGTGACCTGAGCTTGTCGCAATTGCGGAATTGTTGGCGCTATTCCGTGGCGGGAACTCCCGCCGGATGGCGCGGCTTCGCCAGCGGCGACTTCTCGCGCGGAACATAGGCCCCGTCGCCGGCGCTGCCGACCAGCACCCCGTCGCGCACCACGAACCGGCCGCGCACCATCGTCGAAACCGGCCAGCCGTTAACCACGATGCCTTCGTAGGGCGTATAATCCGAGCCGCCGTGCATGAGGCTTTGCGAGATCGTCACCTGCCGCGCGGGATCCCATATCGCGATGTCGGCGTCGCTGCCGACGGCGATGGTGCCCTTCTTCGGATAGAGCCCGTAGGTCTTGGCGTGGTTGGTCGCCGACAGGGCCACGAACTCGTTCAGGGTGATGCGGCCCTTGCCGACGCCCTCGGAAAACAGGATCGGCAGCCGGGTTTCAACGCCGGGAATACCGTTCGGCACCCAGCGGAACGAGGTGCGACCCTTCGGCGCCAGCTTGCCTTGCGGATCGTCGTAGCGGAACGGACAATGATCGGAGGAGAACAGAGAGAATACGCCCTGCTGCATGCCCTCCCAGCAGGCGACCTGGCTGGCGTGATCGCGCGGCGGCGGCGAGCAGACATACTTCGCACCCTCCATGTTGAGACCTTCCATATCCTTGGCGGTCAGCACCAGATATTGCGGGCAGGTCTCGCCGTAGATTTTCAGGCCGCGCTGCTGGGCGCGCCGGATTTCCTCCATCGCCTCGCGATTGGAAACGTGAACGATCATGATCGGCACGTCGATAATTTCCGACAGTGAGATGGCGCGATGGGTTGCTTCGCGCTCGACCGGGATCGGGCGTGACGCAGCATGGAAGTGCGGCGCGGTGTGGCCGGCGCGTTCAAGGCGGTCGGTGAGAAAGCGGATGGCGTCGTAGTTCTCGGCGTGGACCATCACCAGCGCGCCGGTTTCGCGCGCAACGGTCATGACGTTGAGCATTTCCATGTCGGAAAGCGCGAGGCCCTCGTAGGTCATGAAAACTTTGAACGAGGTGTAGCCGTCGTCGACCAGGGCCGGCAGTTCCTGTCCGAGCACGCGGTCGGTGGCGTCGGCGATGATGAGATGGAACGAGACATCGACGTAGCACTGGCCTTCAGCCTTGGCGTGGTACTGCTTCACGACCTCGCGGAGGCTTTCGCCCTTCTGCTGCATGGCGAACGGCAGCACC
Source organism: Alphaproteobacteria bacterium (assembly GCA_026400395.1). GTDB lineage: Bacteria > Pseudomonadota > Alphaproteobacteria > Rhizobiales > Xanthobacteraceae > Z2-YC6860. Next base: position 37,485 of record JAPLPD010000169.1, on the reverse strand, counting down.
ATGGTATTGCAGCCGAACGCGGCCGAGCGGGTGCCCGAGGCGAAATCGTCCGCCATGAGAATGCCGGGAGCCGACGGCTGGGCGATGTGGACGTGGCTGTCGATGCCGCCGGGCAGCACGAGCTTGTCCCGCGCATCGACGATGTCTTTGGCGTCGCCCAGGTTCTCGCCCAGCGCCGCGATCCGGCCGCCGCTGATGCCGACGTCGCATTGAAAGGTATCGGCAGCGGTCGCGACCGTGCCGCCGCGGATGATGGTGTCGAAGGTCATGGGAGTCCTTCTAGCATTGTTGTTCATGCCTCTCCACGCAGGACCTTCGTCTCGCGGCGCCGGTGCGCCCGAGTTTTGTGCAATTGGCACGCCAACCCGGAGGGAGGGCGGCGCGGGACGCCGGGGTGCGGGGGGGGGGACCCACGGGCCTGCGTGCCTCGCGGCACGAAGGCGATCCGGATGTGAAGTCCTCAGGTCGGCCGTTTCTCCAGCGCCTCGCACGCGGTGGCTTGCTCTGCGTTGCTCCCGGAGGGCTGAGTTTTCTACCGACCGCTTTGGGCCCGACAGCGCCTGACCGTTGGCACGGAGTTACGGCACTTTCTGCCAAGAGCCCGGCTGACGCGAACGCTCGTCGGGCCGGGACTGCGCAGCTTGGGCCGCCGCGGTAGGGGTGTGCATCTGGGCAGCCCGCTCCGGCCACGGCCCCCTATCCCCACGACTGACGCAACCGGTCGCGTCCCTCATGGATCGAGGCGGGGCAAGCCTAATCCCGCGCGGAGGAGCGAGGACAAGCTCGCGCAGAGGACTATAGTCCCAGGAACAAAGGAGGCTCGGTGCAGAAACTGCCTGATATTTCAACATGATCCGATGCCCAAGAGCATTGACGCCCATCCCGGCATGAGACAAATTGTCGCGCTTCATCTCAACGAACGTCGCGGCCGTCATCCGGCTCGCCACGTCTTCCTCCGTTCACTCAAAACGGGCCCGGCTTTGCTGGGCCCTTTTTTTTTATGCAGGAACCAAGGGGGCAGCCGGGGCTTGGTCCGGCATGACCGACAACGAAGCGAGCGGCAGGGGCGAGGCCAGGCCGGACCTCAACGACGAACTGGATCGCCTGCAGGAACGCATGCCGCACCCAGTGGCCCGGGTGATGAAAAAGGTGCGAAGCCCGGAGGCCAAGCCCTACCGCATCCCGATCGGCGTTGTGCTGACGGCAGGTGGGGTCGTTGGCTTTCTGCCGATCCTCGGGTTCTGGATGGTGCCGCTCGGCCTGGCGGTGATCGCGCAGGACGTGCCGGTCATGCGCCCGCCTCTTGCGCGCGGGATCGCTTGGATCAACAGAAACTGGAAGCCCTCGGCATAGTCGCCGAGGGCAAAGCCCGGCCCTCCGTGGCGGAGAGCCGGGAGTGTCGAGCGCTACAGCTGCTTGATTTCGATCTTGCGGAATTTCACCGTGCCGGCGCCGAATTGCAGCGCAATGTGGCCCTCCTCGAACAGGCCGTTGCGAACGTCCACCGTCTTCTTGCCATCGAACACCACGGTGAGGTGGCGGCCATTGGCCCCGGCTTCCATGGTGCTCCACTTGCCACCTGCCTTCGGCATCGGATTGACCTCGGCGATATAGACGATCGAGGCGGTGCCGTAGGTCTGGTCCGGGCGCGTGTCGAAGATGTTGTACTCGTAGCAGGTCTTGGCGCCGATCTTCTTCGGATCGCAGCGCAGGAAGAGCCCGCTGTTGGCGTCATCGCTGACCCAGAACTCGGCGCGGACGATGAAGTTCTTGTACGATTTCTTCGAGATCAGATAGGACGCGGTGGCCTTGGGGTCTTTCTTGTCGGTAGCAATGACCGAACCGTCCTCGATCTTGAAGGTCGCGGTGTTGTCGCTGTCCCATTGATCGAGGTTCTTGCCGTCGAACAGCACGGTCCAGCCGTCGTTGACGCCCTGGCTGAAGGCGGTGTTGGATTGAACGGCGGCGGCAGCGGATAGCACCAAAGCGGTTGCGAGTGTCGCCCAGCGTGTCATGACATCCTCCCTGTAGTCTTTTGCTTGTGACCAATGCTAGCAAACGCTGCGGTCGAGCGTCAGTGGGGTTCGGCGGAATTGCTTTCCAGTCCGCCACCTTGCAGGATCGGCCGCGAAATAAGGGGAGGGAGCAATGCTGTCAGACGCCGACCGTAACAAAGCCGCCGACATCCTGATGGAGGCGCACAAGACCCGCAAACAGGCGGTGCAGCTTTCGACCACCTATCCCGGCATTACGATCGAGGACGCCTACGGCATCTCGACGATCGTCCACAAGCGTCGGGTCGCGGCGGGGCGGAAACTGATCGGCCACAAGGTGGGGCTGACCTCGAAGGCGATGCAGCGCTCTTCCAACATCGACGAGCCGGACTTCGGCTATCTGCACGACGACAACATCATTGCCGACGGCGCCAAGGTGCAGCACTCGGATTATTGCCGGCCGCGCGTCGAGGTCGAACTCGCCTTCGTACTCGGCAAAAAGCTGATGGGGCCCGGCATCGGGCTGACCGACGTGCTGGCGGCGACCGATTACGTGGTGCCGGCGCTGGAGATTGTCGACGCCCGCGTGCAGGACCCGCGCAAGATTTTCGACACCGTGGCCGACAACGGCGCGGCGGCGGGTATCGTCATGGGCGGCCGCCCGGTGCGTCCGATGGACGTGGACCTGCGCTGGGTTGGCGGCATCATGTACGTGAATTCAGAGATCGAGGAGACCGGCGTCGCCGCCGGCGTTCTCGGTCATCCGGCGATGGGGGTGGCGTGGCTCGCCAACAAGCTTGGATCGCTGGGGACGCCGATGGAGCCCGGCCATATCGTGCTGGCCGGCTCGTTCACCCGCGTGGTGTTCGCCAAGAAGGGCGACACGCTGCACGGCGACTTCGGCGCCCTCGGCGGGATTTCGGTGCAGTTCGTATGATGCACGAACTATGCGTAAGCGGCTTTCAGTATTCTCCGCACGATTAGTCGCCCTAGCCCAAGGATAATGCTGCTCCGTGGAGAGGACTTAATCATGAGCGGATTGCGGCGGTTCATAATCGGTCTATCGGAGCTGTTGGTGTGGTGCTGGATTGTTGCTGGAATGATTGGAGGTGCGTTGGCAGGCAAAGCCATAGGGCAAATGATGAATAGTCCTAATTCGTACATCGGGGCGCGCAGAGTGGAGTTCTCTGTGGCAGGTATCCCTGATACTGAGTTCTTCGGGCTTCTGTTTGGGGGCGTCCTTGGCTTTCTACTTCCGGCTTTGGCTGCTTCCTCGCTATTCCTCCTTATCGAGATTCAAAAAAATTCGCAGCAGAGTGCCGAAGCATTATCTCTGCTTCGCTCTTCCGGACAGCGAGAGCCGCGGATATGAAAGAAAAGAAAGCCCGCCGGGAATCGGGCCGGCCATGACGTAGAAAGGCCATCGATCAATGGATATGCCGCGAAACAACTTCAAGCACGCCATCGCCAAGGGGCAATTGCAAATCGGGCTGTGGTGCAGCCTGTGCAGCGCCGTGGGCATCGAGGTGGTGTCGCACTCGGGCTACGACTGGCTGCTGCTCGACACCGAGCATTCGCCGAACGACGTGACCGACATCCTCGGCCATCTGCAGGCGGCGCAGTCCGGCACAGCGTCATGCATCGTGCGTCCGGCCTGGAATGACATGGTGCTGATCAAGCGCTATCTCGACATCGGCGCGCAGACCTTGCTGCTGCCGTTCGTGCAGACGCCGGAAGAGGCCAAGCGCGCGGTCGAGTGGACACGCTATCCGCCGGGCGGCGTGCGCGGCATCACCGGATCGGGTCGCGCCAGCCGCTACGGCCGGGTGAAGGACTATCTGAAGAACGCGTCCAGCGAAATATGCGTGCTGGTGCAGGTCGAAACCCGCGAAGCGCTGGCAAAGATCGAGGACATCGCCTCGGTCGATGGCATCGATGGCGTGTTCATCGGGCCAAACGATCTGGCAGCCTCGTTCGGCCATATCGGCAACTGGGGCCATCCCGAGGTGCAGGCGGCGCTGGAGGACGCGGTGAAGCGGCTGAAGAAGATCGGCAAGCCCGCGGGTATCCTGACGCCCAACGAGGAAGAAGCGAAGAAGTTCATCCAGTGGGGCTATACGTTCGTGGCCGTCGGCGCCGATCTCGGCCTGCTGGCGAAGAACGCCGACGCTCTGGCGAAACGGTTCAAGTCGTAGGCTCGCAATGACCTGGAAGTCTGTCCCCCGCGCCAATTTCATCTTTCTGCATGCCGCGCGATTGCAGGCGCACTATGCGGCGCAATGGCTGGCGCGCGCGGCTCGCGCCTGTCTGCCGGGGCGGCCGGGCGAGCACCACACCAGTCTTGGCTGGGACCATACGTTCGGCGGGCTGACCACGCATCCGCTGCCGGACGGTTCGCGGCTTGGTCTCCGCATCGCCGATCTGACGCTGGCTTTCCTCGACGTGCATCCGCAGTCGCTGGCGCTGGATGGCCGCACCGAGTCCGAGGTGCGGACTTGGCTGGGCGCGCACATCGCGGCGCGCAATTTGCCGGCCGGCAAGCTCGACGATCCGCTGCCCTACGCGCTGCCCGATCATGTGTTGGCGCTCGGCGCCCGCTACAGCCTGGAGGACCTCGGCGACGCGCTGGCGGTGCTGGCCTCGTGGTATTCAAACGCCGATGCGGCGCTGGCTTCGGTGCAGAAGCGGCTCGCGGCGAAAAAGCTCAAGGCGCCGCCGGTTCGCTGCTGGCCGCATCATTTCGACATGGATTGCCTGGTCGGATTGCCGCGCGGGCGCAGCATGGGTATCGGCTATTGCCCCGGCGACGAATTCTGCGACGAGCCATATTTCTACACGTCGATGTGGCCGGAGCCGTCGATCCCCGGGCTGCCGCTGCTGCCGGCGATGGCGCACTGGCACACCTACAAATTCCTGGCGGCGCTGGCGCCGGCGCACAAGATCGTCGCCGCCCATGACCAGGGCGAGTATGTGCGCCAGTTCCTCGACGTGTCGGTGGCCGCGGCGCTGAACGCGCTGCGCTAGCGCGCGCCCATCGGATTGTAGCTGCCGCCGCTGCCGCCCATGGGCTTATAGCCGCCGCTGCTGCCCATCGGCTGATAACCCGCGCCGGTCTTCGGCCGGAGCGTGGTTTTGGCTGTGACGGTGTCGCCGTTGCGGGTGATCTCGGTGGTCGCCACGACAGTCTTGCTGCTATCGCGGGTGACCACATGGATGACGCTCGCCGCGGGCGCCGCCGCGGTCGTCAGCAGCAGTCCGAGCACGGATAACGCGCCAATCGATTTCATGGGCTGCCCCTGTGGTCGTGCGTGGAGCATCGCAGATGCGAATTGCCGGATTCTCAAACGCTTCGACGAAAATCGCTGAATGCCCGGTAACCAACACAGCCGGCGGCAGACCGCGCCCGGTCTCCCTGGCGGTCCCCCGCTTGCCAAATATTTTGCCACATTCCCGGAACGCGGCCCGCCTCAAGAGGTTGCCATGCGCGTCAGGGATTCATTCATTTTGCCGGAGGCGGACATGGCTACGGGTTTGGATATGGCAGCGGGCACAGGTGTTGTGGTCGAAGACGGCGGCGGATCGACGATTTCATGGGCGGCGGTGGTGGCCGGCGGCGTTGCCGCGGCGGCGGTATCGATGGTGCTTCTGGCGTTCGGGATTGGTGTCGGCTTCTCAGTGGTGTCGCCTTGGAACGAGCATGGCGTTTCGAGCACCACCTTCTCCATCGGCACCGGCATCTACCTGATCGTGGTGTCCATGTTGGCCTCCACCATCGGTGGCTATCTCGCCGGTCGCCTGCGGGCTCGCTGGGCCGGCGTGCACCACGACGAGGTCTATTTCCGCGACACCGCGCACGGCTTTCTGGCCTGGGCTTTCGCGTTACTACTGGGCGCGGTCGCGCTCGGCGGCGCCACCACGCATATTCTTGCCGGCGCTTCGGCGGGGTCGATCCCGGCAGCGGCCGCGGCGGCCGGTAGCAGCGGGGCCCCCGGCGACATCTATGTCGACCGGCTGTTGCGCAACGACGCCCCGCCGGTGGCGGGCGCGGCATCGCCGCAGGTGAATGCCACCTCGGCCAATGCCGAACTCACCCGGCTGCTTGCACCGGTGACCCGCAAGGGCGGGAACATCTCCGACGCCGACCGCGCTTACGCCGCGAGGATCGTGGTCATGCGCACCGGATTGGGCCAGCCCGAGGCCGAACGGCGGGTGAGCGATGTCGTCGCGGACGCCAAGAAGGCCACCGATGACGCCCGCAAGGCCGCGGCCAAGCTGTCGCTCTGGATCGCGGCTTCCATGCTGGCTGGCGCGCTGGCGTCGATCCTGGCGGCCACCGAAGGCGGCCTGCTCCGCGATTCCAAGTGGTACGAGCCCGGCTGGCGCCCCGGGGCGTACGGGACGGAACGGTCGCCGCGATAACCCGTTAGTCATTCTGAAACCGGAGTCGATGACAATGCCGATACTTTTGTGGCTGCTCGGAATGCCGCTCGGTCTGATCCTCATTCTGATGCTGGTTGGCGGTCTGGTTGGCGGTCTATGATCGAAAGCCGACTTGGCGTATGAAAGACATTAGCCCGGATTTCTCCGGGCTGATGCTTCTTCCGCTGCGGCGGATGAAGCTCGGGGATAGAGCGCGATGTTCAAATTCTGGTATGACGCGACGATGCTTTCGCTGGAGTCGCAGCATGTGATCGGGCTGCGATTGATCAAGCTGGCGGGCGGCGGCCCCAGTGCGCACAGCGAAGCGACCCGCATGGTCACCGAGAAGATTTCTGAGTCGATGGCGGTCACCGCGACGCTGCTCCGCGGCGGCTCCGGCGAGGCCGTTGTGGCGCAGGTTCGGCGCACGGTGCGCTCGAATTCGCGGCGGCTCTCGCGCGGCTGACGCGCGCCGATTGAGCCATGTCGAATGACGTAAAGCCCCGCATCGCGGGGCTTTTTCGTTGTTTAGATATATTCCAGAGGAACCGAGCGGCGTGAAATGTCTTGTCTCCGCATACACCACGCATCGGAGGACGATATGGCTAAAGAGCCAAAGCAACTCGACGAACTGTTCCACGACACGCTGAAGGATATCTACTACGCGGAGAAGAAAATCTTTGCCGCGCTGCCGAAGATGGCGAAGGCCGCTCAGAACGAGGACCTCACCGCCGCGTTTGAGAAGCATCACGGCGAAACCGAAAAGCAGATCGCACGTCTCGAACAGGTGTTCGAACTGATCGAGGAGAAGCCACAGGGCAAGAAGTGCGCGGCGATCGAAGGCATCCTCGAAGAGGGCCAGGAGATCATGAAGGAATACAAGGGCTCACCCGCGCTCGACGCCGGCCTGCTGGCGGCGGCGCAGGCGGTCGAGCACTACGAGATTTCCCGTTACGGCACGTTGCGCACCTGGGCGCAGGAGCTTGGCCTCGGCGAGGCGCAGAAGCTGCTGCAGGAGACCCTCGATGAGGAGGAGGCGACCGACCAGTCGCTGACCGAACTCGCCGAAGAGGTGGTCAATCAGGAGGCGCAGTCGGAAGCTGCCTGAGCCCCCTGCAAGCCGGAATCAATGCCCCGCGGTCATGGCCGCGGGGCATTGCCATATCCGGTTGCGGCGCGGCGGGTTGATGCGTACGTGATAGGTTCGCGCCACCCCAACCGGTACCAGCCCATGTCCGAATGCCTGCACTGCGACGTCAACGACCTGGTCGAGAAGCAGCTCGAACGGGAGGACGCCGATCTCGTCGATCTGGCCGCCCGGCTAGCCGAAAGCCTCGCCGACCTGATTCTGCTGGCTCCGCCCGGCGACCAGTCCAAGCTGATGGCCGACGTGCTGGCCAACCTCGGGCAGGCCTATCTGGAAAAGACCGGGGCGATCGAATCCACCCTCCGCCACTAACCTATGTTGTAAATTGCTCCGCGGCCGGTTTTTCACCTTTCGGCATCGGATAGGGCCCGGATGATAGAATAAGGCTGCCTAGCTGATTCTCATTCCGAGGATTTGATGCAAGACCGCCCGCGCCGGATCACCAGCACCCGCGATGCTGCCGAGGCCATGTTCAAGCAGGTGACGACCAAGCCGCCCGAGGCGCCGGTCCTGAAGCGGCCCGCGGTGCCCGGCGCCAAGGAGCAGGTTTCGCTGCGCCTCGACCGCGAGGTGCTGGATTATTTCCAGGAGGCCGGCCCGGGCTGGCAGGACCGCATCAACGAAGCGCTGCGGAAAATCGCCGGCAAGTAGCCGATACGCGCGGCCGAACCGGCAGCGCTTGCAAGGCTTCCGCCGGATTTCTCCGATCACTGCAATTCGTACGAACCGTCGCCGCGGATGATTTTCAGATAACGCGCGGCCGAGCGCTTGATCACGCCCTTGCCGTCGGACCAGATCGATCGGTCGTTGAAGGCGCCGTGGACCCGGTCGTAGGCGTACGGCTTGAGCGTCTTCATCACGCCTTCGACGCGCGGCGCCGACAACGGAATGAAGTTCGGAAAGCTCCACATGAAGCTGACCGACTTGTTGTCCTGCACCACCTGAACGATGTCGCCGGACAACAGCGCGCCCTTGCCGCCGGCGCCGTCTGCCCAGTGCAGCACCGTGCCGCCCGGATAGTGTCCGCCGGCGCAGATCATGGTCACGCCCGGCGCAAGCGCCTTGGTCTCGCCGTCCCACAACGCGATGGCGGGATCGCCGCGCATGATCCACTTCCGGTCAGCGGCGTGCAGATGGATGGGGATGCCGCCGAACGCCTGGCTCCATTCCGCCATGCAGGAATAGTAGTGCGGGTGCGAGATCGCGATGCAGTTGAGCCCGCCCATCGCCCGGATCAGTTCGACGGTGGCGCGGTCGATCAGCGAGATGCAGTCCCACAGGATGTTGCCCTGCGGCGTGCGCAAAAGCTGCGCGCGCTGGCCGATGCCGAAGGCGGGGACGGTGGTGATCGAAATGAGGTTTGGCTCAAGCTCGCGCCACGCGTTCATGTTGCGCTTGGCCAATGTGTCGAGCGTGGTCCAGCTCTGGCCGGCGGGGGTCACGTACTGCCGTTCGTCATCGCAGATTGGGCACGCCGCCGGCGGCTTTTCGCTCGGCTCGTATTGCGTACCGCAGGTGTTGCAGATGAAGGCGGGCATGGGGGCCTCGGTCGGTGATGACTGGGATGCTACGATGCCTAGGCCGCCGCCGCCACCGCGGGTGTGGCGCGATCGGGCGCCTTACGCCCGCCGCCGATGAACAGCGCGGCGATGGCGGCGCCCAGGCACAGAGTGCCCGAGAGCATGAACGCCTCCATGTAGCCGCCGAAGTTCTCGCGCAGCAGCCCGCCGAAGAACGCCGCCGACGCGCCGCCGAGTTGGTGGGCGGTGAACACCCAGCCATAGACCATGCCGGACTTCTCGCGGCCGAACGTGTTGGTGAGCATGCGCACCGTCGGCGACACGGTGGCGAACCAGTCGAGCCCGTAGAACATGGCGAACAGCGTCATCGTGTAGAAATCGGTGAACGAGAACGGCAGATACATCAGCGACAACCCGCGCAGCGCGTAATACGTGAACAGCAGCCAGCGGTTATCGAACTTGTCGGCGAGCCAGCCGGAGCTGGTGGTGCCGATGAAGTTGAACACGCCCATGGTGGCAAGCAGGGTGGCGCCGGTGACCGCGGTGTAGCCATGGTCCATGCAGGCCGGGATCAGGTGCGTGCCGATCAGCCCGTTGGTTGAGGCGCCGCAGATGAAATAGGTGCCGGCGAGCAGCCAGAAGTCCTTGTAGTGGACCGCGTGGCCCAGCGTGCGAAACGCGAGCGCGACCGGATTTCCGGTCACCGGCGCGGCGGGCTTCGGCACGCCGGTCTCGCCGTAGGGCATCAGGCCGACGTCGGACGGGCGGTCACGCAACAGAAACGCCACCAGTGGCGCCACGAAACAGACCACCAGCGCAATGCTGATCACGGTGGTCCGCCACCCGTAGGCGGCGGTGATGTTGGCCATCACCGGCAGGAACAGGAGCTGCCCCGTGGATGCGCCGCCGCTGAGAATGCCGATCACAAGTCCGCGCCGCGCCGTGAACCAACGGGACGCGATGGTCGCCGACAAGACGGTAGCGAGAAAGCCGGTGCCCGCGCCGACCAGCACGCCCCACATGACGATGAGCTGCCACACCTCGCGCATCAGCGCGGTCGATGCGACGCCCACGCCCACCAGCGTCAGCGCGCACAGCACCGAGCGGCGGATGCCGAATCGCTCCATCACCGCCGCGGCGAACGGCCCGATGCAGCCATACATGATGAGGTTGATCGACACCGCGAGCGCGATGGTGGCGCGCGACCAGTGAAACTCCTCCTCCAGCGGCACCATCAGGATGCCGGGCGTCGAGCGGATGCCGGCGCTGGTCAGCAGCACCAGGCAGGTGATGCCGACGACGACCCAGCCGTAGTGGATTTTGCGGGACGATTGCATGATGCTCCTGCGTCATTCCTGACGCAGCACCGTTGCGGGATCGATCGCGGCGGCGCGGCCGCGGATCGCGTCTACTTCGGGATCGGCACTTCGCCGACGTCCTTCGGGACCTTGTAGCCCTTCTGCGTCGCAGGCTTGTGGGCGATGGCGAGATACCAGCGCAGCACGTTCGGATATTGCTTCAGGTCGACGGTCTGCCACTCGTAGCGCGACACCCACGGCCAGCAGGCGATGTCGGCGATCGAATACTCGCCGGCGAGATACTCGTGGTCGCCGAGCTGCTTGTTCATCACGCCGTAGAGCCGGTGCGCTTCCTTCAGATAGCGCTCCTCGGCGTAGGGCGCCTTGCCCGGATTGTACTTGGTGTAGTGATGCACCTGGCCCAGCATCGGGCCGAGCCCGCCCATTTGCCAGTTCAGCCATTCGATGGTTTTCCAGCGCTTGTCGCCGGATTTCGGCAGGAGCTTGCCGGACTTGTCGCCGAGATAGGTGAGGATCGCGCCCGACTCCATCAGCGACAAACCGTTGTCGGTGTCGACGATCGCCGGAATACGGTTGTTGGGGCTGATCTTGAGGAATTCCGGCTTGAACTGCTCGTCCTTGGAAATGTCCACCGCGTGTACGGTGTAGGGCAGGCCCATCTCCTCCAGGGCGATGGAAATCTTGCGGCCGTTCGGGGTCGTCCAGGTGTAAAGCTCGATCACGATAGGTTTCCTCGGGTTGTTTTTTTAGCTTCCGCGATAAGTCGTATAGCTCCAGGGCGTCACGAGCAACGGCACGTGGTAGTGCGACTCGGGCTCGGTGATGGAAAATCGGATCGGCACATCGCCGATGAACGACGCTCCGCCGAAGTAATCGCCCATGTGAAACGTCAGCTCATAGGTGCCGGCGCGGAGCGGCCCGCCGGATATCAGCGGCGCATCGGTGCGGCCGTCGGCGTTGGTGCGCGTCTCCATGAGCAGCGAACGCGCGCTGTGGCCGACCTCATGCAAGGTGATGCGTACGTTCGGGGCAGGGCGGCCGGTCACCGTGTCGAGCACATGGGTCGATAGCCATCCGGTCGTCACCGGAACGCCGGGTCCCCCCACCAGCGCGACCAGCCGGAGTCGGGTGATCAGGCCGATTTCGTGCAACGCGGCCGCGTGCTCGGCATTGGTGTCGTGGGCGAGTCTGCGCTCGAACTCGCGCAGGATGGAATCGCGGGTGTGGCGGCGGACGCAGACGATGAACGGGAAGCCGAATTTTTCGCGGTAGGCGGCGTTGAGCCGGCTGAAGCGGTCGAACTCCTCGGCGCTCAGCTGGTCGAGACCGAGGCCGCCCTGTTCGGCCTGGGAGTCCTGGGTGATGTCGGTCCGGCGCACCCGGCTGCCCAGTTCGGGGTGACCGCCGATGAAGGCGCGGAGCTGCGCAGGCGGCGCCTGGCGCACCGCCTGCATCATGGCGTCGTGCAGGGCGGTTACGGTGGGGTAGGGCCGGCCTTGGGCTGCGGCCTCGGCCACCCAGGCCGCGTGCTCGAACACTTCGCCCAGCGCGGCGACAAAGGCGGGAGCCGGGAGGGCGTTCAACTCGCAAAGGGTCAACGGTGCGGTTTCCATGGTCCCCATTTAACCATCGCGGAACCCGGTCTGGCGACTGTTTTCGCTCGCCGATTAAAGGGTTTAAGAGGAAATTGCGCGGGCTTTGAACCCAGCTCCCATTTGCCACGACTAATTCCACGAGAGCCGAGCCTTGTCAGCGAACTCAGCCACTTCGGACGAAATTCTGATTGGGCGGATTGCACAGGGCGACCGGCTTGCGATGCAGGTGCTGTTTGCCCGGCATCACGTGCGGGTGTTCCGGTTCGTGCTGCGGCTGGTTCGTAATGAAGCGACCGCGGAGGACCTGATCAGCGAGGTGTTCCTCGACGTCTGGCGGCAAGCCGGAAAGTTCGAGGGACGGTCGGCGGTGTCGACCTGGCTCCTCTCGATCGCCCGATTCAAAGCGTTGTCCGTGCTGCGGCGCAAGTCGGAGTCGGAGTTGGATGAAGAGGCGGCGGAAGCGATCGAGGATGACTCGGACACTCCCGACGTAACACTGGAGAAGAAGCAGAAGGCAGACGTCATCCGAAAGTGCCTTGGCGGATTGTCCGCCGAACACAGGGAGATTGTCGATCTCGTGTACTACCACGAGAAATCCGTTGAAGAAGTTTCCGAGATCGTGGGGATACCGGAAGCGACAGTAAAAACGCAGATGTTCTATGCGCGTAAAAAATTAGCTGAGCTCCTGAAAGCTCAAGGAATTGAACGAGGTTGGCCATGAACGCAATCAAGAACGAAGCTGAAAAGCTTCCGGAAGACGTAGAGCTTTTGCTGCCGTGGCATGCCGCCGGTACGCTGAGCCGCCGCGACGCCGCCCGCGTCGAACAGGCGCTCGCCAACGACAATGAACTCTCCAGCCGCTACGAAATGGTCCGCGAAGAACTCGGCGAGGCGATCCGTCTCAACGAGACGCTCGGCGCGCCGTCGGCGCGTGCGATGCAGGACCTGTTCGCCAAGATCGACGCCGAGCCGGCCCGCAATCAGCGGACCTCGTTCAGCTTGGGCGCATGGCTCACCAATTTTGTCGCCGGCTTTTCGCCGCGCACGCTCGCCTATGGCGCCACCGCCGCGGCGCTCGCCATCGTGCTGCAGGCGGGCATTCTGGCCGGCGTGTTCGTCAAGGAAGGCGGCTCGGGCTTCACTACGGTGTCGCTGCCGGTGAGCGCGGACAGCGCCTTCGTCGCAATCCGTTTCAATCCGCTGGCCACCGCCGCCGAGATCAATCAGTTCCTGTCCGAGAACAAGGCCAGCCTGGTGGGCGGCCCGAACTCCAGCGGCATGTACAAGGTGCGGCTGTCCGATCGCAGCCTGTCGGAACTGGAAATCAGCGCGGTCATAAAACGCATATCCGCAAGCCCGGTGGTCGGCTTCGTGGCGAAGACGAACTAGCCCGCATCCGGCGGTGCCACAATCGGGCCGGTTTATCGGCCCAGACTCAAGGCTCGCCCGGAGGCTGAATCATGCGCGTGACGCACAAGCGTTCGATGGCGGAACTGTCGGTTGCGACCGCTATCGCACTCGCGGCTCTTGCCGTCATGGCGACGGCCTCGCAGGCCCAGCGCGTCGGCAATTTCTCCGCCGGACCGCGCGCGCCGATATCTGCGCCGAGCCTGCGCAGCGAGCCATCGACGATCCTGCGCGTCGAGCCGCGCTATCAGCGTTTCAACAACGATGCGGATCGGGTCGTCGTGACCGGCGAGCCGAAAGCAAAGGGCAAGCGTCCGGACCGTAATCCGGTCATAGGCGCGGGTGTTGTCACCGGCGTTGCGGTCGGGACCGCCATCGGTGCCGGGCGGCCGGCTGGCGCTGGGCCCACGGGTCCAGGCTCGCTTCCGGGCGGAACGGCGGCGCAGCGCAATATCAACATTCCGCCGGTGGGCGAGGAGCGTTTCGTCAAGGACGAGGTCGTACTGGAATTCGGCAACGTTCCGCCGGGCGGCATCGCGCAACTGCTGACCCGGCGCGGTCTGCTGCAGCTTGAATCGCAATTCTTCACGTTGACCAACTCGACCGTTGTGCGCGCCCGCATCCTCAACGGCCGTCCGGTGCGGACTGCGTTGCGGGGGCTCGGCCCGGAAACGATCCTGCGCTTCGGCCAGCCGAACTATCTGTTCGATCTCGCGCAGGCCGCCGCCGATCCCGCCAGGATTACGCCCGCGGTTGCGACCGCGGCGGCGGTTCCGGCGCGCGGCGATCCGGCACAATACGCCCTCGGCAAGCTTCGGCTTGGCGAGGCGCATACGCTTGCGACCGGCGAGCGGGTGCTGGTCGCGGTGATCGATTTCGGAATCGATGCCGATCACCCCGAACTGGCCGGCGCCATTGCCGGTTCCTACGACGCGCTCGGCAAGGGCGGACCGCCGCATCGTCACGGCACGGCGATCGCCGGCGCGATCGCGGCGCATGCGCGACTGATGGGCGCGGCGCCGACGGCGAGAATTCTCGCCATCCGCGCGTTCGATTCCGCGGGCGGCAGCGCGCAGGCGACCACCATGGCGATCCTCAAGGGCGTGGAATACGCCGTGCTGCAGCAAGCCCGCATCATCAACATGAGCTTCGCCGGTGCATCCGATCCGGCGCTTGCGCGCCAGCTCGCGGTGGCAAAATTGAAGGACATTGTGCTGATCGCGGCATCCGGCAATTTCGGACCGAAGTCGCCGCCGCAGTATCCGTCCTCCGATCCCAACGTGATCGCGGTGTCGGCGACCGACGCCGACGACAGGTTGTTTCGCGCCTCTAACATCGGGCCGCACATCGCGCTGGCCGCGCCGGGGGTCGACATTCTCTTGCCGGAGCCGGGCAACGAATACCGGCTGATCTCCGGCACATCGTTCTCGGCGGCTTACGTGAGCGGCGTCGCCGCGCTGGTGCTGCAACGCGCGCCGGGGCTCAAGCCCGACGGCGTTCGCGAGGTCCTGCAGAAAACGGCCAGGGATATCGGGCCGGCCGGCAAGGATTCCCAGTTCGGCGCCGGTCTGGTCGATGCCTATCAGGCGATCATGGCGCTGCAGGCGCCGACCGCTGCCGCGGACCCCACCGCGCGGCGTTGACCGGGCGGTAAATTGTTGCGGTGCACTCGCTGAATATCCCGCCGTTCACGTCCGACGCCGCCTGTGACTTATCGCACAGGGCGAAACACCTGGCACATCCCGGTTTGAACCGCGTCCTCCCCCGGACCTACCAACGTGTATGAGGGCCATCACGGCTCACACACAGTCACGAGGGAGACCAACATGAACATCAAGTCCAAGATTGCCGCGGCGCTCGCAGTTGTCACCCTGGCCGGCGGCCTTGCCATCCCGACCAGCTCGGCCCAGGCCGGCGGCAACGCCTGGGGCCTCGGTGCCGCCATCGTCGGCGGCGCGGTGGTCGGCGGCGTGATCGCCAACAGCGCGGCCAACGCCTACTACGTCGATGCCCCGCGCCGTTGCTACAATCAGCGCCAGTTTGATGCCTACGGCTACTACGTGGGCACCGTGCGGGTCTGCCGGTACTAGTTCCAGGAGCTGAGGACCGGCGCGCACGCCCCCGCCTTCCCACGCGTCGGTCTCAAAGGCCCGCCCGGATGGTTCGCCATCCGGGCGGGTTCTTGCTTGGGCGACACATCGCCGCCTGAGACCTTTGGGGGTCTGGACGGCTCCCTCGAAGCCCCTCTAAATGGCGCCACAAAGGGGGGCGCGGAGCATATGACCGAGTACATCCTCGAAACCGAGGATCTCACCAAGGAGTTCGCGGGCTTTGTCGCCGTCAACGGCGTCAGCCTGCGCGTCGAGCGCGGCACCGTCCATGCGCTGATCGGGCCGAATGGCGCCGGCAAAACCACCTGCTTCAATCTGCTGACCAAGTTCCTGCAGCCGACGCGCGGCCGCATCACCTACAAGGGCGCCGACATCAGCAAGCTTGCGCCCGCCGACGTGGCGCGGCTCGGCATGGTGCGCTCGTTCCAGATATCGGCGGTGTTTCCGCATCTCACCGTGCTCGAGAACGTGCGCATCGCGCTGCAACGCGAGCGCGGAGGGTCGTTCGATTTCTGGCGCTCGAGCCGGGTGCTCAATTCGTTCAACGCGCGCGCACTGGCGCTGATCGAGGATGTCGGACTGTCCGATGTCGCCCAGGTCGCGGCGGTCGAACTGCCGTATGGGCGAAAGCGCGCACTGGAGATCGCCACCACGCTGGCGCTCGATCCGGAGCTGCTGCTGCTCGACGAGCCGACCGCTGGCATGGGCCACGAGGACATCGATCGCATCGCCGCGCTGATCAAGCGCGTCGCCGCCGATCGAACGGTTCTGATGGTCGAACACAATCTGAGCGTGGTGGAGAACCTCTGCCACCGCATCACCGTCCTGACGCGCGGCCGGGTGCTGGCGGAGGGCGACTACGCGACAGTCGCCAACAATCCGGAGGTCAAGGAAGCCTACATGGGGACCGGCCATGCTTGATGTCCGCTCCCCGCTGCTGTCGGTCAAGAACCTGCAATCCTGGTATGGCGAGTCGCACATTCTGCACGGGGTGTCGTTCGACGTGCACCAGGGCGAGGTGGTGACGCTGCTTGGGCGCAATGGCGCCGGCAAGACCACGACGTTGAAATCGATCATGGGCATCGTCGGCCAGCGCTCGGGCGCGGTGACGTTCGAAGGGCGTGAACTGATCGGGCTTGCCTCCAACCAGGTCGCGCGGGCAGGCATCGCGCTTTGCCCGGAGGAGCGCGGCATCTTCGCGAGCCTCACCGTCGAAGAGAATCTGATGCTGCCGCCGGAGGTGAAGAAGGGCGGGTTGTCGCTCGACACCATCTTCGAGCTGTTCCCCAATCTGAAGGAGCGGCTCGGTTCCAGTCAGGGCACCAAGCTCTCGGGCGGCGAACAGCAGATGCTGGCGATCGCGCGCATCCTGCGCACCGGGGCGCGCATGCTGCTGCTGGACGAGCCGACCGAGGGGCTCGCTCCCGTCATCATCCAGCAGATCGGCAAGACGATCCGCACGCTGAAGCAGCAGGGATTTACGATCCTGCTCGTCGAACAGAACTTTCGGTTCGCCTCGACCGTCGCCGACCGTTACTATGTGATGGAGAATGGCCGCGTGGCTGAAAGCTTCGCCCGGGCCGATCTGGACGCCAATCTCGAGAAACTGCACGAGTATCTTGGGGTCTGAAAAAATGAGCTTCAACAGGAGGAATGGCATGAAGAGTCTCTTGAGTTTGACGGCAATCGCGGTCGCGCTCGCCGCCGGTTCCGCGCAGGCGCAGCAACTGTCCGTCAAGATCGGCGTGATGAGCGACATGTCGAGCCTGTACGCCGACATCGGCGGCCCGGGTTCGGTCGCGGCTGCCAAGCTCGCGGTGGCGGATTTCGCCAAGTCCAATCCCAACGTGAAGGTCGAACTGGTGTCCGGCGATCACCAGAACAAGCCCGACGTCGGCAGCCAGCTCGCCAACCAGTGGTTCGACGTCGACAAGGTCGACATGATCATCGACATCCCGAACTCCGGCGTGGCGCTCGCGGTCAGCCAGGTCGCGGCCAACAAGAACAAGCTGTTCATTGTGTCCGGCGCCGCTGCGTCCGATCTCACCGGCCCGAAGTGCAACGCCAACACCATCCACTGGTCCTATGACACCTGGATGCTGGCAAACGGCACCGGCAAGGCGATGGTGAAGACCGGGGGCGACACCTGGTTCTTCCTCACCGCAGACTACGCCTTCGGTCACGCGCTCGAGCGTGACACCGGCGAGGTGGTCGAGAAGAACGGCGGCAAGATTCTCGGCAAGGTTCGCCACCCGCTGAACACGTCCGACTTCTCGTCGTTCCTGCTGCAGGCGCAGTCGTCGAAGGCCAAGGTCGTCGGCCTTGCCAACGCCGGCGGCGACACCATCAACTCGATCAAGCAGGCGGCCGAGTTCGGCATCGTCAAGGGCGGGCAGAAGATGGCCGGCCTGCTGGTGTTCGCCAGCGACGTCAACGCGCTCGGCCTGCAGACCGCGCAGGGCCTGTCGCTGACCGAGAGCTGGTACTGGGATCTCAACGACGCCAACCGCGAATGGACCAAGCGCTGGCAGACCGAGCGCAACGCCGCGGGCAAGTTCCCAACCATGATCCACGCCGGCGTGTATTCGGGTATCACGCACTATCTCAAGGCCCGCGTGGCGCTCGGCGGCAGTCCGGAAGGCAAGGACGTCACCGCCAAGATGAAGGCGACCCCGACCGACGACGTGCTGTTCGGCAAGGGCGTCATCGACGAGGCCGGCCGCAAGCGCCATGACGCCTATCTGTTCGAGGTCAAGAAGCCTTCGGAGTCCAAGCACCCGGGCGACTTCTATCACCTGAGGGCGACGATCCCGGCGGCGGAGGCGTTCCGTCAGGCCAAGGACAGCGGTTGCTCGCTGGTCAAGGGCTAAGTCAAACGTTGGGTCTCGAGGCGCAGCGCATCACGTGATGATGCGCTGCGCCCGGGACACAGCAAAAAGCTGAGACCCGCGTATCGCATGTTCGAAATCTTTGGCATTCCTTCCACGGCATTGTTCGGCCAGCTTTTGATCGGGCTGATCAACGGCTCGTTCTATGCGCTGCTGAGCCTCGGCCTCGCCGTGATCTTCGGAATGCTGAACGTCATCAACTTCGCCCATTGCGCCCAGTACATGATGGGCGCGTTCGCCGCGTTCCTGCTGCTCAATCTGACCGGTCTCGGCTATTGGGGCGCGCTGATCGTGGCGCCGATCCTGGTCGGCATCTTCGGTATCATTGTCGAACGGTGCCTGCTGCAATGGCTGTACAAGCTCGATCACCTGTATGGCCTGCTGCTCACCTTCGGACTGGTGCTGATCATCGAAGGCGTCGCGCGCAATTTCTACGGTTCGGCGGGGCTGCCCTATACGATGCCTGAATCGCTGCAGGGTGGCCAAAATCTCGGCTTCATGTTCCTGCCCAATTATCGCGCCTGGGTGATTGTCGCCTCGCTAACGGTTTGTCTCGCCACCTGGTTCGTGATCGAGCGCACGCGGCTTGGCGCCTACCTGCGCGCCGCGACCGAGAACCCGACGCTGGTGCGCGCCTTCGGCATCAACGTGCCGCTGATGATCACCCTGACCTACGGCTTCGGCGTGGCGCTTGCGGCCTTCGCCGGCGTGATGGCGGCGCCGATCTACAACGTCAGTCCGCAGATGGGCTCGTCGCTGATCATCGTGGTGTTCGCAGTGGTGGTGATCGGCGGCATGGGCTCGATCATGGGCGCGATCGTGACCGGCTTCGGTCTCGGCATTGTCGAGGGACTGACGAAGGTGTTTTTCCCCGAGGCCTCCAACACGGTGATCTTCGTGATCATGGCGATTGTGCTGCTGGTGCGGCCGGCCGGACTGTTCGGGCGGAGGGCGTGATGGAAGCGCGCACGGACGCGGTCAGCGCTGCTCCGCCGGTCCCGGCGGCTTCCTGGCGCAACTGGAGCGAACCGATTGCTTTCGCCGTCATGGTGGCGCTGCTCGCGCTTGCGCCGATGTATTTCTATCCGATGTTCGTCATGCAGGCGCTGTGTTTTGCGCTGTTCGCCTGCGCCTTCAACCTGCTGATCGGCTATGGCGGTCTCTTGTCGTTCGGCCATGCGCTGTATTTCGGCTGGGCGAGCTATCTCGCGGCGCACTCCGCCAAGGTCTGGGGCTTCCCGCCGGAGCTTGCGATCCTGACCGGCACGCTCACCGGCGGGCTGTTCGGCGTGGTCGCGGGGGCGCTGGCGATCCGCCGCCAGGGCATCTATTTCGCCATGATCACGCTCGCGATGGCGCAGATGATGTTCTTCTTCGCGTTGCAGATGAAGTTCACCGGCGGCGAGGACGGCATCCAGGCGGTGCCGCGCGGCAAGCTGTTCGGCCTGATCGATCTCGCCAACCAGACCAATATGTACGTCACCGTGGCGGCGATCTTCCTCGCCGGATTCCTGCTGATCCAGCGGGTGATCCATTCGCCGTTCGGCGAGGTGCTGAAGGCGATCCGCGAGAACGAGCCGCGCGCGATCTCGCTGGGCTACAAGACCGACCGCTACAAGCTCCTGGCTTTCGTGCTGTCGGCGACGCTGGCGGGCCTTGCCGGATCGACCAAGGCGATCGTGCTGCAGATTGCCTCGCTCACCGACGTCGACTGGCCGATGTCGGGCGAGGTGGTGCTGATGGCGCTGGTCGGCGGCCTCGGCACGGTGTTCGGGCCGGTGGTGGGGGCGTTCATCGTCGTCGCCATGCAGAACTATCTGGCGCAGGTCGGGCAGTGGGTGACGGTGATCCAAGGCGTCATCTTCGTGCTCTGCGTGCTGCTGTTTCGCCGTGGCGTCATCGGCGAACTGGCGGCCTATATGCGGATCAAACTGTAACGAAATCATCAAACGCTGGGGTACACCATGTCTGCCGAAGCTCGTCTGAAACAACTCGGTATCGTCCTGCCGCCGGTAGCGACGCCGTTGGCGAATTATCTGCCCTATCGGATCGCAGGAAATCTGTTGTTCTTGGCCGGGCAGGGGCCGCGGGATGAAAACGGCAACAACCTGACCGGCAAGGTCGGCGCCGATGTGACGGTCGAAGAAGCGCAGCGCCGCGCGCGGCTGGTTGGGCTTGGGCTGCTCGCCGCGACACGCGCGGCGCTGGGCTCGCTCGACCGCGTCGATGCGGTGGTCAAGATGCTCTGCATGGTCAATGCCGTGCCGGAGTTCCGCGACCATCCCAAAGTCGCCAACGGCATGTCGGACCTGTTCGTCGAAGTGTTCGGTGAGAGCGGCAAACACGCCCGCTCGGCGGTTGGCATGGGCTCGCTGCCGAACCAGATCTCCGTTGAGATCGAGGGCATTTTCTCGATCAAGCCCTAGAAACACCGTCGCCAGGGTGCGGCGTTCGCAGGCCTATCTATCGGCCTCGAATGAGCGCACTGTGCCCCATGAGCACAACATTCATGAACTATGCGCTCGGCGCCATTGTTCTCGCCGGGGCCTTCGCCGTGACGCTCGCCATACTGGTCTGGTAGCGGCGTATCCTGAAAAGCAAAATGCGCGGGCCTGGCCCGCGCATTTCATTTCCGGATGACCTCCGAGACATTCAAAACGCAGCGGCTTCAAACGGCCTTCGGCTTGACCTTGAAAAGCTGGTAGCCGGGGCCTGCGATCGCCTTTTCAATGACCTCGCGCTTGACGTTGAACGGCGGCGCTTTGTCGTCGCGGATCACGCCGATCGCATGCCAGGGAGCGAACTGCGCCGGCAGCTTCTGGCCGCCGGGTTCGCCGGCGAACGCGCGCAATGCGCTGTTGGCCTGCGACTTGAAGATAAAGATGCGCATGTCGGCCTCTGGGTTTGGAAGAGCCGCCACCTGGGGCGGCGGCTCCTGGAGTGGGGTCGATCAGGCAAGCTCGATCGCGCCGACGGCGGTCTTGCCGCTGCGCGGATCGTTCTGCGTGTCGAACTTGACCTTCTGGCCTTCGCGCAGGCCCTGGATGCCGGCGCGCTCGAGCGCGGTGGCGTGGACGAACACGTCCTTCTCGCCGTTTTCCGGCTGAATGAAGCCGAAGCCCTTTTGGTCGTTATAGAATTTGACGGTTCCGTTGATCATGGAAATAGCCTTTCATTGACGTGTGCACGTGGGTCGTGGCGCGCGATTGTCGCGGCCATCGTCCCATTTCGTCGATTTTGGAGAGAAGCTGAAACGTGCGCCCGCAAATGATGTGGCGAAGCGGCCCAGGTAGTCCGGCCAATATCGATGGTGTTGGCATAGGCCGCGAACCCGGCAATAGCAAGGATTCCCGGCCCAGCAAGCACTGGCCCAGCAAGCACTCGCTAACCGCAGCGAGTGGCGGTAGTATAGAACATGACGGTCTTTTGACAGCGATGCGGGGGGCGCTTTCCCAGGCGGCGTGTGGCAAAGCGGCTGTTGTCCGGTGGACGGTGCAGGCACCCGGGTTGTGAATGGTGGCGTCGATTATCCAGTGCTCGGTGCGTCGCGTTGAAGCGTGTGGCGATGCGAATGCGTCGCTTCGCTTTGCGGACGTGCGCGCGCGCCGGCCGTCGAGGCCGCGGCCATGAACAAGCCGTTTGGCGCCGACATTTCCGTATCGACGGCGCTGGCCGATGCTCCCAACGTTCGTATTCAGCGCATCGAGACCATTCCGCTGAAGGTGCGGCTCGACCGCGTCGCGGTCGGCTCCAATCTGAAGTTCACCCATCGCTGCGCCATCGTCACCCGCGTCCACACCGACGCCGGCATCATCGGCGAATGCTTCAACGGCAGCGACGACGAACTGCAGGGCGCGATCATGCGGGTCATCGCCGACGAGATGACGCCGAAGCTGGTCGGCCGCCGGGTTATGGCCATCGAAGAGACGTGGGACATCACCCGTGCAGCCACCGAGCCCTTCCTCCGCGATCGTCGCGTCGCGCTTCGCGCTCAAGCCTGCATCGACAGCGCGTTGCATGACGCTGCCGGCAAGCTCGCGGGTCTGCCTCTGCATGTGATGTGGGGCAGTGGGCTGACCGAAGTGCCGGTGATCGTGCTCGGCGGCTATTACCGTGACTGGAACGAGCTGAAGGAACTGGCCGAGGAGGTGACCGAGCTGAAGGCTTCGGGTGCCGCCGGCATCAAGGTCAAGGTCGGCGGCCGTTCGCCGCAGGCCGATGCCGCGCGCGCGCGGGTGGTGCGGCGCGCCGGCGGCGAGGACTTTGTGCTGGCCTGCGACGCCAACCAGGGCTGGACCCGTGCCGAGGCGATCGAGTTCGTCGGCCGCGTCGCCGATCTGAACGTGCGTTGGTTTGAAGAGCCGTGCAAATGGGACAACGACCGCGCCGACATGGCGGCGGTCCGCGCCGCGACACGGGTGCCGATCTCGGCCGGGCAGAGCGAGCTGTCGCGCTTCGGCTGCCGCGACCTGATGGCGGCGGGCTCGATCGACATCTGTAATTTCGACGCAAGCTGGGGCGGCGGCCCGACCGAATGGCGGCGCGTTGCCGCGTTGGCGCAGAGCTACAACATCGGCATGGCGCAGCACATCGAGCCGCACATCGGCGCGATGCTGGTGGCCGGCGCGCGTAACGGGACGTTCATGGAGGCTCTGCTGCCGTGGCGCGATCCGTTCTTCAGCAAGCTGATCGCCGATCAGAAGCCGTTCAGCGGTGGAAAATATCCGCTGCCGGATCAGCCCGGCTGGGGCTGGTCGTTCGACACCGACTATCTCGAGTACGCGCGCCGCAAGGAATAAACCACACTCGCGCGCTGCCTGATTTTCCCTTTTGATCTATCGTAAGAAGCGGCGCGGAGGTCGCAGCCGCCGCGGCCATCCATGCGCCTTTCGCGGGCAAATCCCACAAGCCTGTGAATAAGCCCGGTCACGCCGGTGGGTTGCGGTTTGCATCGTTGTTTGCCGGCGAATCGCCGCTAACGATTGGACGTCGCCCGTGTGGCGGCCGACGGATCGATCATGGCGGATCGACAATTCTCGTCACCTACACCGCGCACGTCGGAGGTGCCGTTTTCTATGATTACGGCGGTGCGCAAATGGGAACGTCTTGCGTTGAAATGGCGGGCGCTGGCCGAGCGGCGGCGCGCCCATCATCTCGATCTCTACAAAAGTGGCCGATGGAAGCACTACTACACCGACGAGGAGTTCCTCGTTGAGATGAGCAAGGCCGTGGCGATGGCCGAGCGCTGGGCCAAGATCGCGCCGTTGCCCGAGGAGCGAGAGGCCGCGCC
This sequence comes from Alphaproteobacteria bacterium, assembly GCA_026400395.1. Taxonomy (GTDB): domain Bacteria; phylum Pseudomonadota; class Alphaproteobacteria; order Rhizobiales; family Xanthobacteraceae; genus Z2-YC6860. The sequence goes on along the minus strand of JAPLPD010000169.1, from coordinate 13,795 downwards.
TGTACGGGTCGCCGCGTCCGTCGAGCGGCAGGCCGTCGATCAGCCGTACGCTGCCTAGTTTCTGGCCCCCACCGCGCCTTTGCTGTAATTCATCTGCGGACAGGGCTGCCCGGAGCAACGGCCGGGTATGACGGGGTGAGTGTCGTGCCGAATCAAAATGCCGAGCAGGAAATCCTAGATTGGCTTGGCGGCCAGCGTGACGCCATGCTGGATTTGCTGCGCGTGCTGGTGGACACCGACAGCGGCTCCTACGACAAGGCCGGCGTCGACGCGGTCGGCGCCCACATCCGGAACTTCCTCGGCGGTCACGGTATCCCGGCCGACGTCGCTCCCGATCAGACTTTTGGCGATGCCATCACCGCGACCGTTGGGCATGGCGGCAACCGGCCGATCCTGCTGATGGGGCACCGCGACACGGTTTTCCCGAAGGGCGAGCCGTCGCGGCGGCCGTTCAAGATCGAGGGCGACCGCGCCTATGGACCGGGCGTCGCCGATATGAAGGCTGGGCTGGTGATCAACTGCTTCTTGCTCGCGTCGATCAAGAAGTTCGGCGGCGCGCCGGCGCCGGTCATGGCGCTGTTCACCGGCGACGAGGAGATCGGTTCGCCGTTCTCGCGTCCGGTGATCGAGCAACACGCGCGCGCGGCGCGGGTGTGTTTCAATTCCGAGCCAGGACGCGCCCTCGGCGCTGCGGTGACGGGGCGGAAGGGCGGCGTGTTCATGCGCTTCGAAATCACCGGCAAAGCCGCGCACTCGGGCGCCAACTTTGAAATGGGTATCAGCGCGATCAACGAACTGGCGCACAAGACGCTGGCGCTGCGCGACCTGAGCGATCCGGCAAACGGCATCACCCTGAACGTCGGCGTGGTGTCGGGCGGGCAGACTGTCAACACCGTGGCGCCATGGGCGAAGGGCGAGGTCGATCTGCGCTTTGTCACGCCGGCGCAGCGCGCTGCGACCTTCGCCCGGGTCGAGGCGATCATGGCGAAAAGCTACGTACCTGGGACCAGCGCCCGGCTGGAGATCACCGGTGAGTTCGTGCCGCTGGTGGAAACCGCCGACGGCAAGGCGCTGTACGAGCACTACGCGGCGGGGCTCAAGGCGCTGGGCGTGTCCGAGACCACTGCACTGTTCACCGGCGGTTGTGCCGATTCCGGATTTGCCTCGGCCACCGGAACGCCGACCATCTGCGCGGTCGGTCCGGTCGGCGGGCGGGCGCACTCACCGGACGAGTACATGGAAATCGAGACGCTGGTGCCGCGCGCTCAGGCTCTGGCGCTGGCCGTTCTGCGGCTGACCTAGCTCACATGATCCCCTGGTCCCTGCTCGATACGGCTCAAGTGCCCGGCGGCGGCGGCGAACTGCGCTTGAAGCAGCGCGGCGCCGAGTTCGCGATCATGCTGGACCAGAGCGAACTGATGAACAGCCGGCTCAGTGGATCAGAGGAGGCGCTGGCCACCATCGCCTGCGGCAAGATGCGCGAGCGCGAGACGCCGCGAGTCCTGATCGGCGGCCTGGGCATGGGCTTCACGCTGCGCGCGGCGCTCGCCGCCGTTGGACCGCGGGCAGAGATCGTGGTCGCCGAACTGGTGCCGGCGGTGGTGGCATGGGCGCGCGGGCCGATGGCGGAGGTGTTCGGTGGATGCTTGAGCGATCCGCGCGTGAGCATCCGCGAGACCGACGTTGGCCGGTTGATCGGCGGCGGCGCTTCGGCCTACGACGCCATCCTGCTCGATGTCGATAACGGCCCCGAAGGACTGACGCGCAAGTCCAATGACAGTTTGTATGACCTCAAAGGCTTGAGCGCGGCGCGCGCGGCGCTCCGTCCTGGCGGTGTGCTGGCGGTGTGGTCGTCGGGAGCGAATCCGAAGTTTGCCTGGCGGCTCGGCAAGGCCGGCTTCGCGGTGGAGGAGATACGGGCGCGCGCCAACGGATCGCGCGGCGGCGCGCGGCATTTCATCTGGATGGCGACCCGCACCTGACCCGCCGGGGCGATTAGCGACCCTTGCCGCGCGCGGCACTGGCTTTATGATCGCTTCAACGCCCTGACGCGCAATGCAAGGAAACTCATGTCCGCCCTGTTCAGCCCGATCAAGCTCGGCCAAACCGAGTTCGCCAACCGCATCGTCGTGTCGCCGATGTGCCAGTACAGCTCCGATGACGGTTCGCCCACCGACTGGCACATGGCCCATCTCGGCATGCTGGCCAATTGCGGCGCGGGCCTCGTTATCGTCGAGGCGACCCACGTTGAACGCCACGGCCGTATCACCCACGGCTGCGCCGGACTCTATTCCGATCACAACGAGGCGGCATGGCGGCGCGTCATCGAGCATTGCCGGCGCGCCGGCACCGCCAAGTGGGGCGTGCAGATTGCTCATGCCGGACGCAAGGCTTCGGCGCAGCGTCCATGGGAGGGCGGCGGCGCACTGACCGCCGCGCAGGATCCTTGGGAGACCATCAGCCCGTCGCCGATTCCGTTCGGATCGAACTGGCATGTGCCGCGCGAGGCTACCCTCGACGACATCGCGCGGGTGCGCGACGCCTTCGTGAGTTCCGCCAAGCGCGCGGTGCGCGTCGGCTTCGATGCAATCGAACTGCACTACGCGCACGGCTATCTGGCGCATTCGTTTCTCTCGCCAATGTCCAATCACCGCACCGATCAGTATGGCGGCTCGCTGCAGAACCGCATGCGGCTCGGCCTTGAGATTGCGCAGGCGGTGCGGGCCGCGGTGTCGGCAAGCATTACGCTCGGTGCGCGCATCACCGGCAACGACTGGCGCGAGGCCGACGGGCTCTCGACCGATGACGCCGTGACCTATGCCAAGGCGCTGAAAGCCGCTGGCCTCGACTACATCGACGTGTCGTCCGGCGGCATCACCGCCGACACGCGCAATCCGCCGGGACCCGGCTACAACGTGCCGATCGCCGAGCGGGTGAAGCGCGAGGCCGCCGTCGCCACCCGCGTGGTTGGCCTGATCACCGCGCCGGCCCAGGCCGAGGCGATCGTCGGCGATGGCAAGGCCGACATGGTGGCGCTCGGCCGCGGCATGCTCGATGATCCGCGCTGGGGCTGGCATGCGGCGGCGGCGCTCGGTGCCGAGGTGCCGCGCGTGAAACAATACCTGCGCGCCGGTCCGAAGCTTTGGGCGCCCGCCGCCGGGCGTCGCGTTTGACGCTAGCACCATGAGAAACCTCGCCATCGACGCCGAGCGGCTGTGGGGCGAGATCATGGAGACCGCCGCGATCGGCGGAACCCGGAAGGGCGGCATCTGCCGGCTGACGCTCACCGACCTTGACCGGCAAGTGCGCGACTGGTTCAAGGCGCGCGCCGAGCAACTCGGCTGCACCGTCACCGTGGACGACATGGGAGCGATGTTCGCGCGGCGGCCGGGCGCGGCGGATGTGCCGCCGATCGCGTTCGGCAGCCATCTCGACACTCAGCCGACCGGCGGCAAGTTCGACGGTGTGCTCGGCGTGCTGGCCGCGCTCGAGGCACTGCGCACATTGCATGAGGCCGGCTACGAGACCTACGCGCCCATCGAGGTGGTGAACTGGACCAACGAGGAGGGCTCGCGCTTTGCCCCGGCAATGGTGGCGTCCGGTGTGTTCGCCAAGATCCTCGACAAGGACTGGGCGCAGTCGCGGCAGGACTCCGAGGGCATGACGTTCGCCGCCGCGCTGGACGCGATCGGCTATCGCGGCCCGGAGCGCTGCGGCGAGCATCCGCTGTCGGCTTTCTTCGAACTGCACATCGAGCAGGGGCCGATCCTGGAGGCGGAAGGGCGCGACATCGGCATCGTCACCGGCGTGCAGGCGATGCGTTGGTACGAGGTGACGATGACCGGCCAGGATGCCCACACCGGCGCCACCCCCATGCATCGGCGCAAGAACGCGCTGCTGGGCGCCGCGCGCATGATCGAGGCGATCGACGCGGCGGGGCGGGCGCATCCGCCGGGCGTTGCCACGGTCGGACGCATCGAGAACCGTCCGAACTCGCCCAACGTTGTTCCGGGCGAGGTGTTCTTCATGATCGATCTGCGTCATCCCGACGGCGACGCGCTCGACGCGATGGAGGGCATCATCCGCGCGGCGCTTCCGCGGGTCTGCGAGCCGCTCGGCCTGACGTTTGCCGAGCAGCGCATCTGGGATCAGCCGGCGGTGCGATTCGACCCGGCCTGCGTGGCGGCGGTGCGGCACGCGGCGGAGACATCCGGATATTCTGCGCGCGATATTATTTCCGGCGCCGGTCACGATGCCGCGTATGTGTCGCGTGTCGCGCCAGCGGCGATGGTCTTCGTGCCGTGCCTCGGCGGCATCAGTCACAACGAGGCGGAGTTTTCGTCCAAGGAGCAGTGCGCCAAGGGCGCGCAGGTGCTGTTGCAGGCCGTGCTCGACTACGACCGGCAACTCGCCGAGCGCGGCGGGGCGCCCCAAGGCGCGCGCTGATGGACCCCTTCGTCTTCGTGACCGTGCTGTTCGCCGCGGCGTGCCATGCCGGCTGGAACGCCAGCATCAAGCGCACCCTCGATCCGCTGGCGACCACGGTGCTGATCGCGATCGGCGCGGGGCTCGTGGCGCTGCCGGCGATTCCGTTTCTGGGCTGGCCGGATGCCGCCGGATGGCCATGGCTGATCGCCTCGATCGTCATCCATTTGTTCTATTTCGCCGGCCTGATCGAAAGCTACCGCACCGGAGATCTCGGTCAGGTCTATCCGATTGCGCGGGGCGCGGCTCCGCTGATGACCGCGTCGATGACCACGGCCTTGGTCGGCGAACGGCTCGGCATCTACGGCTGGGGGGGCATCGTAATGCTTGCTCTGGGTGTGTTGCTTTTGTCGATGCGCGGCGGCCGCGGCCTCAAGCTCGACCGCGTCGCGGTCGGCTTTGCGCTGTTCACCGCGGTGACGGTCTGCGCCTATTCGGTGGTCGATGGGATCGGTGCGCGGGCGTCCGGTCCCGGACACGCCACCGCCTACTCGACCATTCTGTTCGCCGGTATCGCGCCGGTGGTGGTTGCCTATGCACTCTATCGGCGTGGCACGCCGGTGTTGAAGCAAATGGCGCCGTTCTGGCGCATCGGGCTGTTCGGTGGCGGGCTTGCGGTCACGTCCTACAGCATTGCGATCTGGGCGATGACGGTGGCGCCGATCGCGATCGTCGCGGCGCTCCGCGAAACGAGCGTGCTGTTCGGCGCCATCATCGCGGTGGTGATCCTGAAGGAGCCGCTGCGGCCGGCGCGCATTGTCGCCGCGCTGATGATCGTCTGCGGATTGCTGCTGCTGCGGGTCGCCTGACTCAGCGCGCCGGTGCCGCGGTCGCGGTCTGCTCCGGCAGGCCGATCCGCCCAAAGCCGGGCAGCTTCACGCCGGGATTGCGGACGTCGATACCGGCGACGAGACCGAGGAAATTCATTTCGACGCCTTCCACCCAACCGAGCTTGATGCCGACGACGCCCCACAGGCTCGCCTCGATGCCGGTGCCGCTGTCGCTCAGGCCCAGATAGGGAAACGGCCGGAAGTCGCGGCCGACCGCGTTCGCCGGCAGGATCGTGCCGGCCTCCGGGATCGCGCGTAGAACGGTTGCGACGAAGGTGTTGCTGTTGGGGCCGGGCCAGATGCGGTAATCGCCCGCGTTGGCGTAGCCGTAGCTCTTGATCGCGGCTTCGATCTTCGGGATTGCGCTGGCGGCTTCGTCTCCATGCAGATCGAGCACCACCTCCGGCCGGTTGCCGAACCACAGCGCGTCCGGCGCCCAGCCGTTGACGCGCACCGGGGTTCCCCAGCCGACCACGTCGTAGCGCCGCCAGCTACGTCCGTTCTCGGGCTTGAACACGACCCACGAATGAACCGAAAACACGCCTTTCCAGCCGCCGGTGCGGCCGGACATGACCAGTACGCGCGCAGCCGGCTCGGAACCGGGGTTCGGCAGGCTGCCGGTCGAGGACCAGTCGGCGGTATGCCAGCTTCCCGGGCCGCCTTCGTAGGCCAGCAGTACGGCGCGCGCGGCGATCGGCAGCAGGAACAGGGCGAGGATCGACAGCACGATGGTTTTCCAGCGGTTGCGGGGGCGTGACGTTGCGAGGGGCGTATCCATGACAGTTGGATTATAAGTGGTTCGCGTTGCAATCGTGGCAAGTCACAGTCTCGCGACATTACAGATGAGTAATCCCGTTCTGATCGAGGTTTTGCGCGGTGCGCTGGTGGAAAGCCGGCACACCGGGGCGGTCGCCGTGGCCGATGCCGACGGCGGCCGCGTGCTGGCGCTGGGCGATGTCGGACGGCCGGTGTTCCCGCGCTCGGCGGTTAAAGCGTTCCAGGCGCTGCCGCTGGTTGAGAGTGGCGCTGCGGACCTTTACGGACTTGGTCCCGAAGAACTGGCGCTCGCTTGCGCCTCGCATTCTGGCGAGCCCGCCCATGCGGCGACCGCGACGCGGATGCTGGCGGCGGCGGGGCTCGATCCGTCGGCACTCAAGTGCGGCGCGCATTGGCCGATGCACCAGCCGTCGGCGCAGGCGCTGGCGCGTTCGGGCGGAATGGCTGGCGCGGTTCACAACAACTGTTCGGGCAAGCACGCGGGATTCCTTTGCGTCGCCTGTGCGATCGACGCCGACCGCGGCCACTACACCGATCCGACCCATCCGGTGCAGCGCATGGTTCGGCACACCATCGAACATCTGACCGGCGTGCCGCTCGCTCCGGACGACTGCGCCATCGACGGCTGCTCGGCCCCGACATGGTCTGTGCCGCTGATCAGTCTGGCGCGCGGCTTCGCCCGCTTCGGTACGGGACACGGATTTGCGCCCGAACTCGCCAAGGCGGCGGCGCGGCTTCGCGCCGCATGCGCGGCGCATCCTTGGCACGTCGCCGGCACCGGGCGTTTCTGCACCGAGGTCATGGAAAAATTCGGAGCGCGCATCTTCATCAAGACCGGCGCCGAGGGCGTCTATTGCGCCGCGCTGCCGGAGCAGGGCCTGGGCATCGCGGTGAAATGCGACGACGGCGCCGGCCGCGCTGCCGAGGTGATGATGGCGGCGACGCTGCTGCGTCTGGCCCGCTCCATCACCGAACACGAGGCGCTGGAGCCGTTCGCCCGCGCGACCCTGCGCAACTGGAACGGCATGGTGGTGGGCGAGGTGCGGCCAACTTCGGTGCTGACTCGCAAATGACAATGGACGCTCTCACCGCGTTCGGACTTTTCGCCGTTACATCCATGCTGGTCTGCTACGCGCTGGAGGACCGCAGCCCCTGGTTCGTGCTGGCGTTTGCCGGAGCGTGCGCGCTCGGCTCGATCTACGGCATCCTGCAGGGTGCATGGCCGTTCGGCGTGGTCGAGGCGGTCTGGGCTGTCGTCGCGGTCTGGCGCTGGACCCGCCGGACCCAGCCTTCGTTGAAATAGATTCCACCCCCTTGCGGCGGTGGCGCATATTGCGCCATCCCGACTGACAGGAAAATCGCGCCCGTGGCCTCCACCCCCGACATCGCCGCTCTGGCCCGTCGCGTACGCGACGGCGACCGCGCCATGCTGGCGCGCGCCATCACCTTGATCGAGAGCAAACACGCCGATCATCAAAGCAAGGCGCATCAACTTGTCCAGGAACTCTTGCCATCCACCGGCCATGCGATCCGGGTCGGCATCACCGGCGCGCCGGGCGTTGGCAAGTCGACCAGCATTGATGCGCTCGGCACCCATCTCACCAGCCAGGGGCACAAGGTCGCGGTGCTGGCCGTCGATCCGTCGTCGAGCCGTACCGGCGGTTCGATTCTGGGCGACAAGACGCGGATGGCGCGGCTCGCGGTCGATGACAACGCCTTCGTGCGGCCGTCGCCATCGTCCGGCACGCTCGGCGGGGTCACGGCCAAGACGCGCGAGACCATGCTGCTGTGCGAGGCCGCGGGCTTCGACGTCGTGCTGGTGGAAACCGTCGGCACCGGCCAGTCCGAAACCGCGGTCGCCGACATGACCGACTTTTTTCTGGCGCTGATGCTGCCGGGCGGCGGCGACGAACTGCAGGGCATCAAGAAGGGGCTGGTGGAACTCGCAGACATGATCGCGGTCAACAAGGCCGATGGCGAGAACCTGAAGCGGGCGCAGGCGGCCGCGGCCGAGTATCGCGCGGCGCTGCACATCCTCACCCCCCGTTCGTTGAACTGGAATCCGCCAGTGCTCACATATTCGGCGCTGACCGGCGACGGCGTCGCGGAATTGTGGGCGCAGGTGGTGCTGCACCGCGAGTGCATGGGCCGGAGCGGCGAGCGCACCACCCTCCGGCGCGAGCAGCAGGTGAAATGGATGTGGTCGATGCTGAACGACCGCGTGCTGGCGCGGCTGAAGTCCGACGCGGGATTGCGCGCACGGTTGCCCGCCATCGAGGCGGCGGTCGCCGAGGGGAGGCTTTCGGCGACGCTGGCGGTCGCAGAAATCGCGGAAACGCTGGGCTTTTGACCTCAATTGCGCTTATCGGGAGGTTCCTTTTTCACCAATGCTAAAGAACTTACACCTACGTTCTGCTGATTACCGAGATTCCATGGTTTTCCAGTGAGTCTTTCAATGCAGGCAGGCGAAAAGCGCAAGACTCCTCGCCGGTCGATGAGTTATCCGGCCTTCCTCGACGTCGGAGCGGACAAGCCGCCGGTCAAGTGCACGCTGTGCGATGCGTCACAGGAAGGTGCGCAATTGGCGGTTGCCAATCCGGCGGAGCTTCCCAACGAGTTTATTCTTGCGCTGAGTTCGAATGGCGCCGCGCGCCGCCGCTGCCGCGTCGTCTGGCGCACCGAAGCCCAGATCGGTGTCGAATTTCTCAAGGACAACAAGAACCACCCCCGGCCGCCCCGGCACCCGATGATGGGATTCGAGACCGAGGGCGAGGGAACCACCATCGTTCCCGCGCAAGCTCCGGAAGAAGCGCCGGGCGATGCCGCCGCCGACCAGTTCGATATCGATGCGCTGTCGAAGCGCTGAACCGCGACCAATTCCCGTCAAGAGACAGCGGCGGCGTTAACGCGGCCGAGACCGGGCCGATCTGTGCCATTGCGGCACGCTTTTTCTGGCCCGAGACTTGAACAGCCCGCTCCGAGCTTTGTATCGGAGTCGAACCATGAATATCGATCGCCGCCGTCTTCTCGCCGTCTCTGCGCTGTCCAGCACTGTGCCGGCCCTTAGTCTGGCGACGCCAGCTGCGGGCTCGCCGCTGTCGACCTTCGGCGTCGATGCCACGCAACTGGGCGTTCGCGCCGGCGGCGGCGCCGACCAGAGCAACATGCTGCAATCGGCCATCGACAAAACCGCGGGCGCCCGCGTTCCGCTGATGCTCGGACCCGGTGACTACCGCGTCGGCGGGCTGACGCTGCCCGCCGGTACGCAACTGATCGGCGTGCGCGGCGCGACCCGGCTCATCTTCTCCGGCGGCTCCGCGATGTTGGCGGCGCGCGCTGCCGACCACATTACGCTCGCCGGCCTGGTGATCGACGGCGGCAACCGCCCGCTGCCGGAAAACGGCGCGCTCATCGACTTCGTCGCGTGCAACGACCTTCGCATCACCGATTGCGACGTCACCGGCTCGGGTCGCGGCGGTATCCGGCTCTACCAGGTCGAGGGCCGGGTGACCGACAACGACCTCGCCAAGATCGCCGACGTTGCGATCTATTCGCTCGATGCGCGCGGTCTGACCATTCAGAACAACAATGTGCGCGGCGCGGGTAACGGCGGCATTCTCGTACACCGATCGAAGAACGGCGATGACGGAACGCTCGTCCTCGACAATCGCATCGAGGATATCGCCAATGTGTCTGGCGGGTCGGGCCAGTACGGCAACGCCATCAACGTGTTCCGCGCCGGCAACGTCATCGTGCGCGGCAACCGCATCAGCCGTGCCGCCTATTCGGCGGTGCGCGGCAATGCTGCCTCCAACATCCAGATCACCGGCAACACCGCGACCGACATCGGCGAGGTTGCGATCTATTCGGAGTTTGGGTTCGAAGGCGCGGTGATCGCTAACAACACCGTGGACGGCGCGGCGCTCGGCATCGTCACCTGCAACTTCAACGAAGGCGGCAGGCTTGCGGTGGTGCAGGGCAATATGATCCGCAATCTCAAACCCAAACGGCCGATCGGCACCGCGCCGGACGACGCCGGCGGCGTCGGCATCGCCATCGAAGCTGACGCGTCGGTCACCGGCAACGTGATCGAGAACGCCCCCACCGCCGGCATCATGATCGGCTGGGGCGCCTACATGCGCGACGTCTCGGTGACCGGCAATGTGGTGCGCGGCGCGCCGCTCGGCATCGCTGTGTCGGTGGTGAACGGTGCGGGCACCGCGGTGATCGCCGGCAATCTGATTTCCGGTTCGAAGGGCGCCATCGTCGGCATGGATCACGCCAAGGCAGTGACCGGCGATCTCAGCCAGGAATCGGCGCGCTACGCCAACCTGCAGATCAGCGGCAACCGGGTGCGCTAGAGGCCGGACGGGCCTATCCGTTTCCGGTAAGCTTCCGGCAGTTCCTTTCGCGAACGCCGGTATGAACAGCATCATTCTCGCTCCGACGACGCTTCCGGACGCGCCGCTTCTCGAATTTATCGAGGCCGGCGTGCAGGCCGGCTATGACGGCTTGGCGCTTCGGCTCAATGCGTCACCGGGTCTGCCGTTTCATCCGGTGCTGGGCAACGAACCGCTGATCCGCGACGCCAAGCGCGCGCTCCAATCCGCTCCGCCGGTGCAGGAGATCGGCAGCTTTTATATGGAGCCGGTGACCGACATCGCGCGTTTCCGGCCGGCGTTGGCGCTTGGCGCCGAGTTCGGTGCGAAATACGCGTTCGTTGTCGGCAACGATCCCGAATGGCCGCGCCTGTGCGACAGCTTTGGCCGGTTCTGCGACGAGGCGGCGTGCCACGGCCTATCGGCTTTTGTCGAGTTCGTGCCGATGCGGCCGTTGGGTACGTTGGCGCAGACGCTTCGCTTGTTCGGCGAAGTGGGGCGCGGCAACGTGGCCGTCTGTATCGATCCTCTCAATTTCGCGCGCTCCGGCGCGCGTCCTGATGAAATCAAATCAATCGACCCGAAGCTGTTGCCCTATGGTCAACTGAGAGACGGGCTGGTGCATGCGGACGAACCCGCGCCTTCGCCGTCGATGCGTGCGAACGTCCGCCGCCTGATGGGCGAGGGCGCGGTGCCGGTCGCGGAGATCGTCGCCGCGATGCCTCCGGGGCTTGCGTACAGTCTGGAATTGCCGCTCGAATTGAGCGCCGCACGGCCGAAGGCGGGTGGCAGTGTGATGACGCCCACCGCATGGGCGAAATATCTGCTGTCACGCTCGCGCGAGTTCTTGAAGCTGCACGCCAAATCCTGAAAACGCCGGAGTCCCAGATGCGCCGATATGTGCGCCGACTTGCGATCCTCGGTTTTGTCGTCATTGCCGCGTGGGCGGGCGGCGCCGTCCAGCCCGCCGCCGCGCAAGCCGACGCCTATCCCAACCGTCCGGTGAAACTGGTGGTCGGCTTTGCCGCCGGCGGACCCTCCGATCTTCTCGCGCGGATCATCGGGCAGTGGCTGACCGAGCGGCTCGGCCAGCAGTTCGTGATCGAGAACCGGCCGGGCGCGGGAAGCAACATCGCAACCGAGGCCGTCGTCAACGCCTCGCCCGATGGCTACACGATCCTGATCGTGGCAACCGGCAACGCCATCAACACGTCCTTCTACGACAAGCTGCCGTTCGATTTCGTCCGCGACATCGCCCCGGTGGCGGGGCTGGCCCGCGTGCCGAGCGTGATGGCGATCAATCCGTCACTTCCAGCCAAAACCGTCGCCGAGTTCATCACCTACGGGAAGGCCAATCCCGGCAAGATCAATGCGGCGTCGGGCGGCACCGGGACCGCGGTGCATCTCGCCGCCGAGTTGTTCAAGACCATGACCGGCGTCAACCTCGTCCACGTACCGTATCGCGGACTGGCCCCGGCGATGACCGATCTGATCAGCGGTCAGGTGCAACTGATGTTCGGCGACATGCCGTCGGCGATCCAGGACATCCGATCCGGTTCGATCCGCGGTCTTGCTGTTACCACGGCGGCGCGATCCGCCATCATGCCCGATCTGCCGACAGTCGCGGAAACGGTGCCGGGTTACGAGGCAAGCGCATGGTTCGGCCTCGGCGCGCCGAAGGGAACGCCGCCGGCGATCGTCGCCAAGCTGAACCGCGAGGTGAACGCCGGATTGAGCGATGCCAAGCTGAGCGAGCGCATCGAAAAACTTGGCGCGGCTCCGATCGTTGTCACTCCGCTGGAGTTCGAGACCTTCATCGCCGCGGAGACGCGGAAATGGGCGGCGGCGGTCAAAGCATCCGGAGCCAAGGCCGAATAAGCGCAGCCGCTTCCGGCGGCCTCGCGCACGCCGAGCGCCCTATGCTAGCATCCGTACCGGAATAGCCGGGGAGCGAAAATGTCAGGGAATGCAAGCGCGGCGATGCCTCGCGTGGTCGGCGATCTGTCCGGTGAGGGCATCATCCGCGAGATCAAGGCGAGCGGCATCCAGTTCGTCATTTCGGTGCCGGACATCACCACCAGCGAGGGCCTGCTGCGGCCGCTGGCGAAGGCAAGCGATCCGCGGCTGATCCGCATCTGCAAGGAGGACGAGGGCGTCGCGATCTGCGCCGGCCTTGCCTACACCGGCAAGCGTGGCCTCCTTCTAATTCAGCAAACCGGCCTGCTCGACTCCATCAACGCCATTCGCGGCAACGCGGTCGAATACTCGCTGCCGATCTGCATGATGGTGGGATTGCTTCAAAAAGAAAAAGGCATACCGCCGCGGCAGTCCAAGAGTTACGGTGTGCGCATCGTAGAGCCGATCCTCGACGCCATGGGCATTGTCTATCACAACCTGGAAGAGGACTCGGACGTGCCGAAAATCCGCCCGGCCATCGACAAGGCCTTCACCGATAGCAAGCCCGTCGTTCTCCTGATCGGACAGACACCATCATGATGGATCGCAAGAAAACCCTCGCCGTGATCGCCCGCCACGTCACCGAGGCCGATATTGTGCTGCCGGTCTATTCGACCGCGTTCGACTGGCTCGACGTCCGACCGAGCCCGCTGAACTATCTCTCGCACGGCGCAATGGGGCTTGCGTCCTCGCATGCGCTCGGCCTCGCGCTCGGCCGCCCGGACAAGCGGGTGATCGTGCTCGACGGCGACGGCAGTTTGCTGATGAACATCGGCACCCTGGTCAGCACCGCCGAGGCCGCGCCGAAAAATCTCTATCACTTCGTCTGCGAGAACGGCACCTACGAGGCCAACGGCGGCCACCCGATCCCGGGCCGCGGCGCCGTGAGCTTCGCCGGCATGGCGCGGTCGGCCGGCCACAAGAACGTCCACGAATTTTCCGACCTGAAGATGCTCGAACAGCAGATCGGCGCGATCCTGGCCGAGCCGGGGCCGGTGTTTGTCTGCCTCAAGATCGTCTCCAGCGGTGAACAGGAGCGCGACTACAGCCGGTTGCACGGTCCGCATGTGCGCAAGGCGTTCCGCGACGCGCTCGGCGCGGGCTAGCGGGTGAGGGGCGTGATGCGAAGCCGTTGCGCCGAGCTGCCGCTCTCCGGCAGTTGCCCGTTCCTCACCAATTCGATTGAGACATGGCGCAAGATGATCCGCGCCACTGGCATGGCGATCAACTAGAGCGGTTTCCACCCGATGTGAATCAATTTAAGCAGCGAGGGATTCCCTAACTCCTGCAAATCAGATTCGATGTTCGCTCCCATTAGCGGCGAGGGCGATCATGGCAAAGGGCTATTCGACGGACTTGAGAGATCGT
>JAPLPD010000089.1 GCA_026400395.1 Alphaproteobacteria bacterium | reverse complement strand
TGTCCACGCCAATCATCCCCGCCAGCCCTTCCCGGCCGCCAAGGCCAAAGGGAAGGACGCTGACACATCACGTCAGAGGGGGTCGGAATTGAACGCGAATATCCCCCGTCAGGGGGTCAATATTGCAAGCGATTTTGCACGACTGCGGCCGGAACGTCCGAACCATGTCTGGTCCTACGACTTCGTCGAGGATCGCACCCATAATGGAAGGAAGTATCGAATGCTCAACATCATCGATGAGTTCACGCGAGAATGCCTGGCGATCCGAGTGAACCGAAATCTCAGGTCGACCGATGTGATCGACGTGCTCTCAGACCTGTTCATCCTGCGCGGAATCCCTGGGCACATTCGTTCCGACAATGGCCCGGAGTTCGTCGCCAAAGCCGTCCGCGAGTGGATTGCAGCCGTTGGAGCCAAGACCGCCTACATCGAGCCAGGCAGTCCATGGGAGAACGGCTACTGTGAAAGCTTCAACTCGAAGCTCCGCGATGAACTGCTCAACGGTGAAATCTTTCACACGCTGCAAGAGGCCAAGGTTATCATCGAAAACTGGAGACGGCACTACAACACCATTCGCCCGCACTCACCACTTGGCTACAAACCGCCAGCCCCAGAGGCTCTACAATGGCCGGCATCGCAACCTGGGCCAACTTCGCCCGCCACCCCAGCCGTAGCGCCACGGCTGGTCATGCACTAACATTCAACCCGGACCACCCAATGGGGGATGGCCACGAGGAAGCGGACATGATCCCGATTTTGGTTGGCCGGGATGCGCCGTTCTAGGACGCGACGATTACGTCTGAGGCCGTTGATGGCTTGAACAAATTCGCAATTGCCAATGGCCTGCTGGAGAGGCCGCTAGCTTATGAACAGATCGCAGCTGCCCAATTCAAGGATATTTGGAGGATTTGAGATTTCCAACTCTATCTTTGTATGCTTCAGCATCCGCTACGGCTGATAAGGAAATGTCGTTTCCTCAACACCTTTCGAAACGGCCTCTTAGATTATTGGCGCGGACGTAGGTACTTCTTTTCGAGCATGACGTGGATGCCCTTTGACCCGTTCACCACTTGGGTGACACGAAGGTCGGCGGCTAGGCTACACAGCATGTAGGCATCCTCGCGCGAAATGCCGGTGCGCGCGGAGATCAGCTTAATCATGTCGCGCAACGCGATCACGACGCAGTCGTCAAGATCGGGGTCAAAGCCCATCGTCATGACGTGCGTCGGCGTTTCCGCCATCGGCCATTCGAGTGTCATGTCGTCCCGCACGTGAAATTCGAACGTGCCGATCAAGCCAGTCTCAATAGCGTTGATGCAGACCTCACCGTCGCCTTGTGCGCCGTGGCCATCGCCGCATGAGAACAGTGCGCCATCCACATGAATTGGGAGATAGATTGTCGCGCCGGCAACTAACTCTTTGTTATCGATGTTGCCGCCGTTCTTGCGGGGAGGCTGCGAACTCAGCGGTCCCCAGGCCTTGGGTGGCGCAACTGCCATGATGCCGAAGAACGGCTTCAGCGGGATTTCGGCGCCCCAGGACATTCTTCCGACCATTCGCTCCCTATCCAGCGGGATGTGGATGACGCGGAATTCTGGAAAGTCGTGGGGCAGGGCGCCGGTCTGCGGGCGGATGGCGTTGTAGCCCCAGTCGTAATTCAGTTCGATCGACTTGATACGAACCTCGAGCACCTGGCCCGCTTTCGCGCCGCGAATGGCGACCGGACCGGTGAGGATGTGGGAGCCGCCGAGCTTGGGCTGCACCGTGGCGTGAATCGCTCTTAGTGCGTCAGGCACATGGAAGCCCGAGTCCGGTGTCGGCGTCAGTTGCGGCCCGCCGGAGACGGTCGAGATCGTCACGGAGTCGCCCGAGTCGACGATGATGTGGGGCTTTAGCGTCGCGTCCAAATAGCCCCAGTGCACGGTATCAGGCGCTGCATCGAGACGGTGCTCAGCCATGTACTTTATCTCATCCATTTTCGAGAGATGTTGCAGAATCGCCCAGCGGCCCGTGGTGTGGCTGCTGGCGGCGATTGCAGCACAAATCGGCAGCCGCGAGCATGGGGGGCAACGCATTGATGGAGTGCACGCCACGCTCTTCCATGCGCCGCAACCACTATTGTAAGCTTTGAACAAGGCCGCTCGCTTGTTCATGCTCCCCGGGTTCGCTGAGATTCGGGTTCGCTGCTAGCCTTAGATTAAGAGGACTTCATGGCTCTTGCTCGCCGTCAATTCCTGCGTCTGGCCGCAGTTGCAACGGCTCTGCCCATGGGGGCGCACAGCGCATTCGCGCAAGCCTATCCGTCGCATCCTGTTCGCGTCGTCGTACCGGTTGCTGCGGGCGGAGCGACCGACATCCTCGGTCGGCTGCTCGTGCAGTGGCTGACAGAGCGGATGGGACAGCCCTTCGTGGTCGAGAATCGGCCGGGCGCCGGTGGCAATATCGGCACCGAGACCGTGGTGCGCGCGGCGCCCGACGGCTACACGCTGCTGCTCATCCAAGCGGGCAACGTCATCAACACGTCGCTCTACAACAATCTGAGCTTCAATTTTCCGCGCGATATCGTGACGGTGACGGCGATCAGTCGCCCGCCATTTTTGATGTCGGTGCACCCTTTTGTTCCGGCCAAGACTGTGACCGAGTTCATCGCCTATGCGAACGCCAACCCAGGCAAGGTGAACATGGCATCGGCGGGTGTCGGCACCGGCAACCACGTGGCGGGCGAGCTTTTCAAGATGCATACCGGCGTGCAGATGGTGCATGTGCCCTATCGCGGTGGCGGGCCTGCGTTGATTGATCTTGTTGGCGGTCAGGTGCAGGTAATGTTCGGCAGCATGCCGTCGATGATCCAGTATGTGCGCCAAGGGACTCTCAGGCCACTGGCGGTGACCACGCGCGTGCGTTCCGATGTGCTGCCGGATGTGCCAACGGTCGGGGAAACGGTGCCGGGCTACGAGGCAAGTGATTTCTACGGGCTCGGTGCGCCGAAGGACACGCCGCCGGAGATCGTCGCAAAGTTGAATGAGGCGGTAAATGCCTGGCTCAGCGATCCGGCGGTCAAGGCGCGGCTTGCGGACCTCGGCGGTATGGTCACAGGCGGCAGCACCGCCGATGCTGGCCGGCTTGTGGTTGAAGAAACTGAGAAGTGGGCGAAGGTTGTCAAATTCGCCGGAGCCAAGGCAGACTAGCTGGCGCCCGAGATAGAGAAACGAAAGCCCGAGATGAAACCGCACGCTTACGGACCTTTTCCATATTCGCTGATTTCGCGCCGCTCGCCACTGAAATGGCCAAGCGGAGCGCGAGTCGCGCTGTGGGTCGTTCCTAACATCGAGATCTTTTCCCTGCTGGAGCGGCCGGGTGGACTCGGGCCCGGCAAGATTCCGGACATACCGACCTGGGCGGTCCGGGACTACGGCAACCGGGTCGGCATCGCGCGGATAATGCAGGTGCTCGACCGTTTCGGCGTCCGCGCCACGGTCGCGCTGAACAGCGATATTTGTCTGCACCATCCCGAGATCATCGAAGAAGGCTGTAAGCGTAAATGGGAGTGGATGGGCCATAATCAGAGCAACACGCGTCGGCTCAACGAGGTGACCGCCGAGGAGGAAGTCCAGATCATCCGTGACACGCTGTCGACGATTGAGCGCGTGTCCGGCACCCGTCCGCTTGGCTGGCTCGGTTCGGGTCTGCAGGAAACATGGAATACGCTAGACCATCTCGCCACTGCGGGCTGCGAGTACGTCGCGGACTGGGGCGCGAATGACGACCAGCCCTACACGATGACACTGGAGGACGGCAAAACGCTGGTGTCCGTACCCTATAGCTACGACATCAACGACAAGCAGGCCTTCGAGCGCCGCAACGCTTCGGCGTCGGACTTTAAGGATATGATCTGCCGCCAATTTGACGTGCTCTATCGCGAGGGAGCAGAATCCGGACGCGTGATGCACATTGCGCTGCATCCGTATCTGACGGGCCTGCCGTACCGAATCGACGCGTTGGACCAGGCACTCGCCTACATTTGCCGTCATGAAGGCGTGTGGCTCGCAACCGGCAGTGAGATCGCGCGCCATCATCGATTGCAGGCCGGTGGCAAATGACCGCCGAGACCAAGTCCGCGCTGATGAATTCGGGGGCTGAAGAGCCGCCGATGGAGCTCAACATTCCCGAGGTCGTAACAGAGGTGAGGGCAGCATTCCTGCGCTATCAGCACGCAGTCGATACGAAAGACGTGGAGACGATGAACGAGCTATTTTGGACAAGCCCGTTCACGGTCCGCTTCGGACCGAATGGGACGCTGATCGGCCACGACGCGATCGCCAATTATCGGCAAACGCGCATGGCTAGCGCCGAGCCGCGTAAGCTTCAGAACACTGTTATCACGACTTTTGGCCGTAACTTTGCCGCGACCAACACTGAGACGACGAAAGCCGTAAAACCGGGCATTGGTCGCCAAAGCCAGGTTTGGATCCGTACATCTCGCGGTTGGCGCATCGCCGCTGCCCATGTGTCGGATCAGCCTGAGCCAAAATAGACAAGGCTATCAGACTGTCACAGAGCTACCGGCCACCGAATAAAGGTGCAGCTTTAGCGTAGCGCGGTATTGCCGCGCACAAGCACATCAGCGGCTATAAAACAGCCCATTCCTCATCGCTCAAATCAAATCGCATGACCCACCTCCGACAACGGTGAATCATGAGCACTGCAATTTTTCAAGAAACAATATGAGTACAGACCTAGAATAGCGGTCTAAGAAAACATGCCTTCCATTATTCTGCGGCCTGTAATGTGGCTGGTTTGGCTGCGAGCCGGTTAAGGTGGGATTCAACCTCATCGAGATGCATCACGTCGACATACTTGTGATGGAGGTCGAATAGATTGACTTTGTGAACCAATTCCGAGCGGTCGTAGGTACACTCCTCAACGATCGACACGTGAAATCCGTTCGAATAGGCGTCCACCGTGCTGGCACGGACGCAGCCTGACGTGCTCTCGCCGCAGACAATGAGACTGCGAATGCCGAGGAGATTCAGGTGCGACAGGAACGGTGTTCCCTGGAAGATGCTGGCGCGCTGCTTGTAGATGATGACGTCCGAGGGCTCCGGCGCGAACTCGTGATAGATGCTGTGGTCAGCCGCGTTCGCGGGCTTTTCCTTGCGCCGCGTTGAGATCGCGCCGTCGGGCCGGTTTTGCGGCCGATGATCCTGGGTGCAATAGAAAACCGGAATGCCGGCGCTTCGCACGGCAGCGAACAGCTGCTTGGTCGGCTCGATTGCGCGATGCGCATAGATGCCGCAGCTGTTGGGATATTGCGGATCGAGGTCGACGGGAGCGCCCGGACCGCCTCGATAGACAAGATTGTAGAGATCGATGGCCAGGAACGCGACCGACGGTCCGACGAAGGTCTCGCGTGCGTATGGCGAGTAGAGCTTGATGTCTGCCGGGGACATGACGTCTTTCCAGCAATGGTCTTCGAACGCTTCCTTCGACGCCATGGCGGCCTCCAATCGCGATCCGATGACGGCGGAATTTTGTCGCCGTTCGCACCCATCTGACGCGACCGGAGGCTGAAAATCAATGCTCTTCCACGCGACGCCGTGACGTGCGGTCGCAGGGTTGTGACCTCGCGCTTCGCTATGCTACCGATGATGCGCGCATCTGAGAGGCTTATCTCAGCATGTGCGTTTGTATCGAACACCGGCGAATCCAAAAAATGGCGCCGCTCCTCAGAGTCAATGATCTGCGCGCCTCGTTCTTCACGAGCGACGGCGAGGTGCGCGCGGTCGATGGCGTGACGTTCGACATCGAGGATGGCCGGACGGTGGGGCTGGTCGGCGAGTCTGGCTGCGGCAAGAGCGTGACCGCGCTGTCGATCGTTCAACTGCTTCCCAAGGGCACGGGCCGTATCGTCGGCGGCAGCATCCAATTTGAAGGAGCTGATCTTACCAGTCTCCCGGCTGAGAAGATGCGCGGCATCCGGGGCAACGAGATCTCGATGATTTTCCAGGAGCCGATGACGTCGCTTAACCCTGTCATGACCGTCGGCGATCAGATCGCCGAGACCGTGCGTCTGCATCACGGCGCAAGCCGGAACGAGGCGCGCGATCGAGCGATCGAGATGCTGCGCCTGGTCAAGATCGCCGACGCGCAGAAGCGCATCAAGAATTTTCCGCACCAGTTCTCCGGCGGCCAGCGCCAGCGTGTCATGATCGCAATGGCGCTCGCGTGCACGCCGAAGCTTCTTATCGCCGACGAGCCGACCACCGCGCTAGACGTCACGATCCAGGCACAGATCCTGGAACTGATCGGCGAGCTTCAGCAACGGCTCGGCATGGCCGTGCTGCTCATCACCCATGATCTTGGCGTGGTGGCGGAACGCGCCGACGAAGTCGCGGTCATGTATGCCGGGAAAATCGTGGAAAGCGCCAAGCCGGAGATCATCTTCTCCCGGCCGAGGCATCCCTACACGATCGGGCTGCTGAATTCGATGCCTGGCCGGCGCGGCACCAAGAAGCGGCTTGAGGCCATTCCGGGAATGGTGCCCAATCCGCTGCATTGGCCGACGGGTTGCCGGTTCCGCGACCGTTGCGCGCGCGCCGACGCGCGTTGCGCGGAGACGCAGCCCCCGCTGATCGAGATCGAGGCGAACCACCGCGTCGCCTGTTTCATGGCTGCGTGAGATGGCGCTGCTCGAAATCCGCGACCTGAAGAAATATTTCCCGGCGGCGGCCGGTGTGTTGGGGCGCGCGAAGGAGCACGTCAAGGCGATCGACGGTGTCAGTCTCGATGTGGAAGACGGCGAGACGGTTGGCTTGGTCGGCGAGTCGGGGTGCGGCAAGACCACGTTGGGACGGTGCATCGTTCGGCTGATCGAGCCGAGCAGCGGAACCGTTACCTTCGAGGGGAGGGACCTATCCTCCCTGTCTGAACCGGCGATGCGCGACATGCGCCGCAAGATGCAGATTATCTTTCAGGATCCCTATGCATCGCTCAATCCGCGCATGCGGGTCGGCGAAATCATCGGCGAGGGATTGCGTATTCACGGCCTGGCTAAGGGCCGCGATCTCAAGGAGCGGGTCCTGGAGTTGCTGGCACGAGTCGGATTGCGCGGCGAGTATTTCGGCCGATATCCTCATGAATTCTCGGGCGGACAGCGCCAGCGCATTGGCATCGCCCGGGCGCTCGCCGTGAATGCCAAATTTATCGTTGCTGACGAGGCGGTCTCGGCGCTAGACGTATCGATCCAGGCGCAGATTTTGAACATGCTGCTCGACCTGCAGCAGGAGCTGGGTCTCACCTATCTCTTCATTTCCCACGACCTGCGGGTTGTCGAGCATGTGAGCGACCGTGTTGCCGTGATGTATCTCGGCAAGATTATCGAGGTCGCCCCAGCGGGCAAACTCTATAGCGTCAGCCAGCATCCCTACACTCAGGCATTGCTCTCCGCCGTGCCTGTGCCCGATCCCAGCCGCAAGGGCACCCGCACCGTGCTGCAGGGCGATGTGCCAAGCCCGATCAATCCGCCGCCGGGTTGTAGCTTTCATCCGCGCTGCCCGTTTGCGCTCGAGCGCTGCGCCGAGGAGGAACCGCGGCTGGAATTCGACGGCCAGCATGGCGTCGCCTGTCATGTCTTCGGCCCCGGTGGAAAGAAGTAGCTTTGAGCCGAATTGTCGCACCCGTTGGCGCATGACTACGGCGCCAGCGAGCATTGCTAGGCGTTGCCGGTGATCTTTGTCGGGGTATAGGATCGCTTGAACGTCGCCCGTTCGTGGGGAGAATCAAATGAAGGCCAGTTGCAGACGCCTCGCACTCATCCTGTCGGTGTCGGTTGCCGCCACGGCCACCTTCGGCTTTGCACGAAATGCCGAGGCTGGCGGCCAAGTCACCATCGGCGTGACCGAGACCATCGCCAGCTACAATCCTTATGCCGACAGTATTTCGATGGGCTATGCGATCTGGTGCCAGGTTTACGGCTGTCTCGGCATCTATGACTACGAAAAAGGCGACTACGTCGGCATGCTGGTCGATCGCTGGGAGGTCGACAAGGCCGACAAGAATGTCTGGACATTCCATCTCAAGCGCGGCGTCAAGCGCCAGAACGACGGCGTGGAGTTCACCTCCGCCGACGTGATTCATTCGGTTGATCGCATCAACAACGATCCGCAAAGCAAGCAGAAGCAGAACATCAGCCCGATCAAGGATATCTCCGCGGTCGACAAATACACGGTGAAGATCGTCACCAAGGAGCCGACGGCGTCGTTGCTGGAATACATTTTCGACCGCGTGATCATCACGGCGAAGGACCTGTACGACAAGCATGGCGCGCGCGAGGTCGACCGGAAATTCCCCTTGGGTTGGGGACCTTACAAGCTCAAGGAACTGGTGATCGGCCAGCGTATCGTGCTCGAGAAGGACAGCAGCCATCCCGACGCCAAGCCGCAAAACCCGGATACGCTGATCTTCAGCATCATGCGCGAGGCGGAGCAGCGCGTGACGGCGCTGATCAACAACGAAATCCAGATCGCGCAGTTCATTCCGCCTCATCTCGCCGAACGCGTCAGCCGTGCGACGAATGCCGAGCTTCTTCCGACGAGCTCGGTCGAGATCATGTTCCTGGCGATGAGCCCCAAGTACAAGCCGTGGGATAATCTCAAGCTTCGGCAGGCGGTCTGCTACGCCATCGACCGAGACCTCATCATCAAGAATGTGCTGAAAGCCCAGGCTGACCGGCTCGATGGCCCGATCGGGCCGGGCCAGTACGGCTATGACCCCGAATACACCAAGAAGAACCTGACCATTGCCTACGATCCGGCCAAGGCGCGCGAGCTGGTCAAGGCTTCGGGCTACAGCAACGAGCCGGTCTACCTCGAGACCCCGGTCGGCAGATACATCAACGACAAGGAAGTGACCGAGGCGATGGTCCCGATGCTCAACGCGGTTGGGATCAACGCCAGGCTGCGCACGCCGGAATGGGCGACGCTGTGGGCCGACGTACAGAAAGGCAAGACGCCGTTCTACTACATGGGCCGCGGCTCGGTGGTCGATCCTTCGGTTGCGCTGTCGCAATACTTTGAGACCAATGGATCACCGCGGATCGGCATCTCCGATCCGGAAATTGATCGGACGTTGGCCGCGGAGCGCGTGACGTTCGATCCCGCCGAACGCAAGAAGGCTCTCAATATCGCATTCAAGGCGATCGAGGATGCGGCGCCGGGTTGCTTCATGTGGCGGCACCACATGCTCTACGGCCTGTCCAAAACCGTCGTGCATAAGCCCAACGCGGCGGGCCGTATCTTCGGCACGGAGATCGTCGTCAAATAGTAGCGC
Organism: Alphaproteobacteria bacterium; assembly: GCA_026400395.1. Lineage (GTDB taxonomy): Bacteria > Pseudomonadota > Alphaproteobacteria > Rhizobiales > Xanthobacteraceae > Z2-YC6860. The sequence goes on along the minus strand of JAPLPD010000089.1, from coordinate 9,370 downwards.
GGAGCGAATGCCCTTCGCGCGAACGAGGGTTTGAGTTCAGCCGATGCTAAGATACCTGCTCGGCCGGATCATGGCGACGATTCCCGTTGTCGTGCTGATCTCGTTGCTGGTCTTTCTGCTGATCCACGCAGCGCCGGGCGATCCGGCCGATCTGCTGCTGTCGGATGAAGCCTCGGCGGCTGACATTGCCGAAGCGCGGCGCCGGTGGGGACTCGATCAGCCGATCTACATTCAATACCTGCGCTTCCTGGCCAACATCGCCTACGGCGATCTCGGCATGTCCTTCAAATATTCCGATCCGGTGATCGGCTTGATCGGGGAGCGGCTGCCGGCGACCATTGAGCTTGCAATCGCCTCTCTCCTGATCGCGGTACTCATCGGCATTCCGCTCGGTGTCTGGGCAGGCGCCAAGCCGAATTCCTGGGCCGACAATCTCGGCTCGGTGTTCGGTTTCTTCGGGATTTCGATGCCGAGCTTCTGGCTGGGGATCATGCTGATCCTGATCGTGTCGGGATACTTCAATTGGCTGCCGTCCTCCGGCCGAAGCACGTATGGCGTGGGCCACGGCTCGGATTTCTACATCATCCAGAGTCTGCTTACAGGTAACATGAAGACCGCATGGGACGGCATCAAATACATCATCATGCCGGCCATCGCGCTCGGGACGGGCATGATGGGATTGGTGATGCGCGTGACGCGCTCATCGGTGCTTGAGATCATGAGCGAAGACTATGTGCGCACCGCGCGGGCGAAAGGCCTGGGCGAACGCACCGTCTTGTGGCGGCATGTGCTTCGCAACGCTCTCGTTCCGGTCATCACAGTGGTCGGACTGGAACTCGGCACGTTGCTGAGCGGATCGATCATCGTCGAGACGGTGTTTGCGTGGCCGGGCAGCGGTTCGCTGTTGATCGCCGCAATCCAATCGCGAGACTACCCGCTGATCACTGGCACTGTGCTCACCTACACCATCGCGTTCGTCGTCATCAATTTCGCGATCGACATGCTGTACGCCTTGATCGATCCGAGGATCCGCTTTGGAAAATAGCGCAACCCTCGAAGCCGAAGTTATCAGCGAGCGGCGCGCCGTCCGGAGCCGGCGGTTGCGGCGCGCTCTTCGTCCGTGGTTGACGCCGAAGGTCATCGGCGGCGGCATAATCGTATTGCTTCTGGTCATCGTCGGGTTATCGGCGCCCTGGATTGCACCCTACGATCCAAACGTTCAAAATCTGTCGCACGCTTTGCGTCCGCCGGACTGGCTGTTTGGCGCGAACGTGCTTGGCACCGATGCCCTGGGGCGGGATATCCTGTCGCGGCTGTTCTACGGCGCGCGCATCTCGCTGGTGATCGCGGTCATGGTGGTGATCATCTCCGGTGTCGTGGGTATCGCGCTCGGCGCGATTTCCGGCTACTTCGCCGGAACCACCGATTTTCTCATCCAGAAACTCGTCGAGGTGGTGTGGGCATTCCCGCCGCTGCTGCTGGCGATCGCCATCATGGCATTCCTCGGTCAGGGACTCGAAAACCTGATCCTTGCTCTCGTTAGCCAGCGATGGATCGCCTACTGCCGCGTATCGAGGGGACAGGCGCTGTCGCTCCGGTCGCGCGAGTTCGTCGACGCGGCGCGATCGCTCGGCGCCAGACATACACGCATCATCGTGCGCCATATCGTGCCGAACCTCCTGCCGTCGGCGCTGGTGATCGGCACCTTCTCCATGGCTTCGGCGATCATCTCGGAAGCGGCGCTGAGCTTCCTCGGTCTCGGCGTGCCGCCTGAGATACCGACCTGGGGTAGCATGCTGGCCGACGGGCGGACCTATATCAGCACGTCCTGGTGGCTGGCTTTGTTTCCGGGTCTGTGCATCTTCTTTACGGTTCTCGGGATCAATCTGCTCGGCGACGGGCTACGCGACATCCTTGACCCCCGACTCAAACGGTCGGGCTCGGGCATCGGTTGATTGCAATCGGGAGGGACCGTTCGATGCGCATTCCAGAGCTTTCACATCGCCGGATGTGTGCGATCGCCGCCGCGGTGCTCGTGATCGGCGCCACCATTTGGCCGGCTCGCGCGCAGTTCCGCACCCAGCTCGTCGTCGGCGTCACCGATAACATCAACAGCTACAATCCGATCGCCGACAGCGCGGCCTTCATGGCGAGCGTCTGGTGTCAGGTCTATGGATGCCTGATCACCTACGACTACGAAGCGGCGGCCTACAAAGGCATGCTGGTCGAGCGCTGGGAGGTTGCTGATCCCACCACCTGGATATTCCATCTGCGACGCGACCTGAAAAGCCATGACGGCCATCCGCTCACGGCGGAAGACGTTGTGTTTTCGATCGACCGCATGAAGAACGACAAGCAGAGCGCCAAGCGCGCGCAGGTCGCGCCGATCAAGTGCGTGAAGGCGATCGACCAGAACACCGTGCGGATGACGACCAACGGCCCGACCGCCGACCTGCTGGAATACCTGACCGACCACGTGCTCGTGATGCAAAAGCGTCTGCTCGAAACTTATGGCGACCGCGAGGCCGACCGCAATCACCCCTACGGTTTCGGGCCCTACAAGCTCAAGGAGCTGGCGATCGGCAACCGCGTCGTCCTGGTGAAGAATCCGGAATGGAAAGACTTTCGGCCCGGCACCCCCGACACCGTGATCTATCGCCTGATGCGCGAACCGGAACAGCGTGTCACGGCCTTGCTCAACGGCGAAATCCAGATCGCGCAGTTCGTGCCGCCGCATCTGGCGAGCCGGATTGAAGGCTCGGCCCGGCACCGCATCGTGACTTCAGGCTCGATCGAGATGATGTTCCTGGCGATGAGCCCGAAGCGGGAGCCCTGGAACAAGAAGGAGCTGCGCCAGGCGGTGGCCTATGCGATCGACCGCGAAGCCATCATCAAGACCGTGCTGCAAGGTCAGGGCCGGGTTCTGCACGGCCCGCTTTCCCGCGGCCAGTACGCCTACGATGCCAACTTGGAGCCGAAATACAGCTACGATCCGGAGAAGGCCCGGGCGCTGGTCAAGCAGGCCGGTTTTCCAAGCGGCGTGGATGTCGAGCTGTTCACTCCGGTCGGCCGCTACATCAACGACAAGCAGGTCTCGGAGGCGATGGTGGCGATGCTCCGCGCTGTCGGCATCCGCGCCGCGCTGAAGACGCCCGAGTGGCCGACTCTGTGGACCGATGTGCAGAAGGGCAGGGTGCCGTTCTATTACATGGGCCGCGGTCTCATGATCAGCGGCGGGCCGGCCATTTCCCAGTACTTTGAAACCGATGAATCGCCCCGCATCGGTTATTCGAATCCCGCGGTCGATGACTTGCTCCGCAAGTCGCGCGCGACGTTCGATCAGGCGGAGTACATCAAGGCGATCAATCGGGCGTTGAGCCTCATTCTCGACGACGCGCCGGCACATTTCCTGTGGCAGCACAACATCCTGTACGGCGTCTCGAATGACATCAAGTTCACGCCGCAGCCCGATCACAGGGTCTTCGGCACTTCGGTTCAGATGAACAGCAAATAGAACATCGTCGCGCAACGGAGTTGCAACAATGGCTTTCAATGTCCTGGAAACAACCGTCGCCGACATCCACGCGGCGTACAAGGCCGGCACGCTGACCGCGCGGCAACTGGTGCAGACGTATCTCGATCGCATCGACGCCTACGACAAGAAAGGCCCGGCGATCAATTCCATCATCTCGCTCAATCCCACAGCGTTGGAAGAGGCCGATCGTCTCGATGCCGCCTTCCAGGCGTCGGGCTTCGTCGGTCCGCTGCACGGCATACCCGTCATCATGAAGGACCAGGCTGATCTCGCCGGCCTGCCGACAACGCTCGGCTCGGTGCTGTTCAAGGACTACATGCCCGAGCGCGACTGCTTCGTTGCCGCCCAGTTGAAAAAGGCGGGAGTCATTTTCATCGGCAAGGCGACACTGGGCGAACTTGGCGGCGGCGACACGCACGGCTCGTTGTTCGGATCGACCCGCAACGTCTACGATCTGGAGCGGACCGCGGGCGGCTCCTCGGGCGGCTCGGGCGCCAGCGTATCCGCCAATTTCTGCGCCATCGCGGTCGGGCAGGAGGGCTTCGCGTCGATCCGCCGGCCGTCGATCTGGAACGGTGTCGTCGGCATGCGCCCGACCATGGGACTGGTGAGCCGCGGCGGCGTGTATGGCGGCTGGCCCACCATCAACGGGACGCTCGGACCCATGGCGCGAACGGTGACCGACGCGGCGAAGCTGCTCGACAGCATGGTCGGCTACGACCCCGGCGATCCGGTGACCGGCTACAGCGTCGGCAATACGGCGGACAGCTATTCGGCGACGCTCGACAAGGCTGCGCTGAAGGGCGCGCGCATCGGCATTCTGCGCGAGTCGATCGGCTATGCGGCTGAGCCCGACAAGGACGACTTCAAGCAGATCGGCGAGGTGTTCGACAAGGCGGTGTCCGATCTGCGCCAGGCGGGCGCTGAGATCGTCGACCCCGTTGTCATTCCCGACCTCAATGCGTTGATCGCCAAGCGCGCGAGGAGCGTCGAAGACGACGACCTGATGTTCGAACTGTTCTTCAAGAGCGGCAAGGCGCCGTTCGCCACTCGCGCGGACGCCATGGCATCGCCGCTGTTTCAGAAGGTGACCAACAGCGCCCGCAAGCGCTGGACCGGCGAAGCCACCCCCGAGCAGCACCACGATTATCTCAAGGCGCGCGACACGCTGATGATCAACCTGTTGAAGGTGATGGCCGATAACAAACTGGATGCCATCGTCCACAAGGCGGTCGAGCATCAGCCAACGCTGATCAAGGACGGTGTCAATCCGCCCTTTGTCGACCAGAAGGGCGCGCCGCACATCAACACCTTCCTGATGTTCGTGCCTTCGATCGTGGTGCCGGCCGGATTTACCCGGGCCAACCTGCCAGCCGGGATCACGTTCCTTGGGCGGCCCTATGATGACGCCAGGATGATCCGGCTCGCCTACGCCTACGAGCAGGTGAGCCGGCATCGGCGCGCGCCGACCACCACGCCGTAGTCCGCAATGGAACGGTCGGATGGGGAAGACAGGAAACCCTTCCGGCCCACGATTGCTTTGGTGCTTTGTGATCGAACTCGCGCCATCTTCAGAAATGTTGTCGCTTCGCTACGTTGGAGAATTTAATGTTTGCGATGTCTGCTGTGTGCGTTGCAAGTGGCTCAAGATCCGACCAGCGCCACACTCTCGGCTGCTCGGTCCGTTTCGATTGCGCCGCCAAGTGTACCCCCGTTTCGTTTATTCCCGGTTAGTGTAGTGTAACGATGGGGGGCCAATTCGCTCTCCACCTCTGCCACCTTCAACGATGACATGACATGATCAAGGCTTGGACCAAGTCGCGGATGTCTTTCATTCTTGTCGCGCTTGCCGCGGCCGGCGGTGACGCGCAAGCGCAGACCTATCCGTCCGGTCCGGTCAAGGTCATTTCCGACTCCGCGCCGGGAAGCGCGCCCGACGTGATTCTGCGCATCGTCGCGGATCGCCTGGGGCAGGTCTGGGGCCAGCAGATCGTCGTGATGAACCAGCCGGGAGCAGGCGGCTCGGTGGCGGCGCGAGCCGCTGCCGGCTCGACGCCCGATGGCTATACGTTTTTTGTGGCGGTCTCCTCCACTTTCGTCACGATGAAGGGCGCGGCGCCGAACATTCCAGCCGAAGTGCCGAAGGATTTCGCATCGATCAGTCTGATGAGCCAGCAGCCGATGTTCATCACTATCGCGCCGGAGGCGGGCATCAAGACAATGCCGGAGCTGATCGAGGCGGCGAAGCGGAAGCCCGGCGAAATTTCCTACGCAGTGTCGGGCCGCGGCCGGCAGAGCCATCTCACCGGCGAGATGATCCAGCGCCGTACCGGAATCAAGCTCCTGATGGTTCCTTATTCCGGCGGGCCGGCGCAGGCAATTGGCGACCTGATGGGTGGCCGCGTGCAGATGCTGATCGAGGGCGGCAGCGCGCTGATCGGCGCCATGCAGTCGGGCAAGCTGCACGGGCTGGCCGTGGGCTCCGCAACGCGGCTTGCGGAATTTCCCGATCTGCCTGCCGCGGCGGAGACGATTCCGAATTTCAGGTCGGCGGGCTGGCTCGCGATGGTCGCGCCGCTGGGCACGCCCGAGCCGATCGTGCGGAAGGTCAACGAAGATTTGCGCGCTGTCCTCAACAACCCCGAGGTTCGGAGCAAGCTCGCCACGCTCGGCAGCTACACGCATCCCTTGTCGCCACAGGACACGACAAAGTTCATTCAGACCGAACAGCAGACCTGGACGCCATTGTTGGAGGAATTGGCTCGCAGCCAGTAGCCCTACACACGCATCCTAGTTGCAGAGATTATCCCGCAGAGTCGGGCCTGTGTACTTCGTCTTGGACAGGCCGCGGCGCTGCAGCTCCGGCACTACGAACTCGACGAACTCGCGGATGTTGTCCATCGCCGAATAGCCGCGTCCCAGGATGAAGCCGCCATTGGCGCCGGACGCGAAGTGCATCTCTTCCAGCTTGTCGACGATGCTCTTCGGCGTGCCAGCCGCGACCAGAATCCGATCGACCAGAAAACGGCAGCCGAATTCCTCGACGGTCTGCGCCGGGTCGGTGGTCTTGAGCAGCTCGTCGAAGCTTCCGTAATTGCCCTTCTGCGCCCGCACCTCGTCGGCAAAGTCGGCGAGCCGCATGCCGGGCCGCGCTTTGGAGAAATCGACATTGTATTGGAACGACATTTCCACGAGGCCGGCTTCGGGCCGGATCGACTCCAGATAGCGCCGCTCCTTTTCCCTGGCGTCGGCTTCGGACTCGGCGACCTGAATCCGGATCGACCAAAGAATCCCAACATCCCGCGGCTCCCGGCCCAGCGAATGGAGCTTGGCATCGAGCGCTGAGCGATGCTGCTGCATGCTCGCGACCGTGCGGCGCGTGCTGAACTGCATGTCGGCGTAGGTGGCGGCCAGATCCATGCCGGGACCCGATAGTCCGGCTTGGATGATGACCGGCCGGTGCTGCGGCGAGGGCAGCGCCGGCAGCGGACCGCGCACGTTGAAATACCGGCCGCGGTGATCGATCCGGTGCACCTTCGACGGATCGGCGAACAGGCCTTTCTCGCGGTCGGCAATCAGCGCGTCCTTCTCGACGCTGTCCCATAGCTTGCGGGTGACCTCAAGAAACTCCTGGGCGCGCTCATAGCGCTCGTCGTGCTCCATCATGGTGTCGAAGCCGTAATTCGCGGCTTCGTTCTTGTAGGCCGATGTCACCGCGTTCCAGGCGATTCGCCCGCGTGTGACGTGGTCGAGCGCGTTGAAGAAACGAGCGACGTAAAACGGATGGTGGTAGGTCGTCGACATGGTGATGGCGAAGCCCACGTTCGGCGCAGCCTTGGCCATCAGCGGGATCATCGGCGCCATGTCGTGGCGCGGCCATTTCGCGCCATAGCGCACGACGGCCTCGTGACTGCCACCGTAGTCCTCGGGCGTGCCGCCGGTATCGCCGAAGAACAGCATGTCCATCACGCCGCGCTCGGCGATGCGGGCGATGTCTTCGTAGAAATCCGACGTGCTGTAGTAGTCGTATCCGACCCACGAGCCCGGCGTCCGCCACAGGTAATCCGTATGCAGGAACGACAGGTCGGCCGCGAGGTGAATGGTCTGGGATTGCGACATCAGTGAACGATCCGCCGGAGGGTTGAACCGGATGCTAATGGAGCATCACATGCGGTGCCAGCGCTTCGGGCTGACAGGCCCGCATGCGAAGATAGGGCTGGTCAGACGGCGAATGATTCGTCGATACTCGCGCGCCGTATGACTCCCGGAGGATACCCTTGCCCAGACTTTCGATCAGCTTCGCCAGCTGTCCCTACGACCGGCTTAACCCCATCATCAGCGGACGGGTGCCGATCGAGGGCTGCGACGTCAATATTTTCCCGCTGCGGCCCGAGGAGCTGTTTCCGCGCGTCTATCAGACCCAGGATTTCGACGTCACCGAACTGTCCGCGAGCTCGCATATCCTGACGGCGCTGCGCGGCGATGCAAACTACCTGGGCATCCCGGCTTTCGTGTCGCGGGTGTTCCGCCACGGCGACATCTACATCCGCACCGACCGCGGCATCCAGGCGCCGGGTGATCTGCGCGGCAAGATCGTCGGCGTTCCGGAATATCAGATGACCGCGGCGCTCTGGATCCGCGGCATGCTGTCCGACGAATACGGCGTCAAGACCTCGGAGATCCGCTGGCGCAACGGCGGACTGCAGAAGCCCGGCCGCGGCGAGCGCACGCCGATTTCATTGCCGCCGAGCATCGAGCTGAAAACCATCCCGGCCGATAAGACATTGTCCGGGATGCTGGCTGACGGCGAGATCGATGCGCTGATCACGGCGGTGCGACCGCTCTGTTTCACCGAGAACGCGCCCAATGTCGGACGATTGTTTCCCGATTATCGCAAGGCCGAAGAGGCGTATTACCGTAAAACGGGTCTGTTCCCGATCATGCACATGATGGGCGTGCGCCGCTCGCTCGCCGAGGCGCATCCCTGGCTGCCGGGCAGCATCCTCAAGGCCTGCATGCAGGCACGCAACATCGCGCTGGAAGAGCTGAAATCGACGGGTATGTTCTACGCCATGCTGCCGTGGCTGTCGGACGATCTCTCCCGCGCCCAAGCCGTGATGGGCCCGAACATGTGGCCCTACGGCGTGCCGTCCAACCGCAAGGACCTGGAGGCCATGTTGCGCTGGTCCTTTGAGCAAGGCTTGGCGCCGAGGCTTGGGACAGTCGAGGAGATCTTTGCGCCGGGTCTCACCGAAGCCCGGTGGGATACCGGTCATTCGCCGTGAGATCAGTGGGTGGTTCTCATAGGCCCCCTGCAGATCCGCAGGGGCCTATGAAGTGAGTCATGCGTTTTTTGTATTGAATGCATAGGTTCGATGCAGTTGCCGCATGTTGCCATGTCGACTAGTGGATCAAATCTGACATTTGAATCCCGTAAGGGATTCCCGGCGGACTCGACACGTGCGAGTCTGGCGGATGCGAACCGGAATTTGCATCACCCTCAAGCCTGCTGATCGCCGCCGTCTGGCCGCGCTCGCGCGGGATCGCAACGCACCTCACAAACATGTCTGGCGGGCCGAGATCGTCCTGTTGAGCGCGGACGGCGTCGGCACCAACGAGATCATGCGCCAGACCGGCAAGTCGAAGACTTGCGTGTGGCGCTGGCAAGAACGCTTCATGCAGGAAGGCCATGACGGTCTCTTGCGTGTCAAATCGCATCCAACTGCGACCCCTTTTCGCGTCCAATAACGACCCCCTATCAGCATGCAAATGTGCCCCTCTGACGGAGCCATGACCGGCGCCGCGGAGCCCCACACAGCGGAGCAAGCCGGTCTT
>JAPLPD010000097.1 GCA_026400395.1 Alphaproteobacteria bacterium | reverse complement strand
TGTCGCTTCGATGAGTTGGCCATCGGGAAATGATGCCCAATTCAACCGCCTTACGAAACCCCGAAAACCCAGTATCCATAGGCCTTCAGGCCGCATTCCCCATCAGATTCACCCACTCGTTTTCCTGATGAGCCATTTTTTGTATCCCGGCACGCCAAACAGTCCGCCCGGCACTGAAACGAGTGCGCCGTCGGTCGAATAGCTCCACGCATGATATGGACAGCTGAAGACGCGGGTGTTGCCCTCGTCGTGGCGGCACAGCTTCATGCCGCGGTGCCGGCAGGTGTTGAGGAATACGTGCAACTTGCCTTGGCGGTCGCGGGTCAGGATGACGGACTCTTCACCCATCCGCGAAACGTAGAAGTCGTCCGGGTTCGGTACCTGGCATTCGTGGCCGACGAACAGCCATGCCCGCGCGAAAATCTGCTCCTGCTCCCGCCGGTAGACATCGCGGTCGACAAAGAATTCGCGGCTGGCCGTTCCGCTTTTTACGTCGATCAGGCGGCGTACGTCCATTCGCGAAACTCCCGGCAAGCTATTTGATCTCGCCAAGCGAACGTATCACCGGGGCCAACCGCTGTCGTTCGTCCTGGATCATCTTTTCGAACGCGTCGGCGCCGACCGTTCCGGTCGATGTGGCGTTCTTCTGCAGAATGGCCTTGAACTCGGGATCGTTTTGAGTGGTCAGCACCGCTGCCTTGAGCTTTTCGACGATATCGGGCGGCGTCTTCGAACTCACATGCAGGCCGTACCAGTTCACGGTACGCACGCCCCCGATACCGGCTTCCGCTGTTGTCGGCACGTTGGGCATCAGCGGCGAGCGTTCGGCGCCGGTGGTCGCGAGCGCGGTGAGCTTGCCGCCGTCCACGAACGGCGACACATTGGAGATATCGCCAAACGCTGCGTCTATGGTTCCGCCCATGATGTCGGCCACCGACTGGCTGGTGCCGCGGTACGGCACATGGGTCACCTGGATACCGGCGTCCCGTTGCAAAAGCTCGATCGACAGGTGGGTCGTGGTGCCGATGCCAGCCGAGCCAAAGGTGAGCTTGCCGGGGTTGGCCTTTGCGTAGTTCACCAGCTCGGCGGCCGTCTTGAACTTCGACTCGATGTTGACGACCAGCGCCTGAGGCGCCTGCCAGATCTGCCCGAGAGCAATGAAGTCCTTCTCCGGATCGTAGGCGACCTTTTTCGAAAGCGGGATCACCGTGAAGGTCGCGGCGATGCTGAGCAGCAACGTGTGGCCATCGGCGGGCGCATTGGCGGCCATCTCGGTGCCGAGTACGCCGCCGGCTCCGGTGCGGTTCTCGACAACGACGTTCTGGTTGATGTGGCGCGCCAACGCTTGCGCCACGAGGCGCGGGGCAGTGTCGCTCGGGCCGCCCGCGGCGATCGGCGCGATGATCTTGATTGGCCTCGACGGATAGTCGTTGGCGCGCGCCGGCGTCACGGCAAGTACTATCACGGCAAGTGCGACGGAGGCTGCAGTTCCGATCAATGCAAGGACTAGCTTCATGGAACCCTCGTCGGAAGCATGTTGGCGGCGGATTGCTCATGCACTAAACGGGCCACCCTCCAATTGCCACTACGCGAAACGTCCGGATGGACCAGCGATCAACGGTCTATGGTCACGCCAGTGCGTGATACGACATCGCGCCATCTCACGATCTCCGAAGAGATAAAGCCCGCCAGCTCTTTGGGTGTGCTCGGCACGCCGATCGCTCCCAATGTGTCAAAGCGCTCTTTGACGGTTGCGTCGGTCAAGGCGACGCGAAGTTCCCGGCTGAGGCGATCGACTATCATGTCCGGCGTGCCGCGAGGCGCGAGCAACGCGAACCATGCGCTGGAGTCAGGCTGGTTATAGCCAGCTTCCGCAAGCGTCGGAACATTGCCGATTGCCGCCATTCGTTTGTCGGCGGCTACAGCCAGTGCCTTGACGGTGCCGGTCTGTATCGGAGACAGAACGTTCGAAATGACCGTGAAGCTGACAGGCACCTCGGCGTTTACCAGGTCGGTTACCAGTTGCGACATTGCGCGGTAGGGGACATGAACCATTTCGATTTCGGTCAAATAGGCGAAATAAGCGCCGGACAAGTGGGAGGCGCTTCCGTTGCCGACTGAGCTGAAGGTCAGCGGAGCATTCTTTGGCCGCTGTTTGGCGTAGGCAACAAACTCCGACACAGAGTTGACCGGAAGCTTCGCGCTGACGGCAAGGACGTTTGGCATCGTCACCACGCGGCCGATCGCCGCAAAATCTTGCTCCGGATCATAGGGCAGGTCCGGCATGAGGATCTTGTTCACCGTAAGCGGCCCTGACGCCGTAAAAAGGAGCGTGTAGCCATCGGCCGGCGCGGTCGTTATGGCCTTGGTGCCTGAAACTCCTCCCGCGCCCGGCCGATTTTCGACGACAAATCGCTGTCCCATGTTGGCGCCCATACGCTCAAAAACGACGCGAGCAATAACGTCGCTTCCGCTGCCGCCGGGAAACGGAACGATCACTTGAATGGGGCGATTGGGGTATTCGTCCGCATGGACGGCAGGAGACCACAGCGCAAGACAGAGAACCGCGGCACGGAGCAATGACGGCATCATCGAACACTCCTCATTGGGGCGGGCCCCGCGGCGATAGCCCGCAATTTGCAATTCCTATTACACCTTTAGGTGCGGAGCCCGGCCAGCCCCGTCCGTGCAATCGATCTATGCTTTTTCGATTGCACGCCAGAAACGCCGATCGGCCCAGACACTCGCATTGATACGCAGCGGCAGCAGCCTTGCGCCGCGACCTCGACTGGAAGATTGTTCGTAACCGAGCCGGGCGATACCGAGGCCATGAAGACCTGCCTGGCCGTTGGTCGCCGCGTCCGCCGGCGAAGTGAAGCGACCGGCCGTCCTTTATGTTTTTGATGTCGCGCGGAGCAATGCATTTTCCAAATGCTGCGTGGCGTCCATTTGCGGGATCAATCGTTGACGGTCCACGCGCCTGCGTGCGAACAATTGCCGATTGAAGTTTTCCAGCCTTCGCCTTCTGCCGAAGAGTTTCGGATATGACGTCGGTTAAATGTCGGGGGCGGATTTCGATGAAATTCGGTTTGGCATCGGTTGTCGTCATTTGCGGTTCAATCGCCGCGGGTGCTTTTTGGCCGTCCAGCGCTTATCAATTGCCGGACCCGGCTGCGTCGTTTCCGGCGCGTCCGGTGCAGGTCGTCGTGCCGTTCGCGGCCGGTGGATCCAGCGATGTCGTTGTGAGGGCGCTGGTGCAGACCATCAGCAAGAGCTGGAACCAGCCGGTGGTGATCGACAACCGAGTCGGCGCGACCGGAGCGATCGCCGGCGAATATGTGGTCCGGCAGCCGGTTGACGGCCATACGTTGCTCAACGCGGCGCCGACCTCGCACACCGCCCTGCGGGCGCTGCGCCACGATCTTCCCTACAATCCGATGTCGGATCTCACGCCGGTGACGCTGCTTGTCATCGCGCCGATGATGCTGGTGGTGAATCCAACGAAGGTGCCGGCCCGCACGGTGCCGGAACTGATTGACTACCTGAAGAAAAACCCCGGCAAGCTGACCTATGCCAGCACAGGGATAGGCAGCGTCGCTCATCTGTCGGTCGAGCTGTTCAAGATTCTCACCGAGACCGACATGGTCCACGTTCCCTATCGCGGGAACGCGCCGGCGTTGACGGACTTGCTCGCGGGCAACGTCGATCTGACCATCGATGTGTCGTCGTCCGTGGCCAGCCACCTGAAGTCGGGGGCGTTGCGGTCGCTCGGAGTGACCACAGCCAAGCGCAGCTCCTTTGATCCCGATATGCCGGCCGTCGCGGAGGCGGTGCCGGGCTTCCAGGCGTTCAGCTGGAATGGCATCGTCGTGCGCACCGGGACGCCGCCTTCGATCATCGAAAAGGTGGGCCGTGAATTTGCCAGCGCGGTGCAGCAGCCTCAAGTGAAGGAAATGCTGGCGCGTATCCTGATGGAGCCGGTCGGAAGCTCGCCGGCCGAATTCGATGAGTTGATTAAGGCCGATGCAGCGCGCTGGGATCGCGTCGTCAGCGCGCTCAAACTTAATCCAGGACAGAAATAAGTTCAGTCGGGAGTTGGAAATGGAATTCGGCGTTTTCGATCACGTCGATCGCTCGGGAATCCCGCTTCAGCAATTCTTCGAGGAGCGCATCCAGATCATACAGACCTACGAGCGCTTCGGCTTCTATAGCTATCACGTTGCCGAGCATCATTTCACGCCGCTCGGCATGGCCGCATCGCCGGGTATCTTTCTAGCATCGGTGGCGCAGCGCACGAAAACACTCCGGTTCGGCCCGCTGGTCTATATTCTGCCGTTCTATCACCCGCTGCGGCTCGCCGAAGAAGTCTGCATGCTCGATCAGCTCAGCGGCGGGCGGCTGGAACTCGGGATCGGCCGCGGCATCTCTCCCGTCGAGGCGGGCTATTATGGCGAACCGACCGACTTCCAGGTCTCGAGGCAGACCTTCGCCGAGACGTGGCAGATCATGAAGGACTCGTTTTCAAAAAAGCGAGTCAACGTCGAGGGACAATATCGGCAAGCCAGGGACGTGCCGATCGAACTCGAAACCGTGCAGAAGCCGCATCCGCCACTGTGGATGGGCGTGAGCTCGCTGGAGAACGCCGAGCAGGCTGCGCGCGGCGGGATGAACTTCGTGGCGATCCAGCGGCCGGCGGAGATGCGGGCGCGGGTCGATCGCTACAAGGAAACCGCCCGGCAGAGTGGTGAGCTCGATCCGAAAATCCGGATGGGCATGAACTCGTTCATCGTCGTCGGCGACACGGATGCCGAAGCGCAGAAGCTCGCCGACCGGGCCTACAAGGTCTGGCATCACAGCTTCCACTATCTCTACCATCTGCATGGCCGGTCTCCGGTGCATGGCGAGCGTGCGGACAATTTCCCGGATGTTGTGGACCGCGAACTCGGGATCGCCGGGTCGCCGGAGACGGTGCTGGACGTGCTCTCGCAGCGGATGGAGCAGTCCGGAAGCAACTATCTGATGTGCCAGTTGGTGTTCGGCGACATGACGCTCGCCGAGTCTTTGCACTCGATTGGACTGTTTGCGTCAAAGGTGATGCCGGGACTGCGGCAATCGGCGTTGGCCCGACAACGTGAGATGGCGTGAGGTCGGTCATCCTCCACAGCCTGCGGAGAAGGCGTGCCTCGGCTGGGGTCTTGCGAACCCCCGCTGACCGATTTTGACGGCTCGGCCGTCGCGCCTGGCGCTGTATTTAGCGTGGATGCGGTTCGGACAATGAGGCGGCGTCGCCGGCCAATCGGCGCAGCCCCTGTGACTTCTCGCACTTACATCCCAGCGGCATTGCAGTTACTGCTTAAGACGAACCAGGGAGATGTCTCATGCGCAGTTTGGTTGGAACTTTGTTTTTGCTAGTTGCTGTGTCGGCATCCGCACCCGCTCAGGCCGATCCATATCGATGGTGCGCCCAATACGGGGGGAGAGGCGCCTCGAATTGTTATTTCCTGACCTGGGAGCAGTGCGAGGCCGCCCGCGCCGGGAACGGCGGCTTCTGTAACCGCAACGTGTTCTATGATGGCCGCCCTGTGACGACCCCGGAAGACGGCATTCGCCGCACCCGACGCCATTCGATGGGCTGACGGCGCTGTCCAGCCGGTCTCTGACGCCGATGCCTGCCCGCGACTAGCGGCAGATATTCAAGCGCCGTGGACGCGGGCCCTCTGGGGTATTTGCGATGAATCGCTTCGAGCAACCGTCCCCGTAACTGAACTCGGGATGTCCGCAGCCATCAAATCCATAGGCCGGGAGGCGACCGCACATGCGGTCATACTCCGCAGGAGTCATCGTGTGCATTCGGCGATGACGGGCCGATACCTCCGTCGGCATGATGGCCGTGAAGGCGACAACGGCGGCGAAAACCACGAGCGCGAACTTCATTTTGAAACCCGTTGTTACGAATTCGGCGATGCCTGAGCCGAGCATCCACCATTGTATGGCAAAAGCCAATCCGGTTTGAAAATTGCTCCGGTGGGCAAACAGCCCATGAGGTTGGGGCCGGTTACTCGGCAGCCTCGCGGTCGGCGCGGAACTGCGGTGCGACTTCGCGCATGAACAGCTCGATGCTGGCGGCGGCGGTTTCGTATGGCATCGCGCCAAGTCGAAACTGCATCAGCGCGCCGCCGATGCCAATGGCGGCCAGCTCCGCCAGTTCGGCTGCGACCGTCGCCGCCGAGCCACAGAGAAAGCCCAGCGGTCCCGGCGCAAGATGCGGCGACAGCTTGATGCCCTGGTCCCGCTCGACCTGATCGCGCATCAGCTTTCGGTGCTCGATCATGGCGGTGAACGCCGGCCGGCCGACGGATTCGGCGGCAGCGTCGGTCGGGGCGACATAGATGCTGCGCCAGACCCAGATCTTGCCGACATTGTGTGCGATTTCTTCCTCGCCAAAGCCTCCTTCGCGCATACCTTGCCGATACATATCCACCCGCTGCCGCGTCGTCGCGTTGCTCTGCGGGTTCAGCAGGATCGGCCGGCCCTGCCGCCCGCATTCCCTGAGCGAGCCCTCGCTGGAGGTGGCCCGGTAGATTTCGGGATGTGGTTTGGTGTACGGGCGCGGCCGCAGGCTAGGCGCGCGGATATTCCAGAATTTGCCTTGGTGCTCGAACGACTCACTGGTCCAGGCCTTGCGCAGGATTTCCTCCGCCTCCTCGAAGCGGGCCTGTGCCTCGTCGGCGTCGATCCCGTAGCCCTGGTATTCGTAGATGTTGAAGAAGGTGCCGCGGCCGAGGCCGAGAATCAGCCGTCCCTTGCTGAGATGATCGAGCAGGGAGAGCTGCTCTGCCAAGCGAATGGGATGATAGAGCGACGTCTGTAAAACCGCGAAGCCGAGCTCGGTTCGCTTGGTCGCCACCGCAAGCGCGGCGGCGAAGGTCAGCGGATCAACGTAAGCGCAATTGCCGTCAAAATGATGCTCGGCCAGCCAGATCGCGTCCATGCCGAGTTCGTCGCAGAGGCGCGCCTCGGCCAGCGCATCGTCGATGATCGCGCCATCGCGTCGGGGGTCGCTGCTCTCCGGAAAGAGAAAGTCGCCGAATTTCATTCCGCATTCCTTTTCGCTCTCGCCGTATGGCCCTCGGACGCTGAGCAAAATCAGTGCCAGGGAAGCCATGTTGACGAACTATAGCAACCGGGCGGCATGGCCTTCCAGGTATGCATCCCGCCCGCATGGTCCGCGGCAGGCAGGTCTGTTCGGCGGCGCGTTGCATCGGCGACACGCCGGGCGGCTGATTTGTGCGCCGCCACGGTCTGAACACGTTTTGGGCCAAATGTAACACGAGTGTCCGCCCGCTCTCAGGCACGGTGCCGCGGGCGCCGCCCAATGTCGGGCGGCGCATCCGGGCACGGTATAGAGAGCGCGCTGGCCGGCCGGTGTTTTGGTGAAATGACGTCCGCAATCCGCCGCCTCCAGCGTTCCTAAGGCTTCCGCACGTCAATAACAGGAGGTGTCATGCGTTATTTCTTGGGCGCAGCGTTCGCTGTCGCTTGCGCCGTGTCGGCCACGCCGGCGATGGCTGATAGTGAGGTCGGGTTCTTGGAATGCCGCGGCGCTTCGCAGCAATTCATTGTCGGGTCGATCACTGATCTGCAGTGTGTGTTCCGCCCGTCGAACGGCGGCAAGCCGCAGGCGTATGTTGCTCAGATTCGCCGGGTCGGCCTGGACCTCGGGTTCAACCAGACGACGACGCTGGGCTGGTCGGTGTTAGCGCCGAACGCAGCGGCTCCTGGCAGCCTTGCCGGCACCTACGTCGGGCCGTCCGCCAACGCCACAGTGGGCGTCGGCATCGGCGCTAACGTTTTGTGGGGCGGCTCCAACAAGACGATCGCTTTGCAGCCGGTCAGCGGCCAGGGCCAGATCGGCCTCGGCGTCGCTGGCGGTATCTCGGCGATGGAGTTGCGCGCTCACGAGCATCCGCGCGGCAAGCGCCGCCACCGTCATCATCGCCGCTGATCGATTTCAGCGCGATGAAATCAACGCCGCTGTGCCGATGGCACGGCGGCGTTTTTTATTAAAGTGCACGCGCCAGGAACGGGTTAGACGCCACGCGTGCCGATGCGTTGCTGCCGCAGTCAGAAACCGGCAAAATCAACTGCGTCCGTCGTCCCCGTTGGGCCGGTTGTCACCCGGCGTGTGCTGCCGTCAACGCGGATGCGGCCTGAAGGTTCATCGCCGGGCAGCCATGCGACCCGCAAGATCGGTTGGCAAAGCCGGTCCATTTGCTAGCCTGACCCGCAAGCCTGGGACCAACCCGGGCCGCAGGGGAAGGAGGCGGGGATGCACGGGTCTCGATCGCTTGCGGGGGCGGCCTTCGTCGCCGCGCTATCGCTGCAGCCGGTGTCCGCGTTCGCGCAGGACAACATGAAGCTCGCGGTCGGCGCCCGCGGCGTCGGCGAGACCTTCGTGCCCGAACTCGGCCAGGACGCCGGAATCTTCAAGAAGCATGGGCTCAATCTCGAGATTTTCTACACCCAGGGCGGCGGCGAAACGATCCAGGTGGTGATCTCCAACGCCGCCCACATCGGCGTCGCCATCGGCTTCCTCGGCACCATCGGCGCCTACGCCAAGGGCGCGCCGGTTCGCATCATCGGCTCGACCTTCACCGGCGGCCATCAGCTGTTCTGGTATGTCCGCGCCGACTCGCCGATCAAGTCGCTCAAGGAAGCCGCCGGCAAGACCGTGGCCTACTCGACCAACGGTTCCTCGACCCACACCGCGGTGCTGGCGCTGAAGAAATTCACCGGCGCGGATTTCGTGCCGACCCAGACCGGAGCCGCGCCCGGCACCTTCACCCAGGTCATGAGCGGCCAGATCGACGTCGGCTGGGCCGGCGCGCCGTTCGGCGTCGATGCGGTCGAGCAGGGCCGGACCCGCGTGGTCGCAAAATCCTCGGACGATCCGGTGCTGGACCGCCAGACCATCCGTCTCCTGATCGCCAATTCCAACGAAATGGCCAAACGTCCCGACGTATTCGTGCGCTTCATGCGCGCCTATCGCGAGTCCCTTGCGTGGGTCTATTCGACACCCGAGGGGCTTACGGCTTATGCGAAATGGGCCAACATCTCCGAGACGACCGCCAAGCGCTCCCTGGCCGAGTTCCTGCCAAAGCAGGCGGTTGATCCGGACCGGATTTCCGGCGTGGACGACGTGATGGCGGACGCGGTGACGTTCAAATACATTCCAGCTCCGCTGTCCAAGCAGCAGATCGACGAATTGATCCAGATCCCCGAACGTAAGCAGTAAGACATGACCGATCGCAGTTACGACTACATCATCGTCGGCGGCGGCTCCGCTGGCTGCGTGCTCGCCAACCGGCTGTCCGAGGATCAGCACACGCGGGTGCTGCTGCTCGAAGCCGGCGGCCGCGACCTCAACCCGCTCATCCACGTTCCGATCGGCATGGGCAAGCTGCACGAATACCATATGCACGACTGGGGCCTGAGCACGGAGCCCGATCCCGGCATCAACGGCCGCCGCATCCAGGAGGCGCGCGGCAAGGTGCTGGGCGGCTCGTCGTCGATCAACGTCATGGCGTTCACCCGTGGCGATGCCGGTGACTACGACCGCTGGGCGCAGAAGGGTGCGCTCGGCTGGTCGTTCTCCGATGTGCTGCCCTACTTCAAGCGCGTCGAAAGCTGGCAGGACGGCGAGGGCGAGTTCCGCGGCGAGGACGGCCACATCGGCGTGCAATGGTGCAAGACCCAGGACCCGATGTTCACCGCCTGGCTTGATGCCGCCCGCGCGGCGGGGCTTCCGGTGACCGACGATTACAACAGCGGCAGCGGCGTGGGCTTCGGGCGCAGCCAGTATTCGATCCGCGACGGCAGGCGCTGTTCGGCGGCGGTCGGCTATCTGCGTCCAGCAATGAAGCGCAAGAATCTCGAAGTCGAAGTCCGCGCCCACGTCGCGCGGGTGACGATGCAAGGCAACCGCGCGACCGGCGTCGAGTACGAGAAGTCCGGTCAACGACTCCGCGCTGTGGCCGGGCGCGAGGTCATCCTGTGCGGTGGCGCGTTCAACTCGCCGCAGTTGCTGATGCTGTCTGGCATCGGTCCGGCGGACCATCTGCGCTCGGTCGGTATCGACCCGGTGGCCGATCTGCCGGTCGGAAAAAATCTGCAGGATCATCTCGCCGTACTGATCATGTTCGCGCGGCAGGGCGGCAGCGAGTTCCGCGACAACATGCGGCTCGACAAGATGGCGCTGAACATGCTGCGCGGCTATTTCTTCGGCAGGGGACCGGCGACCGTGGTGCCGGGCGGCGTGCACGCCTTCATCAAGACGCGGCCCGAACTCTCGGTGCCCGACATCGAATTCATGTTCCGCGGCGCGCCGCCGGAGGCGGCGCTGTGGTTCCCCGGATGGAAGCGCCCGTACGCGGACGGCTTCGGCATCCGGCCGGCGCTGCTGCATCCCGATAGCCGTGGCGAGGTGCAACTGCGTTCGTCCGATCCCTACGACCCGGTGAAGATCGTCACCCGCTACTTCAGCGCGCCGAACGATCTGCCGACCTTGCGGGAGGGCTTCAAGATCGCGCGTGACGTTGCCGCGCAAGCGCCGCTGGCGCCGTTCCGCGGCGCGGAGACATCCCCCGGCCCGAACGTCAAGACTGACGCCGAGATCGATGCCTGGATCAGGAAGACCGTCATCACCGCGCATCATCCGGCTTCGACCTGCGCGATGGGCATCGGCCCGGGCGCGGTCGTCGATGCGCAGTTCCGCGTCAACGGCGTCGAGTGCCTGCGCGTGGTCGACGCCTCGGCGATGCCGGACCTCGTCTCCGCGCACATCAACGCCTGCGTGCTGATGATGGCGGAGAAGGCGTCCGATATCATTCGCGGCAAGCCCGCGCTGGCGAAAGCGGCATGAACACCCGTCAGGTCGGTGCGTTGGCGGTCACGGCCATCTCCGACGGCGTGCTCTACACCAACCACGACGTGATCCTCGGCGTCGGCCGGGAAGAGAGCGCGAGGCTGACCGGCGTGGCCTACGGCCAGCCGCTGCCGCTCGACGTCAACAGCTTCCTGATCCGGCACGGCGGCAAGCTGATCCTGAGCGACGCCGGCTCTGGCCACACCATGCAGCCGACGCTCGGCAAGCTGCCGCAAAATCTTCGGGCGATCGGCGTCGATCCGGCGGCAATCGATATCGTCATGTTGACGCACCTGCATTCCGATCATTCGCTTGGCCTGGTGGACGAGGCGGGCCAGGCGGTGTTTCCCAACGCCGAACTGATGATTCACGAGGTTGAGGCCGCGTTCTGGCTCGACCGTGCGCTTCAGCCGGACGATCACGAGCGCATCACCCGGAACTCCAAGGCCCAACGTGCGGTGACCGCGCCGTATCGCGACCGCATCCGGCGCATCAGCGACGGCGAAGTGCTGCCCGGCATCGCGGCGATGCTGCGGCCGGGCCACACGCCGGGCCATACCAACTGGCTGCTCCAGTCCGGTGGCGAACGCCTGCTGATCTGGGGCGATATCGTCCATCTCGCGCCGGTGCAGTTGGCGCGGCCCGAGGCAAGACTCATTTACGACGTCGATACGGATCTGGCGGCGGCCACCCGGCAGAAGGTGCTGGAATGGGCGGCGGCCGAGCGGCTTGTCGTCGCCGGCGCGCATCTGGAATTTCCGGGCTTCGGCCGGGTCGAGCGCGCGGGAGAGCGTTTCATCATCAAAGCGGAGCTTGCAACGGCATGACAATCCTGATCACCGGCGCCTCGGGCGCGGTCGGCACGCCGACCATTCGCCATCTGGTCAAGCGCGGTGCGAAAATCCGCGCGCTGACCTCGAAGGAGAGTTCGGCAGCCAATTTGAAGTCGCTCGGAGTCGCGGAAACGGTGATCGGCGATCTCACCAGCGATGCCGACATCAAGCGGGCGGTGGTCGGCGTCGAATCCGTGATGCACATCCCGCCGCGATTCCGCGAGGATGAGGCGGAGATCGGCTTGCGCGTGCTCGGCGCGGCGAAGGCAGCGAAGGTCGGTCACTTCGTGTTCTGCTCGGTGTTCCACCCGCAGATGCGCGACCTCGACCACCACTATAACAAGCTGCTCGTCGAGGAAGCGGTGATCGATTCCGGTTTGCCGTTCACAATCCTGCAGCCGGCTAGCTTTATGCAAAACCTGCGGGTGGAATGGCCGGCGATCAAAGAGAAGGGCGTCTATCTGCGCGCCTATTCCGCCCAACAGAAGATGGCGCTGATCGACACCGACGATCTGGGCGACGCGGCGGCGCGCGCGCTGACCGAGCCGCAATACCGCGGCGGCGTGTTCGAACTGTGCGGGCCGGATCGCCTGACCAACGACGAGATGGCCGCGATCATCACCGAGGAATGGGGAAAGCCGGTCCGCGCCGACAAGCAGTCGCTGGAGGACTGGAAGGTCTGGGCCGTGGGGCGCGGCTGGAAGCCGTGGTCGATCGATGCCTACATGAAGATGTGCCGCCACTACGACGCGCATGGCTATGCCGGCGGCAATCCGGTGGTGCTGTCGGCGATCCTCGGCCGCGCGCCGGGCGGCTATCGCGCCTTCGTCAAACGCTTCCTGGCGTCGCAGAACTAAAGCGCGGCCACCTTCGGCATCACCTCTTTCGAGAACAGCCGCAGCGAGCGCTCGGCTATTTCGACCGGCATGTTGCCCGGCGTAAAGTGCAAGGACATGCTGTCGACGCCGCCGACCCGCTCGTTGTAGCCGGCGATCATGTCCACGATGTCCGCCGGCGTGCCGATGAAGGCCGAGCCGCCCCGCATCTGCTTCTCGGCGCTGTCGGACAGCACGTGCGCCATCAGTTTGTCGTAGCCGGGATAGTCTTTGGTGCTGGCGCCGGTGAGCCATTCCTTGGCGGCGTCGGCGAGCCCCTTGAGATGGGCGTTGCAGGGTCCGAGGCCGGTGGCCATCGCCTCGTCGCGGGAGGCCGCGCAGCACATGAAGAACGTGTTCATGACATGGCCGTTGCCGGGATGGCCGGCCTTCCGCCATGCATCGCGGTAAATGCCGACCAGCTCGCGCATCTTGGCGGGTTCGAGCGGGATCGCCATCACCTTGCAGCCGTTGGTGCCTGCGAAGGCGAAGGTTTCCGGCGTGGTGGTGGCGGCGATCCAGAACGGCGGATGCGGCCTCTGTGTTGGCCGCGGCAGCGACGTGATATTCTGGAAGCTGTTGAACTCGCCGTTTGACGAAACGTTCTCGTCCATCAGCAGCGCCGTAATCTGCGACAGCCCCTCGGTGAAGCGCCGTCGGCTTTCGTCGAGGCTGACCCCGAACGCGGCGAACTCGTGCGGCAGGAAGGCGCGTGCGAAGCCGACCTCAAGCCGGCCGTTGCTGATGCCGTCGAGCATGCCGATCTCGCCGGCCAGCTTCAGCGGCCGGTTGAACGCCGGCAGCACGGCGCCGGTGATCAGCCGCGTGTTCTTCGTGACCATGGCCGCCGCCGTCAGGAAGATCAGCGGATTGGGGCTGTAGCCGCCGTAGGGCTTGAAGTAGTGCTCGACCTGCCGGATGTGGACGTAGCCCAGTTCGTCGGTCAGGCTGCACAGATGCATCGCCTCGCGGAAATAGCGCTCCGCGGGCTTCTGCTCGGGGCTGACGCAAGGAAAGAAATTCAGTCCGAATTGCACGGCGCAATCCTCCGATCAGTCGTGTTTCACGTGTGCGTGCGTCACCGCGCGCTTGCCGAACAGCAGAATCGCTGCGACCGGGATGATCAGGCTCAGCGTGACCGCCCAGACGAGGAGGGGGCCAAGCTCGGCGTACTGGCCGCGGCCGACTACGAAAATGTCGTTGAGGTATTTGGTCTGCAACTGCGAGGCGACCAGCGCGATGTTCATCAGCGATGCCATAAGCGCGAACCAGGTCGCGCGGTGGCCCGGCGGCGCATACCACGCGGTCAGCGTCAGCAACGGGACCATGCTGAGTTGCACGAACGGCGACGACGCCGCGGAATCGACGAAAGCGATGGTGCGGGCGCCGAACCCGAACGTCGCCTCGGTCCATTGGTGGAGGCCGTAGACCAGTCCGATGTTGGGCAGCGACAGAACCCCGCTCGCAATCGCGATCCACAGCAGCGTCTTGGTCACCGACGTTTCGGTCAGTTGCCGGCTGAAGATCCACATCACGGCGATCGACAGGATCGCGCCGGTCTGCCGCAGGGTGCCGTAGAACGCGGCGTCGAAGTTGAGCTCGTCCAGCGTCCACCAGAAGAAGCCGTCGCCGACCGTCGGCGCGGAGCGAAAGGAGAACACGATGATGGTGGAGAACAGGATGCCCATCCGCGTCTTGTGGTCGAGCTCGGCGGTCACCAGCCCCAGCATGTAGCAGACCACCGCCATCGAGATGATGAAGATGATCTCCTGGCCGAACGGCATGCCGCCGACGCCGAGCGCAACAACGACGATGCCGAACACAATGCCGCCGCCGAGGATGCGCCAGTCGATCGGCCGCCGCTCGGTGGTTTCGATGCCGCGCAGGAATACGCCGGCGACCGAGATCGCCGGGATAATCAGCGCGATCAGGAAAACCGCCTGCCGCGACATCAGGTCGGCGAGCCAGCCCGACAGGCCGGCGACCGCCAGAACGCCGGCCGATACCGCGAGCCGGCCGAGCACCTGCACCATGCCGAGTTCGACGCGGACCACGTCGTCGGGCCGCTCGTTGCCGTTGGCGTCGGTGCGGGCAACCACCTCGGTGGACATGGCGTCGGCCACCACGTCCTGCACCACCGTGCCAATCGCCACCAGCATTGCGCCGAAAATGTAGAGGTGGTCGGCGCGCGCAATGGTCAGCCATCGGCCGGCCGCGCCGGCCAGGATGACCAGGCCCGTCGCCATGAATGCCGCGCCGATCAGGACGTAGGCTTTGCGCTGCGAACCGAAGATCGGCACGGTATCGACCAGTTCCCCGAACACCATCTTGACGGTCCATGGCAGCATCAGCCACACGGCGATGCCGGCAAGCTGCGACGGCGTGAACGACAGGCTTTCCTTGATCCAGAGGTCGCGGGTGACGTCGATCAGGCCCAGCGCGCCATAGGCGAAATAGACCATCACCACCGGAATGTAGCTCGGCTGGAAGGCCCGGATCGGCCGCATGATGCTGTCGAACCGGGCCGGCTTCGCGGTGATCACCGGAGGCGCGTGCGGGACGATCGGAGTGGAGGTTTCGGTCATGAGCGCTGTGGGATGATTATGACATGAATCAAGCGGGGTGCGCGCACCGGCATGTTAAGTGGCCCACTCCGCCCATTCGTGCAACACGATTAAGTCCAAATGCCGCTCAAACCCGTTCTCGGTCCGGTCCAACTGATGTTTTACAGCGTCGGCGTCATCGTCGGCGCCGGGGTCTATTCGGTTATTGGAACCGCCGCGGGGCTGGCGCAACAGAGTCTGTGGCTGAGTTTTGTCATCGGCGCCGGCATAGCGTTCCTGACCGCCCTGTCCTACGCCGAGATGGCGACCGCATATCCGCAAGCGGGCGCCGAATACATCTACGTCCGGCACGCTTGGCCGAGGGCCGACTGGCTTTCGTTCGGCGTCGGCGCTGTGATCCTGATCGGCGGGGCCGCCACCGCGGCGACGGTGGCGATCGCCTTCGGCGGCTATCTGCGGGTGTTCGCCGATGTGCCGCCGGGGCTCGCGGCGCTGGCCCTGCTGGTTGCCTGCACCGCGCTGAACATCTGGGGCCTGCGCGAGTCGAGCTTCGCCAATATCGTGTTCACCACGATCGAGGTGGGCGGCGAGCTAAGCCGGAATCTGGGTGACGACGTTTGATTGAAGGCGGCGTATCGAGGCGGGTGTCGAAGCCTGCCAGAACCTCCCCGAAAGGAGCGATACGCCATGTCGAGAGATACCACTGTCATCGCCTTCCGTCAG
>JAPLPD010000137.1:10567-28364 GCA_026400395.1 Alphaproteobacteria bacterium | reverse complement strand
ACGCACGACGCCCGCCCGTTCGCGCTCCGACGCGCTCATCGTCAGTAATCCCCTGTCCATCAATGCCCCGTCGAATCAAACTCGAAAAGGGGACATTCTCACTTTGCACAAAGGGGACATTCTCATTGTGCGCTAACAGCGACCGCGGCCCGTCTTGCGGCGGGCCGCGAAACCCATCACGCTGTCGGACGCCCAATAAAAACCGCAGGGGGAGCGTCCGATGTTGAAATGCAGAATCCTGGCGACTGCGTTCGCCGCCACAGTGCTAGCGCTTGGTTCGACCGCGGCCGTCGCGCAATCGAGCCGCACGATCAAAATCATCGTGCCCTACACGCCGGGCAGCGGGCCTGACATTACCTCGCGGTTGATGGGCGAGCAGATTCAGAAGGCCGGCGGGCCAACCGTCGTGGTCGAAAACCGCCCTGGCGGCGGAATGACCATCGGCACGGAAGCCGCGGCACGAGCCGAACCGGACGGTAACACGCTGCTGCTCGTCGCCAACGCCTTCGTGGTGAACATGGCGACCAAGCGCGGCAGCTTCACGCTCGCGAACTTCGAGCCGGTCTGCAACATCGCTTCGACCCCGATGCCGCTCGTGGTGCAGGCGAACGCACCTTGGAAGACCGTGCAGGAACTGGTCGCGGACGCCAAAGCCAATCCCGGCAAGATTACCTTTGCGAGCGGCGGTCCGGCGACTTCGCTGCATATCGCCATCGAAGTGCTGCGGCTCGCAACCAAGATCGACGTCAATTATGTGCCGTATGGCGGCAGCGGCCCCGCCGTGACCGCGCTGATGGGCGGTCATGTGCAGGCGGTCTGGGCCGACTACCCGACCGTCGTGTCACAGATCAAGAGCGGCACGCTCCGCGCCTTGGTCACCACATCGCCGAAGCGGCTGGCTGTGTTGCCCGGCGTGCCTATCATGGAAGAAACCGGCATCACCAAATACGTGGCCGAGATCTTCTACGGTCTGGTCGCCCCGGCCAAGACACCGCCCGACATGATCCAAAGCCTTTCGACAATGCTGATCGGCGCCATGAACACGCCGGAGATGAAGGCGAAGTTCGACCAACAGGGCCTATTCCCGGACGGCACCTGCGGCGCGAAGTTCGGCACGTTCCTCAAGGCGATCACCGCGGACTACGAGAAGATCACCACGGAAGCCGGCATCAAGCCGAACTGAAGTCCCGAGCGAAGGATCGAAGGCGACAAGATCGAGGTCCACATGGCGAAACGAACGACGATGCGCAGTTCGAAGGACACCAAGCTCTATGCGGTGCGCGACAAGAAGGGACAATTCAAGGATATCCAGACCTACAAGCGCGCGCACGGCCAGGATATCAAACGCAAATCGAAGGCTGAGACAGCCAAAAAGAAGGTCAAAATGACAGCCCGCAAAAAACGATAGCCGGACGGCTCCGCCCGATCACGCGCTTGTCATCGCGCGTTAAGGAGTCATTGGCTTCGCGGCGGCATGGTTTCTTTGCCTCGGGACGGGGAGCGTGGGATGTGTTGTTCGAGTTCGGCGGCGAAGTCTCCAATGGCTCAGTTTATCAAGAGTCAGTCGCCGGAAGAGTTGTGGAAGGCTTCGCTGAAGCCCAAGGATCCGCTCAAGCCGGTCGATCCGGCGGTCACACCGCCGGTAGCCGCGGCCAAAGCGGCCGGTACAGGGTTGCTCATCG
Organism: Alphaproteobacteria bacterium; assembly: GCA_026400395.1. Lineage (GTDB taxonomy): Bacteria > Pseudomonadota > Alphaproteobacteria > Rhizobiales > Xanthobacteraceae > Z2-YC6860. The sequence goes on along the minus strand of JAPLPD010000137.1, from coordinate 26,682 downwards.
ACACTACCGCCTGACGGACTGACATCGTCGCCGTGGCCGGTGGTTTCGCCACCAAATGACGGGGAGGCTCGACTGCGTGCAGCACACGAACCATCCAGAATCTCGCGGCGCCAACTTTTGCAGTGCACGGCTGCGACCATCGGCGTGAGTGGATTTTCGCCCGCTGCCGTCCCCCAGACGGCCCCCCGCGCCGATGGCATCAAGGTACTCGCCGCCGGCTCGGCGTTGCATGGCTTGCGTCCGGCGGCGGCGGCATTCACCCGCGCAACGGGGATCGCCGTGCAGGTCGCAACCGATCACGGTCACAACATCAGAAAGCATGCGCTCGCCGGCGAAGCCGCCGCTCACGTGATCCTGGTGCCGACCGAATGGGCGAATGAACTCGTTGCCGCGGGCCTCGCCGATAAGGCCACACTCATCTCAATCGGCGCCGTACGAATCGGCGCTGTGGTAAGGACCGACGCCTCGCCGCCTGACGTTTCCAGTATGGACGCGTTCCGCCGCACGGTCGCATCCGCCGACGCCGTACTGCTCACCCTTGCGCCGACCGGCGACCACCTCATGGCTGTGATCGACCGGCTCGGCCTCACCGCCAACGTCGCTGCGAAACTCAAGCGCTTCGACACCGCGACGTTGCTGAATCAGCACCTGGCCGACAACCCGGGCAAGGGCGCGGTTGGCTTCGGCCCGGCAACCGAGATTCTGGCGTGGCGTGGCAAGGGCGTGGCCTGGGGCGGGCCCGTGCCGGACGACATCCAGATCGTGCTGCCCTATTCCGCCGCCATGCTTGACCGCGGGCACGGCGAAGCGTCACGCCAGTTTCTGGCGTTCCTTGCGACAGCGGAGGCGCGCAAGCACTTCCTCGACAGCGGCGTCGAATAGATCGGCGCAAAGCGGAGACTTTGAGAGGCGAACCAAATGGCGCGCGTGAAGATGATTCCGCCGGAGACGACCGATCCGCAGACGCGCGAGGTCTATGACGGTGTCCTGCGGCAGTGGGGCCGGATCAGCAACTTCTCCCAGGTGCTCGCTCATCAGCCGGCGGCGTTGGCCGGCTGGATGTTGCCGAATGAAGCCATCCGGTTGATCAACGTGAAGGCCGATCCGGAGTACGTGAAGATCCAGCAACTGGTTATTAGCAAAACTTCGGCGCTGAACCGCAGCGCCTATTGCATGTCGCACAACGTGCCGCTCGGCAGGAAGGTGGGATTAACGGAGACGCAGATCGCGGCGGCTCAGGGCGACGATTACATGGCGTCGCCGGACCTCGACGAAAGGCAAAAGTCGGCGGTGCGCTGGGCGGACGCCGTTACCAAAATGACCGCGCGCGACGACAACGACGCCTTCACCGCGATGCAGAAGCACTTCAGCGAAAAGCAGATCGTCGAACTGACGGTGTTCTGCGGCATGTGGAACTACTCCAACCGGCTGTGCGAGGCATTGCACGTCGATCTGGAGCGGCCCGACAAGCGCATCGAGTTTCAAAAATAGGATCGCCTCGGTCCAAGAATCGAGATGGCCGGGACCAGCCCGGCCATGACGACCTCGGTCGAATGCAGTCGGGTGCTACCGGCCAGCCATATCGCTGAACATGACGCCGCCTTTGGCCTTGTCGGTCTTGGGCGTTTCGACCAACGTGATTACAACCGCGTCGGCCGGGACCTTGTAGTTCTTCACCATCGCGTCGGTGATGTCCTTGCAGAGGGCTGCTTTTTGCTCGGCCGGGCGATTACCGACGGCGTAAACGACGATCTCGGGCATGGGGTGATCCTCCTGTTGCTGCCTCTTCCGCACTATAGCGGGACGAAGTGGGCGACACACCACCCCGGCCATTTTGCCTGGCCCCCGTCGCGGCGGGGCTTCCAAACTGCAATAATGTTCGCGCTCGGGTGTTCACTTCATTGCGCTCACCCGTCAACCGGAGGAAATGATGAACGTCCGCTCCAATATCCCGTCCGATATCATCGGACTGACCACCCCGTCGCCGCTGTCCCGGCGCGGCTTTTTCATGACAGCCTCGGCCGCCGCCGCTGCCGGCTACACTCTCGCGGCCGGTCCGGTGCGGGCCCAGGTCGTCACCACCGACACCACGGGATTGAAGGTCGGCGACGCCACGGTGAAGGTCGCCGGCGGCGATATGCCGGTCTATTTCGCGCGGCCGGACAATGCGACCAATCCGCCGGTCGTGCTGGTGGCGATGGAGATTTTCGGCCTGCACGAATACATCAGGGATGTGACGCGGCGTCTGGCCAAAGCCGGCGCACTGGCGATCGCACCGAACTACTACTTCCGCTCGGGGGAAGACCTCACCAAGATCACCGAAATGCCGAAGCTGATGCCGATCGTGAATGGCAAGACCGATGCCGAACTGATGGCCGATCTCGACGCCACCGTGGCCTGGGCCAAAGCGCAAGGCGGCGACACCGGCAAACTCGCCATCCTCGGCTTCTGCCGCGGCGGGCGGACGGTGTGGGAATACTCCGCGCACAACAAGGACCTGAAGGCCGGCGTCGCCTTCTACGGCTCGCTGGTCGATCCGCCAGCGCAGAAGGAGAAGTGGCCGAAGAGCCCGACCGAACTCGCCGCCGACGTCAAGGCGCCGGTGCTCGGCCTCTATGGCGCCGAGGATACAGGAATTCCGGTGGCCCAAGTCGAAGCGATGAAAGAGGCGCTGGCCAAGGCGAATAAGACCGCCGAGTTCAAGATCTATCCCGGCGCGCCGCACGGCTTCCACGCCGACTACCGGCCAAGCTACCGCAAGGAAGCGGCCGAGGACGGCTGGAAGATGGCGATCGAATGGCTGAAGAAGCACAAGGTGCTGGCCTGAGCACGGATGCTGAATGGCTCCCCACTTCTCACGGTGGCGAGGAGTGGGGATTTTCTTGTAACGTCATGCATCCGGTTTCCGTGCCGCGTCGTATGAACTGCGACGCTGCCAAGCTGAACCGAGGAGCATCATGCCGATCCACCGCCGCTGTCTTCTGGCCCTGCTCGGCTCTGGCATCGCTGCTCCCGCACTCGCCCAGGCCCCCGCCATGAGCCGGCAGACCGCCTACAGCTTCAACTTCGCCACGCTCGATGGCGGCAAGCTCGCGCTCGGCGAGCACACCGGAAAACCGATCCTGGTCGTCAACACCGCCTCCCAATGCGGCTACACGCCCCAACTGGCTGGATTGCAGAAACTTTGGGCGCTCTACCGCGACCGCGGCTTGCTGATCGTCGGGGTGCCGTCGAACGACTTCGGCGGCCAGGAGCCCGGCGGGCCCGTTGAGATCAACAAGACCGCCCATGACGAATACGGGGTGAGCTTTCCGCTCGCGGCGAAGGCCGGCGTCAAGGGCCCAACCGCCCACCCGTTCTACAAATGGGCGGCGCTGGAGCGCCCGGGCGAAGGTCCGCGGTGGAATTTCCACAAATACCTGATCGGCCGTGATGGGCGGATCGCGGCGGTCTTCGCCACCCAGGTCGAGCCGACCGATACGCGGGTGATTGCGGCCATCGAGAAAGAGCTGCTTTGACGCGCGGACGCCAATCGTTGCGGCAGGTTCGCTTGTCTGCCCCAATTGATCCACCGGGCTAACCGCTTCGCGGGTAATGTTAATGTTGCCTGCGTGGTTAACGCCGCGTGGCTTTTGTTGACTCGCAGCCGTCAATGGCTGCATTTTCAGGCTCAAGAACCATCGAGGCTGGTTCATTTTTCTTCAGGTTCTGGAGGTCGTGATGCGTGGTGCGGCAACGTTTGCGTTGGCGATTTCAGCGTCCTTGCTGGTGCTCGGACCGGCTTCGGCCCAGCAGGTCACAACTGGTTCGGCGCCGCCGCTGGTGGCGCCAGCCCCGTCCCTGGTTCCGAGCAACGCGCAGCCGCTGGCCGCTACGCCCGGCCTTGCTCCCGCCCCGCGGGCAACCGCTCCCTCCGCCGGCGCCAAGTCCGCGACGGCCAAGTGCGACAATCCCAATGCGCTCGGCGTGTCCCGCACGGTCGAGATCGACACCACCGGCGGCCCCGGCTTTGGCTTCGAGCATTTCCGCCAGTTGGACTTCCTTCGCGACCACGAGGTCGTACTGACCTTCGACGACGGTCCGTGGCCGACCACGCCCGCGGTGCTCAAGGCGCTGGCCGCCGAATGCGTGAAGGCGATCTTCTTCCCGATCGGCAAACACGTCACCTACTATCCGGAGATCGTCCGCCAGATGGCGGCGGGCGGGCACACCATCGGCTCGCACACCTGGTCGCACGCCGATCTGTCGCGCGCGAAATCGCCCGAGGACGCCAAGGCCGAAATCGAGAAGGCCATCAGCGCGGTGCGTTGGGCGCTCGAGGATCAGAACCAGTTGGCCGCGCCGTTCTTCCGCTTCCCGGCGCTGCGCCATCCGCCCGACATGGTCACCTATCTCGGCACGCGCAACATCGCGATCTTCTCGACCGACATGGACTCGTTCGACTTCAAACTGCGCAAGGGCGACCAGGTCGTGAAGTCGGTCATGGCCAAGCTGCAGAAGCACGGCAAGGGCATCGTGCTGATGCACGACTTCCAGAAGGCGACTTCGGAAGCGGTGCCGCAACTGCTCGCCGAGTTGAAGGCAGGCGGCTACAAAATCGTTCACATGAAGCCGCGCGCTCCGGTGACCTCGATGAAGCAGTACGACGACGAACTGCTCAAGGACGCCAAGCTTCCGACCGTCAGCACGCGTCCGGTTTCGAGCGTGGTGCGCGACGTCGACTGACTTCCGGTCTCACGCGTTAAATCATACAAGGGGCGGCCGCAGGGCCGCCTCTTTGCATTTTGCAACGCACGTATAAGCTTGCCGCGATCATGAAACGCCCCTACCGCATTGAAGGCATCGCCATCGTATCCGCCGATGGAATGATCGCGGACAGCGGCGGCATACAGCCCGACACGCTCAAGCTCGAAGCCGATCAGCGCTTCTTCCATGCAACCCTCGACGCGGCGACCGTCCTCCTTCACGGCCGCAACTCCGCCGAGGGTGGCCCCCACATGGCGGAGCGGCGGCGGCTGATCCTGACCCGCGGCGTCGTTGGACTGTCGCGCGATCCGCAGAACGCCAACGCCATCCACTGGAACCCGGCGGGCGCCTCCCTGGAGCAGGCGTGGAACGCATTTGGGCTGTCCGGCGGCTCAATTGCCGTCATCGGCGGCACCGAACCGTTCGGAATGTTCCTGGAGATTGGCTACGACGTCTTCCACCTGAGCCGGACCAGCAAGGCCACTCTCCCCGGCGGCCGGCCGGTGTTTCCTGGCGTCCCCTCGCAAACCCCGGACGCCCTGCTGAAGCGTCACGGGCTCAAGCCAGGCACCGACCGGGTCCTCGACGATCAGACCGGCCTCACCCTGGTGACCTGGCTGCGGTAGTAGGAACGTCGGCCGTTATGTGCCCAACCCCTTTATCCACATGCAAAAAATACTGTGGATATCTCTATCCATCAGAAACAACGTGACAAATCCAAACGAATCAGACTTTATCCACAGCGACACTTTCAGTGATACGCGGGTCGGTGGGGATTGCGCCCCGATCGTCCCGCCTTCGAGGTTCCTCCCGCGTGGCGTATTCAACCTGTGCCAGGCCCGCCAGCAGGGTGCCCGGCTGATCGGCCGGCGCACCAGCTTTCAGCGGGTCGATGGTCTCGACGAGTTGCAGGAACGCGCTGCACGGCAGCGGCGGCGAGAACACGAACCCTTGCGCCGCCCGGATGCCGAGATCGCGCAGATGCAACACCTGTTCGAAGCTCTCGACCCCCTCCGCGATCACGTCCATCCGCATGTTCTGCGCCAGATCGATCAGCGTCTCGATGATGGTGTTGGAGTTGCGGTCGGTGCCAAGCGAGTCGATGAACATTTTGTCAATCTTGATGATATCGACGCCGAGCTTGAGCATGTAGGAGAGGCCGCTGTGGCCCGTGCCGACATCGTCGATCGCCACCTTGACGCCGAGTCCCTGCAATGCCGCGATAACGCGGCGCGTCTCGGTGAGATTCTCGAGCGGCTGGCGTTCCGTCACCTCAAGCACAATCTGGGTCAGGCGCAGTTTCGACTTCTTGAAAATCTTGCGGACATCTTCGACGATCTCTTCGCTGGCGAAGTGCCGCGCGGTGAGATTAAAGCCAACCTTGAGGTGCGGCCGCGCTCCGAGCACCGCACCCGCCTCAGTACAGACGCGCCGCATCAGGACGCGCGTCATCTCGATGATAAGCCCGCTCGACTCCGCGAGCGGGATGAACGAGGCGGGCGGCACCACGGTGCCGTCGGGCTTACGCCAGCGGATCAGCACCTCGGCGCCGCGCAGCCGTCCTGAGCGGATATCGACGATAGGCTGGAAGTACGGAACGAACTCGCCGGCCTTGAGCGCCCGCTCGATCTCGTCGATCGGATTTTCACGTTCCCGCGTCGGCATCAACAACGGCATCATCAGAATGACGATGGCAAGGAGACCGCTGACAATTGTCCCAACCGCGCGCAAATCACCCTGCCCGGCGGTAAGGCCGGAGTGCGCCCCCGTCACGATCGCCTGCAGACCGTATTGGCTGGAAGAAACGGTGGTAACCAGAGTATCGGAGTGACCGTCGACAGGCGCCGTGCCGCCCGTCTCGGCGATCAGCGCACCACCCGCGGATAATACTCGCGCCTGAAACTTTAGTTCCCCGCCGGTGTTGGAAACCTGCGGCATGAACAGCCCGGCGGGAATGAGCGCCGCGAGGCCGACCGATGTGTTGGTCCCAGGCCGGCGGATCCTCACCCACCGCTGCGGCTGTGTACCCAATTGCACCAGTTCGAGCAGGCTGCCGCTGCCCACCGTTAGCGGCTCAGACGATATAACCTTGCGATGGTCGGAGTGGTTGCCCACGTCGGTGCATAGTGTGCGCCCATCGGCAGCAACGATCGAAAGCTCCTTGATCGGAATTGTGCCGAAGGTCGTCTGGCGCAGCACGTCGATATGGCCAGAGCGGAATGAATCGATCGCGCGCGCCGCAAGGTCGTCGAGCGCCGCGGCTGTGCGAGCGATCCGCGCGTCTGACAACGCCATGTGCCGCCGGGCCGACAGATCGAGTTCTTCCCGGCCCTGGCGCTCAGCCATGCCGTTGAGCCAAATGTTCAGCGCCGCCACCGGCATTCCCGCCAGGACAATGCCGATAGCAATCGCTGCGAGCAACTTCCCTCTCGGCGACACTTAAACTCCACACACAACTGTCCAGGCAGGTTGATGGAGCCGCGTTAAGTTGAGATTAAGCGTAAGCCCGATAATCGCTCATCGGAATCGGGATGGGCACGCCGAACCGCTTTTGGTTAGCGGGCCGTTAACGCAGCCAGATCGAGCCGCGCCTAGCGTATACGCGCCCGTCCATGCCAACTTTCAGCGGATCATGAACCAATCGACCAACTGGCGCGGGGCGGAAAAACGCGGCACTGATGGGAAAATGATTCCGATTCTGGGAGGTTGACGATGACGCCGACGGCATCCGGGCAAAAACTCATGTCGGGCTGCGCGTGCTGCCAGCCGGGCTTCGCCGCCACCGGGGTCAACGCTGCCCGGCGCGGCTTCCTGGCCGGCGGTATCGCCAGCGGCATCGCCGGTGTCGGCCTCGGCGCCAGCGCAGCGCTGGCCCAGCCGGCAACGAAACCCCGGATCGACGTACATCATCACTATGTACCGCCATTCCACGCAGAGGTCATGGCCACCAAGCGCAGCGGCGGCCGGCCGCCGCTGTGGACCCCGCAGATGTCGCTCGCCGAAATGGACAAGAGCGGCATCGCCACCGCGATCCTCTCGCTGGTGCAACCCGGCGCATGGTTCGATGACGACGTTCCGATGTCACGCCGGCTGGCGCGGGAGTGCAACGAGTATGGCGCCAAGATGGTCGCCGACTATCCCGGCCGGTTCGGCCTGTTCGCCGCCGTGGCGCCGCCCGATCTGGACGGCAGCTTGAAGGAAATCGAATACGCCTTCGACACCCTCAAGGCCGACGGCGTCGGCCTGTTCACCAGCTACGGCGACAAGTATCTCGGCGATCCTTCGTTCGAACCGGTCTATGCGGAACTCAACCGCCGCAAAGCCGTCGTCTATGTGCATCCGACAACGCCAAACTGCTGCGGACGCATCCTGCCCGGCATCGGTCCGTCCACCATCGAGTTTGCAACCGACTCCACCCGTACCATCACCCACATCGTGATCAGCGGTGTTGCGACCAAGTTTCCGGACATCCGGTGGATTTTCTCGCACTCGGGAGGCACGCTGCCGTTCCTCACGGCACGCCTCGAACTGCTGGCCGAGCAGAAAAAACTCGCGGGCGGCGCAGCGCCTCTGCTGCGGAAATTCTATTACGAGCTTGCCCAGGGCAACACGGCCGGCCAATTGGCCGCGCTGCTGAAAATGGTACCGATGTCGCAAGTGCTGTACGGCACCGACTATCCGTTTCGCGACGGCGCCGAGGTCAACGGCGGCATCGCGGCTTATGGATTCACCGCCGATGACATCCGCTCGATCGAGCGCGAGGTCGCGATCAAGCTAATCCCGCGCCTGAAGCAAACCTAAGACCGGCCAACCGCCTTGACCCGGATTCCAATTGAGCGCCAAGCTGGCGCCAATGTAAGCGCTCGTCCAACGAGACGCCCTGCCCAAGGGAGGATGTGAATGAACTTCTCTGCCAACTGCGCCTGCTGCGAACCGACTCTGGCATTTCAAGCACCGGCGCTCGGCCGGCGTAAGTTCCTGGCCGGCGGCGTGGCGGCCCTCGGACTGGGCGCGCTCGGCTCCCTTGGATCGCCCGCGGTTCGCGCGCAGGGCGCCAAGACCAAGATCGACGTGCACCATCATTTTGTGTCGCCCGACCACCGCGAATACCTGTCGAAGCGCAAGGTCAATGCGCCGAAATGGTCGGCACAGATGTCGCTCGACGACATGGACAAGAGCGGCATCGCGACGTCCGTGCTTTCGCCGGCCACACCAGGCACATGGTGGGGCGAGGCGGAAGACAGCCGCAAGATGAACCGCATCATCAACGATTTCGGCGCCAAGCTGGTGCGCGACCACCCCGGCCGCTTCGGCCTGTTCGCCACCATCTCGCCGCCCGACGCCGACGGCAGCTTGAAGGAAATCGAATATGCATTCGACATCCTTAAGGCGGACGGCATCAGCTTCTTCACGAGCTATGGCGGGAAGTATCTGGGTGATGCGTCGTTCGTGCCGGTTTACGCTGAGCTGAACCGGCGCAAGGCCGTCATCTACGTGCATCCGGCGATACCCGCGTGCTGCTCCGATGTGGTTCCGGGAATTCCGGTGGGGTCGATCGAATACGCCACCGACTCGACGCGCACCATCGCCCATCTGGTGTTCAGTGGCATGTCGCAGAAGTACCCGGACATCCGCTGGATCTTCTCGCACTCGGGCGGCACGCTGCCCTTCCTCACCGCGCGCTTCATCCAGCAGCAGAAGGTGCAGAAGAACCCGCACCTGCCGAATGGGCCGATGCCGGAATTCCAGAAGCTCTACTACGAACTGGCGCAGGGCCACACCAAGGCGCAACTCTCCGCACTGTTCGAAATGGTGCAGGTGTCGCAGGTGCTGTACGGCACCGACTATCCCTATCGCGAAGGCGCCGATACCAACGAAGGAATCGCGAACTGGAGGTTCAACGCCGCCGAACTGCGTTCGATCGAGGTCGAGACGGCGAGGAAACTCCTGCCCAATCTCAAAACCGCGTAAGGGCCGGACCATGCCCCACCCGGCTTGCCAAAACCCGGTCGGCGCGCCATCTGCTGTCAAACGGAGACAGCGACATGAGCTTTTTTCCCGGACAAGACCCCGCCGCCGGCGACAAATTCCAGTGTGACGCGCTGAAAGCCGTGGTCGTCCCGCGGACCGCCGATCTCGGCGACGGCTTCACGGTGCGCCGCGCGCTGCCTTCAATGCAGTCGCGGATGGTCGGTCCGTTCGTGTTCTTCGATCATTTCGGCCCGACGGTGTTCAAGTCGGGCAACGGCCTCGACGTCCGCCCGCACCCGCATATCGGGCTTGCCACCGTCACCTACCTGTTCGACGGCGAGATCATGCACCGCGACAGCCTCGGCACCGCGGTGCCGATCCGGCCCGGCGCGGTCAACTGGATGACCGCCGGACGCGGCATCGTCCACTCCGAGCGCACCGATACGCCGCGCCGCGCCAAGGGCGACAATCTGCACGGCCTGCAGATGTGGGTGGCGCTGCCCGCAGCGCAGGAGGAAATGGCCCCGGATTTCACCCATTACGCCGTCGAGCAGTTCCCGATGGTGAACGACACCGGCACGGCGGTGCGCGTTGTGGTGGGCTCCGCCTACGGCGCGCGCTCGCCGGTCAAGACCACGTCGGAAACGCTGTTCGCCGATGCACATCTGAAGGCCGGCAGCACACTGCCGCTCGACGCCGTCCACGAGGAGCGGGCAATCTACGTGCTCGCCGGCGAAATCGATATTGCCGGCGACACCTTCGGCAGCGAACGCCTGCTGGTGTTCAAGCCCGGCGACCGCATCACCATCCGCGCCCGGTCCGACGCCCATGTGACCATATTCGGCGGCGCGCCGATGGATGGGCCGCGCCACATCTGGTGGAATTTCGTTTCGTCGCGGAAGGACCGCATCGAGCAGGCCAAGGCGGAATGGGCCGCGGGACATTTCCAGAAGGTACCGGGCGACGAGGTCGAGTTCATCCCGCTGCCGGCGAAATAGCGGTTAGAGCACAGGCTCCACCACCAGAAACAAATCCGTGTTGCCGGTTTTTTCCCCGCAGGCGGTGATCAGCCCATGCGCCTGACCGCGATGATGGGTCTGGTGATTGAAGAAGTGCGCGATCGCGAAGCTGCGCGGCGAACGCAATTCCTTGTGCGCCGACGAACTGAACCAGACCAGATCCTCGGCCAGCCAGGCATTGGTCACGCGCCCGGCCCACGCTGAAATCCTGTCGTCGGCGTCGATACGAACACGGCACAGTTCGTCGAAGCTCGCTATCAAAGTGGCACTGTTCTTCTGAATGACATCGGGCTTCGGCCAATCGTCGAACCGCGACATCCACATCTGATCGCCCCAGACCAGATGGCACAGCGTCCCGTGCAGCGAGCCCCAGAAGGCGCCGCGATCCTGCCGCCGCGCCGGATCGGGGATGCGCCCGGCCGCCGCATACAAGCGCCGGTTCATCTCGGCGTTGTAGGCCGCCATCGTCCTGACGAAACCCGGACTGACCAGCGCGCTCACGCGAGCCTCCGCTACTTGTCGGGGAGATTCAATCTGATGTGCAATTCGCGCAACTGCTTCGGCGTCACCTCCGATGGCGCGCCCATCAGCAAATCCTCGGCGCGCTGGTTCATCGGGAACAGCACCACCTCGCGCAGGTTCTCCTCGCCGCAAAGCAACATGACGATGCGGTCGATGCCGGGCGCGATGCCGCCATGCGGCGGCGCGCCGAGCGAAAGCGCGCGCAGCATGCCGCCGAATTTTTGCTCCAGCACCTCCTCGGGATAGCCGGCGATGGCAAACGCCTTCTTCATCACATCCGGACGGTGGTTCCGGATCGCGCCCGAGGACAGTTCCGTTCCGTTGCAGACGATGTCGTACTGGATCGCCTTGATGGCGATCAGTTTGTCCTGATCGGATGCCGGATCGAGCTTGAGGAATTCATCGATGTCCATGTTCGGCATCGAGAACGGGTTGTGCGAGAAGTCGATCTTCTTGTCTTCTTCGTTCCATTCAAACATGGGGAAGTCGACAATCCAGCAGAAATCGAAGCGGTCCTTGGCGATCAGACCAAGCTCCTCGCCAACCTTGGTCCGCGCGGGTCCTGCGAACTTGACGAACTGCTGCGGCTTGCCGGCGATGAAGAACACCGCGTCGCCGACGCCGAGGCCGAGTTGTTCGGCGATCTGCTTGGTCCGCTCCGGCCCGATGTTTTTGGCGAGCGGGCCTGCACCGTTCTCTTCGCCCTCGCGCCAGAAAATATAGCCCAGCCCGGGCTGCCCCTCGTGCTGCGCCCAGGCGTTCATGCGGTCGCAGAACGCGCGGTTGCCGCCCTTCGGCGCCGGAATGGCCCAGACCTCGTTCTTTGGGTCCGACGCCAGCATGCCGGCAAATATCTTGAAGCCCGAGCCGCGGAACGCTTCGCTGACGTTCTGCATTTCGATCGGGTTGCGCAGGTCCGGCTTGTCGGTGCCGTACTTCTTCATCGCCTCGGCATAGGGGATCATCGGAAACTTCTGAGTAACCGCCTTGCCGTTGGCGAACTCCTCGAACACGCCGCGCATCACCGGCTCGACCGCGTCGAACACGTCCTGCTGGGTGACGAAGCTCATCTCCAGATCGAGTTGGTAGAACTCGCCCGGCGAGCGGTCGGCACGGGCGTCCTCGTCGCGGAAGCACGGCGCGATCTGGAAGTAACGGTCGAAGCCTGAGACCATCAGGAGCTGTTTGAACTGCTGCGGCGCCTGCGGCAACGCGTAGAACTTGCCCGGATGGATACGCGACGGCACGAGGTAGTCGCGCGCGCCCTCCGGTGACGAGGCCGTCAGGATCGGCGTCTGGAACTCGAAGAAGCCCTGTTGCTTCATACGGCTGCGGATCGAATCGATCACCGCGCCGCGCGTCATGATGTTTCGGTGGAGCTTCTCCCTACGGAGGTCGAGGAACCGGTATTTAAGCCTTGTTTCCTCAGGATATTCCTGGTCACCCGCAACCGGCATCGGCAGGTCGCCGGCAGGGCCCAAAACCTCGATTTCCTTGATGTAGATTTCGACCTGCCCGGTCGGCAGGTCGGCGTTCTCGGTCCCGTCCGGGCGGCGGCGCACCTTGCCGTCGATGCGCACCACCCACTCCGAGCGGAGCGTTTCGGCGACCTTGAATGCCGGGCTGTCGGGGTCAGCGACCACCTGGCTCAGGCCGTAGTGGTCGCGCAAATCGATGAACAGAAGCCCGCCGTGGTCGCGGATGCGGTGGCACCAGCCGGACAGCCGAACGTCCTTGCCGATGTCGCTGTCGCGGAGCGCGCCGCAGGTGTGGGTGCGGTAACGATGCATGCCTGTAAACCCGGTCAGAATCGCATGAAATGCCTGTTGGAGGCGGCGGACCAAGCACAGGAAGGCTGGTTTTTGTCAAGGCAGCCGGGATTATGCCCACCGGCCGCTCATTCCCTGCCAATAACCGCCGCCGCCATTGCGGCCAGACGCGATTGATTCAAAACTCAGCGGTCGGAGTTCCGTTGAGGCCGAACATGCTGAAATTACCCCTACTGATCGCTGCTCTCGTGCTGGGGTCCCATACCGCCAGCGCCGGAACCCTCGACCGCATCCGCGAATCCGGCACGTTTCGAATTGGCTATCGGGCCGACGCCCGGCCCTATTCGTACCAGGACCGTAACGGCCAGCCGGCGGGCTACATCATCGACCTTTGCACCGAGGTGGCGGCCTTGAGGGAGCCGGTGTGATCTCGCGGACCAGCAAGCCCGTGTCAATATTCGAAGACCTCAGAGGCAGGCGGATCGGTGTCGTGGCCGCGACGACGAGCGAGCAGAAGTTGCGCAAATCGATCGAAATGTTGAATCTCAAGGCCACCGTCGTCACGGTCCCCCGACTACCGCACCGGTTTCGCCTTGCTGACGGACGACAAGATCGACGCGTACTTCGGCGACCGTGGCATCCTTGCCACCATGCTGCAGGAGGGTGGCTATCCGGGCTTCACGGTCAGCAAGCAATACTTCAGCTATGAGACCTACGCCCTCGCTCTGCGGCGCGACGACGGCACCTTCCGCTTGCTGGTCGATCAGACGCTGGCGCGGCTCTATCGAACGGGCAAGATCGAGACGATCCTGCAAAAGACCTTCGGCAAGGCGCCCGCCGATGAAATGGTTAAGGCGATGATCATCATGAATGCGTTGCCGGAATAGATGCGCGTGGCTCGACCGAAACCAGTTGCCCGTGAGACTGCGCCGCCCGCGACGATGACGGCCGCTGAGGCAACAGTCGACGCTATGATCGCCCACGGCATCGGCACGATCTACGCCTTGCCGGGCGTGCAGAACGACATGCTGTTCGAGGCTCTGTTCAAAGCAACCGACCGGATGCGGACGGTCCACACGAGGCATGAGCAGGGCGCGGCCTATATGGCTCTCGGCGCGGCGCTCGCAACCGCCAAGCCTGCCGCCTACGCCGTGGTGCCGGGACCGGGCTTCCTGAACTCGTCGGCAGCCCTCCTCACCGCCTATTCGATGAACGCACCGGTGCTGGCCCTGGTCGGCGAAATCCCGGACGCCGATATCGGGCGAAACCTCGGCCATCTCCACGAGATCCGCGACCAGGCCGGCATCATCAAGCGCCTGGTCGACTATTCCGCCCTGATCCGCAAGCCCGATCAGGCGCCGCGCCAGGTCGCCAAGGCGATACGATCGATGAACTCTGGCCGGCCCGGCCCGTCCTCGCTGCAATGCCCGATCGACGTGTGGGGAATGGCAGGCAAGGTAACGCCGCAGGCGCCGCTGCCGGTGCGCCCGTCCGCGATCGACGAGACCGGCATCCGCAAAGCAGCCAAATTGCTCGGCGCGGCTCGAAACCCGTTGATCATCTGCGGAGGCGGCGCCCAGGGCGCAACCGAAGAGGTCACCGCCCTCTCCGCCATGCTGCAGGCGCCGGTGCTCGCCTATCGCCGGGGCCGCGGCGTGCTCGATGGCCGCGATCCGTTCAGCGTCACGCTGCCACTCGGCCATGAACTTTGGGGCGAGGCCGATGTCGTGCTGGGGATCGGCACGCGCATGCTGATCCAGTTCCAGCAATGGGGTATAGACAAGTCCCTGAAGGTGGTCCGGATCGATGCCGACGCCGATGAACCCGGGCGCCTGCACAAGCCTGCCGCCGCGCTGATTGGCGACGCCAAGCCGATCCTCAAGCGGCTCCTCGACGTCCTGCCTGCCCACAACACAAGGCGTGGTTCACGTCAGTCGGAGATGGCACAACGTCAGGCCGAATGGGGCGGGCGCCTGCGCGGCTCGCTCGGGCCACAGCTTGCTTTCCTCGACGTCATTCGCGCCGAGTTGCCCGACGACGGCATCCTGGTCGATGAGGTGACACAGATGGGCTTCGCCGCCCGGCTGGCGTTTCCGGTCCACAAGCCGCGCACCTTCCTGTCGCCCGGCTATCAGGACAACCTGGGCTGGGGCTTTGCCACGGCACTCGGTGCGCAGGACGCCCGGCGGGACGTGCCGGTGGTGTCGATCACCGGCGACGGCGGTTTCATGTTCACCGCCAACGAAATGGCGACCGCCGTGCGCCACCACATCCCGCTCACCACCATCGTTTTCAACGATGGCGCCTTCGGCAATGTCCGCCGGATCCAGCAGGAGCGGTTTGGCAACCGGCTGATTGCCAGCGACCTCGCCAACCCGGATTTCGTAAAATTCGCCGAAAGTTTCGGCGCTGCCGGCGACCGCGCCCGGACGCCGGAGGAACTGCGTGCTGCGCTGCGGCGGGCGCTGGCGCGCCGGGACGGGCCGACCTTGATCGACGTGCCGGTGGGGCCGTTCCCCTCACCCTGGCCGTTTATTTTCATGCCGCCGGTGCGGGGCATAAGTCCCCGATGAGCCTTGGCGATGCCGTTTTAAGTCCGCTATGTAAGCCTCGTATGGAACTGATCACCACGACGGAGGAACTGGCGGCCACCTGCGACCGGCTGGCGCGTCATCCCTTCGTCACCATCGACACCGAATTCCTGCGGGAGACCACCTACTACCCGCTGCTCTGCGTGGCGCAACTCGCTTCGACCGACGAGGCGGTGGTCATCGATGCGCTGGCGCCGGGCATCGACCTCAAGCCGTTCTTCGATCTGATGGCGAACGAGAAGGTGCTGAAGGTCTTCCACGCCGCCAGGCAGGACATCGAAATCGTCTGGCACCGCGCCAACCTCATTCCGCATCCGATCTTCGACAGCCAGGTTGCAGCCATGGTGCTGGGCCACGGGGATTCCATCTCCTACGACCAGTTGGTCCAGCGCATCACCGGCGATACCCTCGACAAGTCGAACCGCTTCACCGACTGGAGCCGCAGGCCGCTTTCGCCGGCCCAGGTCACCTATGCGATCTCCGACGTCACCCATTTG
>JAPLPD010000137.1:0-10543 GCA_026400395.1 Alphaproteobacteria bacterium | reverse complement strand
TCTCGGCCGCCGCGGCCGCACCGACTGGATGGACGATGAGATGGAGATTCTCACCTCGCCAGACACCTATCGGGCCGACCCGGGACGAGCCTGGATGCGGCTCAAGACCCGCGTCCGCAAGCCCAAGGAACTGGCCGTCCTGATCGAAGTCGCCGCCTGGCGCGAGCGCGAAGCACAGACCCGCGACGTGCCGCGCGCGCGTGTCCTCAAAGACGACACCATCGGCGACATCGCCGTGCAGGCTCCAACGACTGCGGAGCGGCTGGCGGCGCTGCGCTCCTTACCGAAGGGCTTCGAGCGCTCGAAATGGGGCGAAGGCATCCTCGACGCGGTGAAGGCGGGGCTTGCGCGCGATCCGAAATCGCTGCCTGTGATCGACCGCCCCAAGGCTTCGCCCAACGGTTCGGCCACCGTCGAACTGCTCAAGGTGCTGCTGCGCATGACATCGGAGCGGCACGGCGTCGCCGCCAAGGTCATCGCCACGGTGGACGATCTGGACCGCATCGCCGGCGACGACGAGGCAGACGTTCCCGCGCTGAAGGGCTGGCGCCGCGAACTGTTCGGCGAACGGGCGCTCGACCTCAAGCATGGAAGGCTGGCACTGGCGATCGAGCGCAGCCGTGTCGTGGCGGTCGACCGGGATTAATTTCCAGCGAAGGCGGTGCACCGGATGGTCTTCGCAAGGGAAAAAACCTATTTTCCGGTCTTGAACGTTTGGCCGAACTGGCGCGACCAATAGGCAAGGAACAATTCAACGCCCTGGCATGGATGCCTGTCCGGGGCTGGAATCGGGGAGACTGTCATGAAACTTCAGTCCAAGGCCATTCTCGCGGCTCTTGTCGGAGCGTTGTTCTTGGCCGCCAGCCCGGCTGTCCAGGCCGCCGGCAAGAAATCGGCGAAAAAATCCAAGTACGGCTTGTCCAGCGTCACCGTTACCGCGCCCACCGCCGCCAGCAACGCCGCAAATTCGGCGGCTCAATCGGCCGTGCGCACTGCGCGCGACGACGCCTCCCGCAAGGCCAAGGCCAAGCAGGTTCGCGAGCAGTAGGACGGTCAGCGAAGCTGGCCGTCGCGCTGCCACACGACAATCACCCGCACGGTCTTGCCGTACATATTGGGATGCGGCATCGGCGGGCTTTCGATGAAAAGCTTGTCTGCCTCAAAGCGGATGTGCCGCACCTGCTCGCCACCGACCCATGACTCGTTCCAGGCGACATCCACCTTGGTGGTGATGGTGGCGCCCTCGACGCGATAGCGGCCGGAATATCCAATCATGGTGCGGAACGCCTGCGCGCGCTCTTCATCGGTCGCCGGAGCCGTGCGGCCCGATGGCGTCGCCAGCGCCAGCCACCGGCCATCGGGCGTCGCGATCTGAAACCCGCGCGGCTGCGCGCCCATGATCGGCGTCATCTCCTTGGTGGCTTGGTCCTCGTACATGACCGACACCAGTTTCCAGACGCCGATGATCTGCTGCTGCTCGTTGCTCAAAGGCATTCCTCACATTGTATGGGGGCGCCGCGCGGCGCCGGCGCAATGAACCGCTAAGACGTTACGACCACCGGTTCGCGCCCGACAAGCCGCGCGAGTTGCTTCAGCCGGGACGAAACGCGTTCGCCCGCCAGCGCCGAGACCGCGCCTTCAAGCCGAAGCACCAGACGGTGGCGCTCGACCTTGAGCGGCGCGCGCGGCAATACACCCGGCTGCGAGGCGGATACCATGTACGCGACGCGCAATGCAGCACCGAGAACGCGGGCGCGATCGAGGGTGCGGGTGGTTGCCAGTTCGCGGATGCGCGGTGACAATTCTTCGTCATGCAGCAGGCCGACGTGGCGGAAAAAGATCGCCAGCGCGAGATAGGCCCGCCCCGGATGATCAATGCCCACGAAAGCAGCGTGGGCGATGATGCTCAGCGATTGCTCGCCCCGGTAGTCCGGATGCGCACGCCAGCCTATGTCGGCGACCAGACAGGCTGCTTGGCGCAACCGCTTTTCGTCTGAACTTTCGTCAAGACCGGACGTCGCCATGAAGGCATCGGTCCAGTCGATCAGTTCCTCGCCATGCTGCGGCGAGCGGGAACGCAAGAGATTGAGCTCCCCCGCCGCGGCGAGCAGCGCGTCTTTCTTGCGTTCTTCGGCGTTGAGCAGGGTGTAGAGCAATCCTTCGCGCACGCCGAGCGCCGAGAACACCACGTCACGAGGCTCGGCGGCACGCACGACGTGCTCCAGCACCAGCGCCGCGTAAGGCAGCAGCGGACGGCGCGCCGCGTTGACGACTTCGATCTGCGACAGCGTCTCAGGGTTTACCCGATGCACCAGCCGCGAGAATTCCAGCGCCTCCTTGGCGCGGATCACATAGCCATGCATGACATGCAGCGGATAGCCGGTCTGCGCCATGTGCAGTTGAGCAAGGGCGCGCCAGGTACCGCCGACCGCGTAGAACGTGCGGTCCTCCCCAGCCTTCAGCAGCTTGGCCCCATCGAGCGCGGTCTTAACAAGCTTTTCCGCCTTTTTGATCGATTTTCCGGAACGGTCCAGCAAGGCTAGGCCGCCGAGCGGCAGCGTCGTGCCAGGGCGGATGCGCGAGCCCTGAACATCGACCAGTTCAAGTGAGCCGCCACCGAGATCGCCGACGATTCCATCGGGGCGATGGAAACCGGAAACCACCCCGAAGGCCGTCAACTCGGCCTCGCGCTGACCTGAGATCACATCAATCTTGGTGCGGCAGATTTTCTCGGCCGTGGCGATGAACTCTTTGCCGTTGCGCGCTTCACGGCAGGCGGCGGTGGCGAGCACCCACAGCCGCTCCACTTGCATGGTATCGCAGAGCGCGCGGAATCGCTTCAGCGCGATGAGCGCCTTCTCCACCGCGTCGGCGGCAAGCAGCCCTTTGCTCTGCACCTCGCGTCCAAGGCCGGCCAGCGTCTTTTCGTTGAACAGCGGTGTCGGGCTACGGGTGACACCCTCATAGACGACGAGACGCACCGAGTTCGACCCGATGTCAATCACCGCGACCGGCGGCCCATAATCAAGCCGACCTTTGGCCACGCCTATCGCGGCCTTCTCAAGCACGCTCGTCCCGTCGGCTGAGGCTGCGGGGCGGCGATTCGTTGAGCGACTTTCCGCGTCCGGAGAGGCTTGGATTCGTCATGAAATACTTATGCGCGTTGAACGGTTCTTCGCTGGCGGCGGCCTTGATTCGCTTGGACGAGCCATCCGGCAGCAACTGCCAGCTCTGCTCGTTGTCCTTGAAATTTGCAAGCATGATCTGGTCGAGAACCTGCTCATGCACAGTCGGATTGAGGATAGGGCACAGCGCCTCGACCCGGCGATCGAGGTTACGCGGCATCATATCGGCCGAGGAGATATAGACCGCGGCCTTGGGGTTGGGCAGCCCATGGCCCGCTCCGAAGCAATACACACGGCTGTGTTCCAGGAAGCGTCCGATAATCGACTTGACCCGGATGTTCTCGGACAGCCCCGGCACGCCGGGACGCAGGCAACAGATGCCACGCACCACAAGGTCGATGGATACCCCTGCCCGCGATGCGACGTAGAGCTTGTCGATGATCTCCGGATCGACCATCGCGTTGTCCTTCATCCAGATCGCGGCCGGGCGTCCTGCCTTGGCGTGGGCAACCTCCTGGTCGATGTGCTCGCAGATACGCTGGCGCAAATTGACCGGCGACACCGCCATTTTCTCCAGCTCGGCAGGCACTGCGTAACCGGTGACGAAGTTGAAGATGCGTCCAACATCGCGCGCGATCACCGGATCCGACGTGAAGAACGACAGGTCAGTGTAGATGCGCGCGGTGACCGGATGATAGTTGCCCGTGCCAACATGGACGTAGGACACGAGCTTGCCGCCCTCGCGGCGCACCACCTGGGACAGCTTAGAGTGCGTCTTAAGTTCGAAGAACCCATAGACCACCTGCGCTCCGGCGCGCTCAAGATCGCGCGCCCAGCGGATGTTGGCCTCCTCGTCGAAGCGCGCCTTCAGCTCCACCACCGCGGTCACCGACTTGCCCGCCTCGGCCGCCTCGGCGAGCGCGCGCACGATCTGTGAATCCTTAGAGGTGCGGTAGAGTGTCTGCTTGATGGCGATGACATCGGGATCGCGGGCGGCCTGATTGAGGAACTGCACCACGGCGTCGAACGATTCATACGGATGATGAACGATCAGATCCTTCTGACGGATCGCGGCGAAACAGTCACCGGCGTGATCGCGGATGCGCTCAGGGAAGCGCGGATTATACGGAACAAACTCCAGGTCGGGCCGATCGATGGACAAAAGTTGCGACAGTTCGCCCAGCGCAAGCATGCCCTCCACCAGAAAGACCTCGTCGTCGGCGACCGCAAGTTCGCGCTGCACGAAACGGCGAAGCTCCTCCGGCATGGCCGCCTCAATTTCGAGACGGATGACCGACCCCCGGCGCCGGCGCTTCAGCGCGCTTTCGAACAGGCGCACGAGATCTTCCGCTTCTTCTTCCACTTCGACGTCGGAATCCCGAACGACGCGGAAGGCCCCCCGACCCTTGACGGTATAGCCGGGGAATAACTTCGGCACGAACATCCCGGTTGCCTGCTCCAGCGTCGTCATGCGCACCGTGCCGGCTTCTGCGGTAGGAATGCGGATGAACCGCTCGATTTTCTGCGGCACACGGATCAGCGCATTCATCGCCCGGCCGTCGCTCGCGCGCGCCAGTTGGAAGGCGAGCGAGAATCCGAGATTGGGGATAAAAGGAAAAGGATGCGCCGGATCAATCGCCAGCGGCGTCAACACCGGGAAGATGTATTGCAGGAAGTAGTCTTCGAGCCAGGCGCGGTCGGCCTTCTTCAGGCTCTCGGGTTCGACCAGCAGGATGTCCTGGCCCTTGAGTTCCTCGCGCAACTGGCGCCAGCGCGCCTGTTGATCGTTCCCGAGGCTGGACACCGCCTCGCCGATACGGGCGAGTTGCTCGCTCGGCGTAAGCCCATCGGGGCTGCGGTCGGCGATGCCGGCGCGCACCTGGCCCTTGAGCCCGGCGACCCGCACCATGAAGAACTCATCAAGGTTGTTTGCCGAGATCGAAAGGAACCGGACCTTTTCGAAAAGCGGATGCTGGGGATTTTCGGCCTCCTCCAAGACCCGGCGATTGAAGTGCAGCCAGGAAAGCTCCCGGTTGATGAACCGCTCTGGACTGGAGGCCAGATTGACGGGCGCTTCGGCCGGGAGCGCGGCGGCCCCGCCCGCAGCCCCGGTCTTTCCGGATTCTGCATTCAGAACAGTAGCTTGCGATATCTCAGGCATGGCCATCCATGACAGTTATATGACGCGGAAGTGTGGCCGTCGTCCATGACGCAGAAATGACAGTGCCGCCCGATGGTTAAGTCAAGGCTCGCGGAATAGTTCGCCGGCCAGCGCGCGGGTGACCGGGCGTCGCAATTGGAGCGCCGACCGGTCTAGCCGGGCCACTGCCGAGCGGGCGGCGGCGAATGAGCGTTCGATCCGAGTCGTCAGGAACGAGACGAGACTCTCATCGACAGCGAGTTGGCGGTCGGCGAACAGCTTGACCAGCAACGCACGGAACAACGCATCGTCTGGCGCAGTCAGCGCTACCACCGGCAGCGCACGCAGCCGCGAGGCCAGATCGGCCACACCGATGCGCCAGGTGCTGGGGGCGGTGCGGGCGGTGATGAGGAGATAGGCGCGCTCCTCTCGCGCGAGGTTGAGCAAATGAAACAGCGCTGCTTCGTCGAAGCCCCCCTCGGAGAGATTGTCCAGCACCAGCGCGCCGGTGGCGAGCGCGACAGGCACCTCGCCTCTGTCCAGCGCACGCGGCGACAACGTTCGCGCCCCCGCCTCCCGCGCCCAGATCGCCGCCAGATGGCTTTTTCCGGAGCCCTCCGGCCCTCGCAGCAGCACAGTGCGCGACGGCCAGTCCGGCCAGCGCTCGATCAGCGCCAGGGCCGCGGCGTTCGATGGTCCCGCCAGAAAATCCTCACGCGCGAGGCTTTCGGCATGATCGAGCGCAAGCGCGAGCTGCGTCGGTTCGACGGTGACATTGGCGGCGGGGCTCGCCATCGATCAGCGCGGCCCGATGTCGGGCTGGCGCCCGGTGTAGATCTGGCTTTGCAGGTATTGGCGAAGCCCGAAGCGGAGCAGCACGCCGATTGTCGCCGCCAGTGGGATAGCAACCAGCAGACCGGCGAAGCCGAACAGGTAGCCGAACGCGATCAAGGCAAACATCATCCAAACCGGATGCAATCCGACCTTGGCGCCGACGAGATTGGGCGACAGCACATAGCCCTCGAGCACCTGACCGATGCCGAACACGCCGGCGACCATCAGGATCGGGGTCCACTCCGGCCAGAAGCTGGCAATGGCGACAATGCCCGCGACCAGGAACCCGGTCAGCGCCCCAACATAAGGAATGAAGCTGAGGAGGCCGGTCACCAATCCGATCAAGAAACCGAAGTGCAAACCGCTGAGCGTCAGACCCGCGGCGTAAAACACCGCAAGGATCAAGCAGATCACGGCCTGCCCCCGCACGAAGCCGGCGATGGCGTTGTCGATGTCACGAGCCAATCCGCGCACCGTGTCCCGATGCTGTAGCGGAATCCAGCTATCGACCGTAACGACGAAGCGCTCCCAGTCGCATAGCAGGTAGAACGCCACCACCGGCGTGATGACCAGCAGCGACAGCATCGAAAGCACCGCTCGTCCACCCGACCAAAGGGAGCCGAGAAAGCCGGTGACGAAGCCGGCGCCCTGGCTCACCAGACTGCCGACCGATTTCTTGGCGTCGGGAAGCTGCTCGCCCAAAACCGACCCAAGCCACGACTGGCTCGGATCGGCGACCAACGACTGCAGCCGATCCACGTAACCCGGCAGTTTGTTCAGGAGAGCGACGTATTGCTGGCCGACGATCGGCGCGGCTGCCATCACGGCCACCACCAGCAGAACGATCACCAAAGTGACCATCACCAGCGCCGAGACCGCGCGCGGAATGCCCAGCGTCTGCGCCCGACGCGCGATCGGATCGAGAAGGTAGGCCAGCGCCATCCCGGCGATAAACGGCAGCAGCATCTCGCTGAGCAGCCACAGCACCGCGATAAACACCGCGAGCGCCGCAATCCAGAAGGTGACCTGCCGTTCCAGAGCCATCATGACACGCCACCCCGGCCCAATCGCGGGTCCAGTTACTGCCTCGTCGTCAAACCCGAGTTTCCGCCGAATTCATGTGACGGATCCATTCGGCGAGATAGAGGCCCACGGAAAGCAAGGTCAATACCGCGACCAGCGCCATCACCAGTGTCAACACCGGCGCAATGGCAAAAGAATATCCATAGGCGGCCAGCACGAGACCTGGGTACACGATCTGGACCCCGGTGTTGATCTTGCTGACGACCAAAGGCTTGATCTGGACCGGCCGGTCCACCACCCACGACAGGATGATGGCGCCGACGATCATAAAGTCGCGCGATACCACCAATATGACGACCCAGGGCGGTATCACCCCGGTGATGCCGAGGGTGACGTAGATCGACACGATCAGCACCTTGTCGGCCAGCGGATCTAGATAGGCTCCGAGTTCGGTCTTCATACCGAAGCGCTTGGCCAGGAATCCGTCGATGGCATCGCTGATGGCGGCGGCCATGAACAGCAGGAACGCCAAGCGCAATTGCCCGCTGGCAATCGCCCAGACGACCACCGGCACGAGGATGATTCTCGCCAACGTGATGAGATTCGGAATATTCAAACCCAAGGCCCCGGCTCGCCCACACACCGCCCCCGGAGTGCCTGCGATTCCGATTGAGTATATCGGCCGGGGAGGCATTGCACACGTTTCGATTCCGACATACGCAAGGGCCATGAGCAAAAAGGGCCTCACCTATGCGCAATCCGGCGTCGATATCGACGCCGGGAACCGCATGGTGGAGTTGATCAAGCCGCTGGTGAAGGCAACCGCCCGGCCCGGCTCGGATGCCGAGATCGGCGGCTTCGGCGGCCTGTTCGATCTCAAGCGGGCCGGCTTCAAGGATCCGGTTCTGGTTGCCGCCAATGACGGCGTCGGCACCAAGGTTAAGATCGCGATCGAAACCGGCATCCACCGGACCATCGGAATCGACCTTGTAGCCATGTCGGTGAATGACCTTGTCGTGCAGGGCGCGGAGCCGCTGTTCTTTCTCGATTACTTTGCCACCGGCAAGCTCGATCCGCAGGTTGGAGCCGAGATCGTCAAAGGCATCGCGGAAGGCTGCCGCCAGGCCCGCTGCGCGCTGATCGGCGGCGAGACCGCGGAGATGCCCGGCGTCTATCATGGCGACGACTACGATCTCGCGGGCTTCGCGGTCGGCGCGGTCGAGCGCGGCGCGATCCTGCCGCGCAACGACATTGCCGCGGGCGACATCGTCCTCGGCATCGCTTCGTCTGGCGTCCACTCGAACGGCTATTCGCTGGTGCGAAAGATCGTGACCCGGTCCAAGCTCAAGTGGAGCGCGCCCGCTCCGTTCGACAAAAAGAAGAAGCTCGGCGCCGCCGTGCTAACGCCGACGCGCATCTATGTGAAATCCTGCCTTGCCGCGATCCGTGAGACGAAAGCGGTCAAGGCGCTCGCCCACATCACCGGCGGCGGATTTCCCGACAACATCCCGCGCGTGTTGCCGAAGAACGTCGGCGCGCATATCGACATCTCGCGCATCCCGGTGCCGCCGGTGTTCCAATGGCTGGCCGAGACCGGCGGCGTCGCCGAAAAGGAAATGCTGCGCACCTTCAATTGCGGGATCGGCATGATCGCGGTGGTCGCACCACGCGCGGCCGACAAGGTCGCCGCGATCCTTACGCGCCAAGGCGAACGCGTCGTGCATCTCGGCGAGTTGGTTGCCACCGCCAAGGGCAAGCCGCGCGTGACGTACTCCGGCCGCCTGAACATCTGATCCCATCATGGCCCGCAAGCGCGTCGCCATTCTAATCTCCGGCCGCGGCTCCAACATGGTGGCGCTGATCGACGCCGCTCAGGATCCGTCCTATCCGGCGGAGATCGTGCTAGTCGTCTCCAACGACCCCGCCGCCGAAGGTCTGCGGAGCGCGGAAGCTGCGGGCATCCGAACCGCGGTCGTCGATCACCGGAAATTCGGCAAGGACCGCGAGGCGTTCGAGCGGGCGTTGCAGGACGCGTTGAACGCGGAGCGGATCGATTTGGTCTGCCTCGCCGGTTTCATGCGGCTGCTGACGCCCTGGTTCGTGCGGCAGTGGGAGGGCCGTCTGCTCAACATTCACCCGGCGCTGCTGCCGGCCTTCAAAGGGCTCGACACCCACGCGCGCGCCCTTGCTGCTGGCGCGACTGAACACGGTGCGACCGTGCATTTCGTGGTGCCCGAGATGGATTCGGGGCCGATCATCGTGCAATCGTCGATTCCGGTGCTCCTCAGCGACACCAAATCGACGCTCGCCGCGCGTGTGCTTGAGGTCGAACACCGCATCTATCCCGACGCTCTCAGGCGCGTTGCCGAAGGCCGTGTGCATCAACCATAAGGCAATGAATGCAGCCGGCACGGTTCCACTGTGCTGTTCGTGCGATCGGCAGGCCACAACGCCTAAGATCGTGCTAATCAAAGCGCTGCTGCCGTTGACCTCGCTGGATCAACTGCAACAATCCCTTTGCTTGTGACGGTGTTGTGCGCGGCTGATGGCTCCGCCGGCATGATTTGCGGGAGTGAATGGTGTGGGTTCGCCGTAAACTTACAACCACAGGCGGGCCCTCTCCTTTGGTCCACTTCGCTGCATTGGCTCCCGTTTTGCTGTGTGCCCTGGTGGCATTCGCCAGCGAAGCTATGGCGCAGTGCCCAGGCGGACCGTTCATCGGCCCGCCGCCTGTGTGCCCAACCGCCAGCACCTCATCCCCAAGCAGCAGCGTCCAGCAGTCCAGCCCGGCTGCCGTGTTCGACGTCGGCAGCCATTTCATGCAGCGGTTCAACGCGCTGTATTCATTTCGCACCGCCGCCAGCTCGGGCAACGACCCGCAGGGTGGTGGCGCGGAGCCCGGCGCAACGCAACGCTTCCGCACCTGGTTCGAAGGCTATGGCTCGCGGCAGGTGACCGACGCGCAGGGCGCCTTCCCTGGTGACAACCGAAAGACGGCAGGCGGCGTCGCCGGTTTCGGCACCACCATTGCGCCAGGCGCGACAGTCGGGCTCTCGGTCGATCAAAGTCAGACGCGGATTGGTGTGAATGGTGGAACCCAGAGCGGGCGGCTCGACTTCACCCAGATCGGCGGCATCGGCGCCTACGAGCACGGCCCCTGGAATATCAGCGTGACCGCAGTCTACGGCCACGGCGATTTTCATACCAACCGCTTCGATGCCGCGGGCGCCTCCATCGCCTCCTATCAGGTAAACATGTGGGCCGCCATGTCGGAACTCAGCTTGTTAGCGCACAATGAGAATGTCCCCTTTGTGCAAAGTGAGAATGTCCCCTTTTCGAGTTTGATTCGACGGGGCATTGATGGACAGGGGATTACTGACGATGAGCGCGTCGGAGCGCGAACGGGCGGGCGTCGTGCGTT
>JAPLPD010000311.1 GCA_026400395.1 Alphaproteobacteria bacterium | reverse complement strand
CGCCAGACGCGGCCCTACGGGCGCACGCCGCCGCTGCTGGGGCGCCTCCGGTCGGGCTCCGCCCTCCCTTCGTCACCCCAGCAGCGGCGCATTCTCATCCTGATTGTCGCGGGATTCTCACCTTGATTGTCGCGCCGCATCCTTGGCCTTGCCGATCAGGTCGTCGACTGATTTCACTTCGCTCGCCGCATTGACCATCAGAAGCTGCATGGTCTTGGCGACCAGCGTGACCGGGGCGAAATCATTGATCGGATCGTAAGGGGGTGTGCGGTAGAGGTACTGGTTCATCGTCAGCGTCGAGTCGATGGCCATTAGCAGCGTATAGCCGTCGGGCGCGGCCGCCTTGACGATCTGCGCGCCGATCACGGTGTTGGCGCCGGGCCGGTTCTCGATCACCACCGGCTGGCCCCAGTCCTCGCTCATTTTCTGGCCGATCAGACGTGCCAGCACGTCCGATGGCCCGCCGGCCGGAAACGGCACGACAATCTTGATGGAGCGGTTGGGAAAATCCTTCGCCGCGTCGTTGGCGGAATTTTGGGCCGCGTTTTGCGCGGCGGCGGGAACGAGCGTGAGCGCGAGAAGTCCCGCGAGCGTGATCAATCGTCGTGACAAAGCCATGGCATTCCTCCGGCCCCGGTTTCGGGCTCAATCGTATTTGATGTTGGTCTCCTGCAGCACCTTCTGCCAGCGCCCGGCCTCCTGCCGGATGAACTGGCCGAATTCCTCTGGCGTGCTGATCATCGGAAATGCGCCGGTGCGCTCCGATTTCTCCAGCATCGCCGGATCGGCCATGATCTGCGCGACCTTCTGCTGCAGCTTGTCGATGACCGGCTTCGGCGTGCCCTTGGGCGCTACGAGGCCGAGCCAGACCGACATGTCCTCCAGGTTCGGCAGGCCGGCGGCGTCGGCCAGCACCGGCATGTTCGCCATCGAGGCCGGCGAGCGGCGGTCGAGCCTGGCGAGCGCACGAACCTTGCCGGTTTCGATCAGCGGATTCACCGTGGCGTTGGCGGCGTAGATGACCTGGACGCTGCCGGTGAGCAGCCCGTTGACGGTCTCCGGTGTGCCCTTGAACGGGACATAGACGATGTCGATGCCGGCCGCCTTGTGAAAGCGGTGCCCCATCAACTGCGCGGTAATGGTGCCGGCGCCGTAGTTCAGCTTGCCCGGTTCGGCCTTTGCCCTGTCGATAAGTTCTTTCACGGATTTCGGGCCGTCCGCGCCCACCACCAGCGCCGAGACGGTCTTGGTCGTGGTGGTGATCGGCGCGAAATCGTTAATCGGGTCGTAGGCCAGCGACTTGTAGAGGAACTGGTTCATCACCAGAGTGGAATCTATCGCCATTAGCAGCGTGTAGCCGTCCGGCGCGGCCTTCGCCACGGCCAGCGCCCCGATCACGGTGTTGCCGCCCGGACGGTTCTCGACGATCACCGGCTGGCCCCAGTCCTCCTGCATCCGCTGCGCCAGCAGCCGGGCGGCGACATCGGCCGGTCCGCCGGCCGGGAAGGGCACCACGATATGGATCGAGCGATTGGGAAAATCCTTGGCCGCGTCAATGGCCGCGGTTTGAGCGGCAGCGGGCGCGAACGCCAGGGCGCACGCTCCGACAACGCCAGCGATCATGCGCAGCATGGATCCTCCTCCCGTAACAATTCTTGCGCTTAGCTTATCAGCGTTCGCTCAGTTTGCCTGTGAAAGCCCGGCGTTTTTCGCAACTCTGGCCCACTTTGCCACCTCATTTCGAAACCGCTCTGACCATTGCTCGGGCGAACTGCCGATCGGTATGGCGCCTTCGCGGGTGATGCGGGCCTGCACCTCCGGCGTGCCGAGCATCGCAACGATCTCGCCGTTGAGCTTGTCGATGATGTCCTTCGGCGTG
>JAPLPD010000224.1 GCA_026400395.1 Alphaproteobacteria bacterium | reverse complement strand
ACGCACGACGCCCGCCCGTTCGCGCTCCGACGCGCTCATCGTCAGTAATCCCCTGTCCATCAATGCCCCGTCGAATCAAACTCGAAAAGGGGACATTCTCACTTTGCACAAAGGGGACATTCTCATTGTGCGCTAACAGGGCGGCACGAAGCGAAGGTTAGCGGCAAAAGCCCTCACCGGCATGCTGACCCGCCCCTTGCTATTTCTGGTTCCCACTGGCGAACTTGCGCGAGGAGCGGTAAAGCCGGTCTGAAGCGCGTTTCGAGGACGGCCCTTTGCCCAAATACGACCTCCGAGGCCCGAGGCTCCACGTCACCGGCGCGCTGAAAGCCGGGGCCGAGGTCTCACTTGAGAAGCCGCAGGGGCACTATCTCCGCAACGTGCTGCGCCTCTCCAGCGGCGACGAGGTTCTGGCGTTCAACGGCAAGGACGGCGAATGGCGGGCCACCCTTGCCGACGGCAAGCGCCCCGCCCTGATCGCCCAGGAACAGACCCGGCCGCAGACCGAACCGACGGACCTGCATTACCTATTTGCACCGCTCAAGCACGAGCGGCTCGACTACATGGTGCAGAAGGCGGTCGAAATGGGCGTGTCCCGGCTGCAGCCGGTGCTGACCCAGCACACCCAGGTCAACCGCGTGAATGTGGAGCGCATGCGCGCCAACGCCATCGAGGCCGCCGAGCAATGCGGCGTGCTGTCGATTCCCGAGGTCGCCGAGCCGCTCTCGTTCGCGCGCGCCCTCGCCGCCCGAACGCCCGATCGCCTGCTGGTGTTCTGCGACGAGGCAGCCGACGTCAGAGATCCGGTCGCCGCGCTGGCCGGCGTCCGCGAGGCGCCAAGCGCGATGCTGCCGCTCACCATGTCAAGCGCAGGTGGCGGCACGCAGCCGCTGGCGCTGCTGATTGGACCCGAGGGCGGCTTCGCGGAGGATGAGCGGGCGGCATTGCTGAAGCTGACCAACTTGGTGCGACTCTCGCTCGGCCCGCGCATCCTGCGCGCCGATACCGCCGCGGTGGCGGCATTGGCTTTAATCCAAGCCGTGCTGGGGGATGGGCGCTGACTAGCGCGAATGGGCGGGCAGCATCGGCAGCAGCAGCAGAGCAAGCGGCAGGGTGAGCAGACACATGCCGGCCACCACCATCAGTGCCGCCGGCACACCGAGCGAATCGCCAACCAGACCGTAGAGCGGCGGCGAGATCGCGCCCGAACCGATGGTCCCGGTGTAGAAGATGCTGAACATTCGCGTGCGCCTGGCCGGCTCGACCAGTTCCGGCACCGAGCCGTAAAGCACCGACGACGTGCCGTTGAGCATGATGCCGATGACCGGCAGCACGACCAAAGCGGCTTCAAGCGGCAGCGGCAGCAGCGCGAATATTCCCGCCGTGGTGAGCCCTTCGGTGAGGCACACGGTCGCAATCACGCCGATCCGCGCCCCGATGATGGCGCAGACGAGCTTGCCGACAGCGCCGCCGGCGAACACCAGGGTCAGCGCGAGGCCGACCGTCGGCAGGCTCGCACCCTTGGAGATCAGCACGAACGGCAAAAAAATGAGGAATCCCATGCGGGTCGCGCTGTCGATCATGCCGATCGAGAGCAGCACCGGAAATCCGAAGCGGCTGCCACCGCCGGCTTTCGCGTCGGCGGCCGATTTCTTTTCAACCGCCGGCTCGGCGGGCAACCGTGGCGCCAGCCAGAAGATGGCGGCGGCGGTGGCGAGACCGACCAGCCCCATGATCCCGACCACCGGCTGCCAGGGCAACAGCACCAGCATAAGTGAGGCCGCCGCCGGGACTGACATTTTTCCGATGTCACCGGCAAAATTGTAGGTGCCGAGCGCCTTCATCGAGCGCGGGCCGGCGAACGCGCGCGCCACTAGCGCAGAGGCGAGCGGATGCTGCGTGCTGGAGCCGAGGCCGCCGATCAGCAGTGCGATCACCAGCGTCCAGAAACCGATGCTCGCGCCGGCGATCAGATAACCGATCCCCGACAGCGCGGTACCTGCCGCCAGCACCAGCGGCAGCCCCACCCGCTCCGACAGCAGAGCCGACGGTATCTGCAGGCCGGCCATGGTGCCGGAGTAGCAGGTGCGAAGCAGGCCGAGCGACGCGTAACCGATGCCAAATTCAGCCTGCCAGAGCGGCAGCAATACGTAGATCAGGTCGGTGTAGCCGTCGTGCAGGGCGTGCGCGCCGGAGGCAACGCCGATCGCGCGGCGCTCGTCGGCCTTGCTGACCGCACCATCGGCAGGCTGCTCGGAGGCGGCGTCAATCGCCGCGCTCATTTGCGGCGCTCGACGAAGGCCGCGCTGATGAATGAGATCACCGTCTCGCCCTTCTGATTGACCCCGCTGTTGCGGATCGACATCAAACCCCATTGCGGCCGGCTGTTGGACGCCCGCTTGTCGATCACCTCGGTCGCATACGTGATGGTGTCGCCGACATAGACCGGCCTCTGCCATTTCAACTCGCGAAACCCGGGCGACGGCCCGAGCGTAGCGACCGCCTCGCCGCGGGCAAGCCGGGCGGCATCCTCGCGATTCTCGTGGTCGATCATCAGCCGCATCCAAACCGACGCAGTGTGCCAGCCCGATGCGCAGAGCGCGCCGAAGTGCGAACGCGCCGCGGCCGCCTCGTCGATATGGAACGGCTGCGGATCGAAGGCACGGGCGAACGCCTTGATCGCTTCGGTGGTGAAGGTGTGGCGGCCGATCTCGGCGCGCTCGCCGACCACGATGTCCTCCCAGAACTTCATGGCGCGGCCTTCCCGCGCAGCCCGAGCATCAGCGACGTGGTGAGCGTCATCACGCGGCGGTGCTGCGGGTCGAACAGCTCGAACTCGAAGCGCACGAAGCCCATTTCGGGGCGGCTCTTGGAGGTGCGGGTTTCGAGCACGGTGGCGCGCAGCGACAGTTCATCGTCGGGCCTGACCGGACGCAACCACTTCACCTCGTCGACGCCGGGCGCGCCCATCGACGCGGAACGGCCGACAAAGGCATCGACGCACATCCGCATCAGGATGCAGCAGAGATACCATCCCGACGCCGAAAGCCCGCCGAGCAGGGTGTCCCGCGCCGCCACATCGTCCAGGTGCATCGGCTGCGGATCGAATTCGGCGGCAAACGCGATCATCTCGTCGCGCGGCAGCCGGCGCGGACCGTGCTCAAACACGCGGCCCGGCGTGAAGTCTTCGAAGGCGAGTTCAGGCACGCTGTGCGCTTTCGATCGGGGCTGGCTGTCCGTTAAAAACTGTGGAACGCGGCGCGTCAACAGTGCCGGCGTCAATCGGGCGCAATAACGGCGCCATTTGGACACGATTGTTCATTCTCCATTCTTCATTGTTGCTAAACTTATCGCTTACCAAATAACGCCGTGCGGATCTTCGCGACGGGAGACCAACGATGTTCAGTTTCCGCGACCTTTTCCAATGGGATCGCTTCGTCACGCCCTCGATCATCAAGCTGTTCTTCTGGCTGGCGGTCGCCATCATCATCCTGTTCGGGCTGTCCGGCATCGCATCCGCGTTGCAGATGATGCCGGCCAGCGCCGGCGTCGGCGTTTTCATGCTGCTGGGCAGCCTGCTCGGGATGACAATCGGCATCCTGTTCGCGCGAATCGTGGCGGAGTTCGTGCTGATCGTGTTCCGCATCAACGAGCACCTGGGGGCGATCCGCGGCCAGGGTGATTTGTGAGCCGAGCCTGATCCTGTAGCCTGAGCCGGGATCGGGGGAGGAAAACATGTGTCGGTGGATCGCTTACACGGGTGGCCCAGTTTACCTTGAGGAACTGCTGTTCAAGCCCAAGCATTCGCTCATCGACCAGAGCCTCGCGGCGCGCTCCGGCGCGACCACCACGAACGGCGACGGGTTCGGCGTCGGATGGTATGGCTCCGGCACCGCGCCCGGCCTCTACAAGGGCGTCCAGCCGGCCTGGAGTGACGACAACCTCCTCGACCTCGCCTCGCAGATCAAAACGCCGATGTTCATGGCGCATGTGCGCGCCACCACGGGAACGGCGGTGCAGCGCACCAACTGCCATCCATTCCGCTACGACAATTGGCTGTTCCAGCACAACGGCGCCATCCGCGAGTTCAAGCGCGTCAAACGCGATCTCATCCTGGCCATCTCGCCCGCGTTGTTCTCGGAAATCTCCGGCAGCACCGATTCGGAAATCATGTTCTACCTGGCGCTGACGTTTGGCCTCCGCGCCGATCCGATCGGCGGCGTCGAGCGGATGATCGGCTTCATCGAGAGCGTCGGAAAAAAGCACAGCGTTCCGCATCCGCTGCAGATGACACTGGCCATCCTCGACGGCCGCACGCTTTATGCCTTCCGCTATTCGAGCGAGCGCAACTCCCGCACGCTGTTCCACAGCGCCGACGCCGCAACGCTGCGGCAGAGGTTCCCCAGCGTGAGCCATTTCTCCGACGACACCCGCGCGGTGGTTTCCGAGCCGCTCGGCGCCATCGAGAATGCCGGCGAGGCCTGGGTGGAAATTCCCGAAGCGAGCGCGGTGACCATATCGGCCGGCAAGGTCAAGATCGTCGGGCTGCAGCCGCACGCGCCCTGACGGAACGCGCGTTTTATGTGTTGAACCGGAAATGCATCACGTCGCCATCGGCGACGACATATTCCTTGCCTTCCAGCCGCAGCTTGCCGGCGTCGCGCGCCCCTGCTTCGCCCTCGTACTTCACGTAGTCTTCGTAAGCGATCGTCTCCGAGCGGATGAAGCCGCGCTCAAAATCGGTATGGATCACGCCGGCGGCCTGCGGAGCCTTCGTGCCCTTGGTGATCGTCCAGGCGCGAGCTTCCTTCGGGCCCACGGTGAAATACGTCGCAAGATGGAGCAGGCCGTAGCCGGCGCGGATCAGCCGGTCGAGGCCGGTTTCCTTCAAGCCCAGATCGGCCAGGAAGCTCTCACGCTCGTCCGGCGCGAGCGTCGCGATCTCCGACTCGATCTTCGCCGAAATGAAGACGCAGCCAGCGCCTTCCTTCTTCGCAAGTTCCTCGACCTTCTTCGACAATTCATTGCCGGTCGCGGCTGAGGCTTCCTCGACGTTGCACACGTACAGCACCGGAGAAGCCGTCAACAGACCGAGTTGATGAAAGCGCTGCTCTTCCTCGGGCTTGCGCTCGACGAAGCGTGCGGGCTTGCCTTCACGCAGCAGGACGAGCGCGCGCTTGATGAGATCGAGCGCCTCCTTGGCTTCCTTGGCGTCCTCGCCGGAACCCTTGGCCTTCTTCTCCAGGTTATCGGTGCGCTTCTCGAGGCTTTCGAGATCGGAGAGCATCAACTCGGTCTCGATGGTCTCGATGTCGGCGATGGGATCGATTCGGCCTTCGA
Source organism: Alphaproteobacteria bacterium (assembly GCA_026400395.1). Taxonomy (GTDB): domain Bacteria; phylum Pseudomonadota; class Alphaproteobacteria; order Rhizobiales; family Xanthobacteraceae; genus Z2-YC6860. Next base: position 17,007 of record JAPLPD010000224.1, on the reverse strand, counting down.
CGTGGGTGATGTCGTCGTCCTTGAAGCAGCGCACCACATGGGCGATGGCATCGACCTCGCGGATGGTCGCGAGGAACTGGTTGCCAAGGCCCTCGCCCTTCGACGCGCCCTTCACCAGACCCGCGATGTCGACGAACGACAGCCGCGTCGGAATGATCTGCGCAGAGCCGGCGAGCTTTGCCAGCGTCTCAAGGCGCGGATCGGGCACCGACACCTCTCCGACATTCGGCTCGATGGTGCAGAACGGATAGTTGGCCGCCTGCGCAGCCGCCGTCTGCGTCAGCGCGTTGAAGAGTGTCGACTTGCCGACGTTAGGCATGCCGACGATGCCGCATTTGAAGCCCATGATGTTCTCTTGCTCGTCCTACTCGCCGTCGCCATCGGGCGCGAAGCCCTTGGCGTGCATGGCGAGATGCACCTTGTTTTGAAAACTTGCGTCCTGGCCCCGCGCCAGCAACTCCGCATTGTCCGCAATCACGTCCGTCAGCGTTTCAACCCAGTCGCGTTCGCTCTTGGCGAAATCGGCAAGCACGTAGCCATGCACCATCGCCTTGACGCCGGGATGGCCGATCCCGATCCGCACCCGGCGGTAGTCGTTGCCGACATGGGCCGAGATCGACCGAAGACCGTTATGACCGGCGATACCGCCGCCAGTCTTGATCCGAACCTTGCCTGGCGGCAGTTCGAGTTCGTCCTGGAACACCACCACATCCGAGAGGGCGAGCTTGTAGAAGTGCATCGCCTCGGCGACCGCGTGTCCGGATTCATTCATGAACGTGCCGGGCAGCAGCAACTGGACGCGCTCACCGCCAAGCGGGCCTTCCGACGCCACCCCCTGAAAGCGGCGGCGCCACGGCGGAAAGCCGTGGCGCCTTGCAATGGCATCGACGGCCATGAAGCCGACGTTGTGGCGGTTTCGCGCATACTTTTCGCCGGGGTTTCCCAGCCCAACGAAAAGCAGCATGGCCCACCGCCCGTGTCAGCCTCACTTCTTCGGCGCGGCACCACCAGCGGCAGGCGCAGCGCCCGCGGCCGGAGCAGCACCACCAGCCGGAGCACCGGCAGCCGGAGCGGCGGCACCCGGAGCAACACCGGCAGCGGTCGCAGCGGCAGCGGCAGACGCCGCGGCGGCGGCGGCGTCGGCAGCGGCCTTCATTTCTTCGGCGTAGCCCGACGGCGGCACGATGGTGACCAGCGTCAGATCAACCCGCGAAACCGGCTTTACGCCCTCAGGAAAATTGATTTCGCTGATGTGCTTCGAATAGTTGATCTCGAGTTCGCCCACATCGACCTCGATGTAGTCCGGAATCTGTTCCGGCTTCACCATGACGTCGATCGTATGGGTGACCATGTTGACGGTGCCGCCGCGCTTCACGCCCGGCGCCGCGTCGGTGTTGGTCACTCGGATCGGAATGGCAACGCGGATCACCGCGCCGGGGCCAAGCCGCATAAAGTCCACATGCAGCGGATTGTCGCGAACCGGATCGAGTTGGAAGTCACGCGGAATCACGCGGTGCTTCTGGCCATCGACCTCGAGGTCATAAACCGTGGTCAGGAACCGCCCGGCATAGATTTTCTGCCGCAGATCGGCGTAATCGATGGAAACGGTGATGGGGGGCTTCGAGTCGCCGTAAATGACACCTGGTACTCTGCCAGCGCGACGCTCCGACCGGGCGGCCCCCTTGCCTGCCTTCGGACGCGCCGTCGCCTTGATTTCCTTGACGGTCGCCATGACTAATCAGTCCTCGTTTTCAGCATGATTGCTGGGTTTTTAGCCCGCGACATGCCTCCAGGGGTGCTGGAGCCGCAGGCTGGCGGCTGTATAGCGGTGCCGAACGCCAAAGACAAGAAAACCGGGCCAAAATTGCGCCCGGACGGCCCTAACCCTGCGCCGGGGCGCCCGTTTCCGGTCCGGCATCGGCAAACTTGGTTTCCGCCGGCTTGGTTTCGGCTTTGGCCTCAAGGGCGGCAATCCGGGCCTTGAGCGCCTCGTTTTCCTCGCGCGCCAGCCGGGCCATCTCCTTTACGGCCTCGAACTCGTCGCGGCGGACCACGTCGAGATCGCCCAAAATTCGCTCCGCCTGATGACGAAACAGAGTGTCGAACTCGCGCCGCACGCCCTGCGCCACAACAGCCGCGTCGTTCATCAATCGCGCCGCCTCGTCGAAGAACCGGTTGTTGGTCTGGGCCATGGGCGTCCTCTCATCCGATCCAACTTTTTGGGTCCGATCCAGCCCAAACAATGGCGATCGACTCCCGCTCCCGCAAGGGCAAGATCGAGGCAACCTTGACTTCCCCTCGCTCCTGACCGCATCACGGCGGCTGCAAACGGCGATTCATCAATGCCGCTTCTTTTCCTGAAATTTCCCGACTTCGATCCGGTGCTGATTGCGCTCGGACCGTTCCAGATTCGCTGGTACGCGCTGGCGTACATCTGCGGAATCCTGATCGGCTGGCTGTATTCGCGGGCGCTGATCCGCAACGAGCGGCTCTGGGGCGGCCCGGCGCCCCTGACCGTGCTCGACTTCGACGACTTCGTCCTCTGGGTGACGCTCGGCATCATCCTCGGCGGCCGGACCGGCTATGTACTGTTCTATAATCCGTCGCATTTCCTTCAGCATCCGCTCGAAGCCCTGCAATTGTGGAAAGGCGGAATGTCTTTCCACGGCGGCTTCGCGGGCTGCGTTGTCGCGGTCGTGCTGTTCGCGCGCCATCGCGGCATCCCGTTTCTGTCGCTCGGCGACCTCACCTGCGCGACCGCGACCATCGGACTGTTTCTCGGCCGTATCGCCAACTTCATCAACGGCGAGCTTTGGGGTCGCCCGACCGACGTGCCGTGGGCTATGGTGTTCCCCGGCGGCGGGCCGTTGCCGCGTCATCCAAGCCAGCTCTATGAGGCGACTCTTGAAGGGCTGGTGCTGGGGCTCGCGCTCTGGCTGCTGATGCGCGGCGGCGCGCTGAAGCGGCCGGGCTTCGTGATCGGCGCGTTCGCCGTCGGCTATTCGATCGCGCGGATCATCTGCGAGTTCTTTCGGGAGCCCGATCCGCAGCTCGGATTCATCTGGGGGGGGCTGACCATGGGCATGCTGTTGTCGGTGCCGCTGATGTTGACGGGCATCGGCTTTATCGCCGTCGCCCTGAAGCGGCCGCCGCTGCGAGCTTGACCAGCATGGCCACGCCACTCGAAGTCGAGATTCGCCGGCGCATCTCGATGGCCGGACCGATGCCGGTGCGTCAGTACATGGAGTTGTGCCTCAGCCATCCCGCGCACGGCTATTATACGACGCGCAATCCGTTCGGCTCAGGCGGCGACTTCATCACCGCGCCCGAAATAAGCCAGGTGTTCGGCGAATTGCTCGGCCTGTGGGCGGCCTCGGCTTGGCACCGCATGGGACAGTTGGACAACGTGCGGCTGGTCGAGATCGGTCCCGGCCGCGGCACCATGATGGTCGATGCGCTCCGCGCGGCACAGGTGGTGCCGGCGTTCCGCGCGGCGGTCGTGCTGCACATGGTCGAGATCAGTCCGGCGCTGCAAGAGCGGCAGCGGCAAACGCTGTCCAATGTCGATGTGCCGATGCTTTGGCATGAGAGCCTCGACGAGGTACCGGACGGCCCGGTGATCGTTCTCGCCAACGAATTGTTCGACGCGCTGCCGGTAAACCAGGCGATCAAGCAGTTCAACGGCTGGTATGAGCGCGTGGTCGAGATCGATGCCGAGGGCAAGCTGGCGTTCGGCATATCGAACCAGGTGATCCCGTTGTTCGATCAGTTGGTGCCCAGGCGAATGCGCGACGCGCCGATCGGCGCGATCTACGAATGGCGCGCCGACAATCTGCCGCTCGCGCTCGGCCGCCGGCTGGCGCACCAGGGTGGCGTTGGTCTGGTGATTGACTACGGCCACGTTGAAAGCGCGTCCGGCGACACCTTGCAGGCGGTGAGCGGGCACGCCTACGTGTCCCCGCTGCAATCGCCGGGCGAGGTCGATCTGACCGCCCATGTGGACTTCGAGGCGTTCGGCCTCGCCGCCGAAACCATGGGCGCGAATGTCACCGGGCCGGTCGAGCAGGGCAAATTTCTCCGCTATCTCGGCATCGAAAAGCGCGCGGCCGCACTGAAGGCGCTGGCGTCGCGCGAGAAAGCGGCCGAACTCGACAGCGCGATGCGGCGTCTGCTCGGCGAAGGCCCGACCGATATGGGCAAGCTGTTCAAGGTGATCGGACTGGCCCACCCGTCGGTCGGCAAGCTGCCGGGCTTCGAGCCCGAGCCTCAATAATCGGGATCAAGATGCTGCACGCGCCATCGCTCACCAGACTGTCCGGCATCCGCCACGGCTTCTTCACGCGCGCCGGCGGCGTGTCCGATGGAATCTACCAAAGTCTCAACGGAGGCGTCGGCTCCGACGACGCACCGGCCAAGGTCGCCGAGAACCGCGCTCGCATGGCCAAGAGCCTGAACGTCGAGCCGGATCGCTTCCTGACCTGCTACCAGATCCATTCGCCGCAGGTCGTGGTCGCCGAAACGCCGTGGCCCGCCAGCGAACGGCCGCGCGCCGATGCCATCGTCACCCGCACGCCGAACCTGGCCATCGGTGTCTCGACCGCCGATTGCGGGCCGGTGCTGTTCGCGGACGCGGAGGCGCGCGTGATCGGTGCGGCGCACGCCGGCTGGCGCGGCGCACTCACCGGCGTGATAGAGTCCACCGTCGCTGCGATGGAGAAATTCGGCGCCAAACGCGCGCGGATCGTGGCAGCCGCCGGACCGATGATCCGCCAGCCGAACTACGAGGTGGGGCAGGATCTGCTCGACCGCTTCGTCGCGATGGAAGCGAACACCGTACGCTTCTTCAAAACCGCGAAGCGTCCCGGCCACTTCATGTTCGACCTCGGCGGCTACATCGGGTCGCGGTTGCGGCGGGCCGGGATCGCGGAGATCGAGGATCTCGGCCACTGCACGTATGCCGATCCGGCGCAGTTCTACTCCTACCGCCGCGCCACCCATCTGGCCGAACCGGATTATGGCCGGCACGTCAACGCCATCGCGCTGGCCGATTAATCACGTTTTTCCAAGCGATCCAGAATTCGCCCGGCGACCGGATATGGACCGTCGCCGGAAATCCGGTTACCAATTCCAGGCGCGAACCCGCCGCTCCGTTCAAAAATGCGGCGGTCCGCGCGGGAGCGTCGATGCTGTGGTGTTCGGTCGCGAGCGCGTGGGGCGCTGCGCGGCGTATCTTGTCCCGCCCGTTTGGCGTGTTCGCGGCCTTGGCGCTCGCGGCGTGCGCTGGCGGCTGTTCGCTGGCGTCCACCAGCGCCCCATTGAGCATGGCGAGCACGGCGGCGTCCGGCGCGACGATTGCCTTTGAATCGATCGACGGCCCGCCGCCCGAGGTCTTCAACAAGCTGGTGACCAGTCTCAATGCCGAAGCCGGCGCCCGGCACATCGCCGTGGTATCGCGTTCCGCCCCGGCGACCTACCGGGTTCGGGGTTACGTCTCGGCGATGGTCGAGCGCGACAAGACCAGTTTTGCCTGGGTGTGGGACATTTACGACACCGACAAGCGCCGCGCGCTGCGCATCTACGGCGAGGAGCCGGCCGGAGCCGGCCGTCGCCGGGACGCCTGGACCGCCGCCGACGAACCGGTGCTGCGCCGGATGGCCGGCAACGGCATGGAGCAAATCGCAGGTTTCCTGCGTTCCCCCGCGCCGTCCCTCGCCGCCGCACCGGAGCCTTCCCTGGTGACGCTGGTTTCGCGGCGTGATGACAGCCCGGAAGGCGCCGGGATCCTTCGCGAACCCGCGCCCGCGCCAACCGCCCCGCCGCAGGGGCCGCGGTCCGCCAAAACCCGCTCCGCCGCCATCGCCGCCACCACCGACGGCCGCTCGCCGCGCCCCTAACAGCCGGAAAAAGCCGGGACAACAAAACCCACGTATTGCATGGGGTCGCGGCGGCTTGGTACACCCTCGCCGGGCCGAGCGCGTTCAGTAGATTGGGCACCGGACGCGCCCTTTATTTTATCGATTTGCGCGCGTTCCTGGGAGACTCGTATGGCGGCGAAGAACGGAGCGATCAAGCTCGTCGCCGGCAACGCCAATCCCGAGCTGGCCAAGGCGATCGCCGCCTACCTCAAGATACCTCTGGCAAAGGCCATCGTGCGGCGTTTCGCCGACATGGAAATCTTCGTCGAAATCCAGGAGAACGTGCGCGGCTCGGACGTTTTCGTGCTGCAGTCGACGGCTTTCCCGGCCAACGACCACCTGATGGAACTGCTGATCATCATGGACGCGCTGCGTCGCTCCTCGGCACGCCGCATCACGGCGGTGGTGCCCTACTTCGGCTACGCCCGGCAGGACCGCAAACCGGGACCCCGCACGCCGATTTCGGCCAAACTCGTCGCCAACCTGATCACCCGCGCCGGCGCCGACCGGGTCATGACCCTCGACCTGCACGCCGGCCAGATTCAGGGCTTCTTCGACATCCCGACCGACAACCTGTTCGCTTCGCCGGTGATGGTCCGCGACATCAAGGACCACTACAAGCTCGACAACCTCATGGTGGTGTCGCCGGACGTCGGCGGCGTCGTGCGCGCCCGCGGCCTTGCCAAGCGCATCAACGCGCCGCTGGCCATCATCGACAAGCGGCGCGAGCGCGCCGGCGAGTCCGAGGTGATGAACGTGATCGGCGAGGTCCAGGGCCACGACTGCATCCTGGTCGATGACATCGTCGATTCCGGCGGCACGCTGGTGAACGCCGCTGAGGCGCTGCTCGGCCAGGGCGCCCTGTCGGTCGCCGCCTATATCACCCACGGCGTGCTGTCGGGCGGCGCGGTGGCGCGTGTCACCGGCTCCAAGCTCAAGGAACTGGTGATCACCGATTCGATCCAGCCAACCGAGGCCGTGCGCGGCGCCCGCAACATTCGCGTGCTGCCGATCGACACGCTGATCGGCGAAGCGATCGGCCGCACCGCGGCGGAAGAGTCCGTTTCCAGCCTGTTCGACTAAATCCCCCGCCGCGTTAACAATTTTTCCACAACAGCCGGTGAGCCGCGCGACTGCCGCAAATCGCAGCGCCATGCCGCTTCTCGTGGCCTCTGTGGATTCCAAATGACTCTTCAAGCACTTCGGCGCGTTCATTAAAGTTGCGAGCGGATTCGGTCCGGCTATATTTGATTGGCAAGCGATTCGCCCCGGCCGAGTCAATCGGCTGCGACGTGGGCGATCGCTTCGGGGGACTTCCGCGTAACGATTATCGGTTTAGGCAAGCGTGCCGTTTGTGCACCGCGTGCGTGTGAGCGTGCGGTTGGCGTGTGACCAACACACTCCAGCGAAAAGAACTCGGAGACGGCATGCCTCAGATCGCGCATTCGGAACAACCGCGGACGAACCCGCTCGACGTGGTCGAACGGATCGCCTCGGTCAATGACTGGTCGTTCGAACGCGCCGGCGATGACGAAATCACCATGCTGGTTGGCGGCAAGTGGAGCGACTACCAGGTCTCTTTCACCTGGATGCACGACATCGAGGCGCTGCATCTGGCGTGCGCCTTCGACATCAAGGTTCCCGAGCGCCGCCGCGGCGAAGTCCAGCAACTCATCGCGCTGGTGAATGAACAGATGTGGGTCGGGCATTTTGACCTTTGGACCCAGGACGGCATGGTGATGTTCCGTCACGCCCTGGTGCTTGCCGGCGGCGTCGAGGCAACGCCGATGCAATGCCAGGCGATGCTGTCCAGCGCCCTGGAGTCCTGCGAGGGCTATTTCCCGGCCTTCCAGTTTGTGGTCTGGGCCGGCAAGGCCGCCCGCCCCGCGCTCGATGCGGCGATGTTCGCGACCTCGGGCGAGGCGTAGGGGCTACGGCAGGACGCTGGCTTTTCACACGCGGACCTAACGCGTTGGGCATGCCCGGCCTTGTGTTGGGTATCCGCGTCTTGTTTCCTTGAAGCAGAGCAAGACGTGAATGGCCGGGACAAGCCCGGCCATGGCACTTGAAAGGTTGCGGTCATGGCCAAACCGGCAAAGCAACAATCTCTCGCCGCCATTCCTGGGGCGCTCGTGCTGGTCGGCGCGGGAAAAATGGGCGGCGCGATGCTCGACGGGTGGCTGTCACGCAAACTGCCGCCGAAGAAGATCGTTGTGCTGGACCCGCAGCCATCGAAGCCGATCAAGGCGCTGGCCAAGCGCGGCGTGCGGATCAACGCCAAGGGCGATATCGGCCGGGTGGCCGCGCTGGTGATCGCGGTAAAGCCGCAGACCGCGCCGGATGCGCTGCCGCTGCTCGCGGCGCTGATCGACAAAGACACCGTCGTAGTCTCGATCATGGCCGGGCGAACGCTCGGCTTCCTCGAAAAGCATCTACCGAATGCCGCCGTCGTGCGCGCGATGCCGAACACACCGGCCGCTATCGGCCGTGGCATCACCGTCGCTGTGGGCAATCGCCGCGTCACCGCCCTGGCCCGCAAGCTCGCGCACGGCCTGCTCGCGGCGACCGGTTCGGTTGAATGGATCGATGACGAAGACCTGATGGACGCGGTGACGGCGGTGTCGGGCTCGGGTCCCGCCTATGTATTCCTGCTGGCCGAGGCGATGGCCCAGGCCGGCGCGGCGGCCGGACTGCCGGCGGCGCTCGCCGAAAAGCTCGCGCGCGAGACCATCGCTGGCTCGGGCGAACTGCTGCATCGCTCGGACCTTGCCGCGGCGACCTTGCGCCAGAACGTAACCTCCCCCGGCGGCACCACGGCAGCGGCGCTTGGCGTGCTGATGGACAAGGACGGCGTTACGCCGATGATGACCAAGGCGGTCGCGGCCGCAACCAAGCGCGGCAAAGAGCTGGCGGGTTGAACTTTCAACGCCTTGGAATGGCCCGGTTGGAGGACTAGCTTCGGTTCAGTGCAATCGATGCGTCAGGAGGCGTGCCATGGCCCGCAAGGCTACCCGTTCCAAAGCCCAACGCTCCGCAGCCAAGGTTGCGGCGACGCCCGCCGGCACGCCGCGCGAACGCATCATCGACGCGTTGATGAGCCTGCTTGCCGAACAGCCGATCGAGCGCATCGGCCTGGCAGAACTCGCCGAGCGCGCCGGGGTCACTCTCTCGGATTTCCGAGGCGAGTTCGGCTCGCCGCTCGCGGTGCTCGCCGCCCAGGTCAAAGACCTCGACCGCAAGGTGCTCGCCGAGGTCGATCCCGACATGGCCGAGGAATCGCCGCGCGAGCGGCTGTTCGACATTCTGATGCGGCGCCTTGAATTGCTGTCGGAGCACCGCGAAGCGATCCGCTCGCTGCTGCGCTCGGCGCGGCGCGATCCGCCTCTGGCGCTGGCGCTCAATCGCATGGCGGTGTGCTCGCAACAGTGGATGCTGACCGCGGCCGGCATCGGCGCGAGCGGCCCCAAGGGAATGGTGCGCGCGCAGGGGCTGGCTCTGCTGTTCGCCAATGTGCTGCGGACCTGGGTCGATGACGGCGACGACAACACCCAGACGCTCGCCGCCCTCGACCGCGAACTGGCGCGCGGCCAGCGGTTCGCCGGCCTGCTCGACGACCTGTTCCGGATTCCGCAGGCGGCCTGCAACCTTCGGGAGCGGATGCGCGGCACACGCCGCAGCCGGCGCGACCGCGACGATCCGGTGGCGGTCTAAAGTAGCAGCGACAAACTGATCTACCCTGCGCCAGCAATATCATCCCTTCCCCAGGGGAAGGGATAGCCGCGGCGCCATCGAAAATCAGACCGGGATGCGGACTCGCGCGCGCAGGCCGCCCAGCGGACTCGCGTCGAGCGTGATGTCGCCGCCGTGCGAGCGCGCGATGTCGCGCGCGATGGCAAGGCCCAAGCCGGTGCCGCCCTCGTCCTGGTTGCGCGCGTCGTCCAGCCGCAGAAACGGCTTGAACACCTCCTCGCGCATGCCGACCGGAATTCCCGGTCCGTCGTCGTCGACCGTGACCGTCAGATAGCGGTGGTCGCGGTGGCCGACGATCTCGATGGTCTTGGCAAAGCGAGCCGCATTCGAAACCAGATTGCCGATGCATCGCTTGAATGCCGCGGGCTTCACCGTGACGATTGGGTAGCCGTGGAAAGTGACGTTGGTGCGGTGGCCGTTGCGCTCGGCGTCGCCCTTCAACTCTTCGAGAAAATCGGACATGTCGGTCGGCGCCGACTGCTCGCCGGTGTCGCCGCGCGCGAACGCGAGATAAGCCTCCAGCATGCGGCTCATCTCATCGACATCCTTCTTCATGGCCTCGGCCTCGGGCGCATCGCCGAGCAACGCGAGTTCGAGTTTGAAGCGGGTGAGGATGGTGCGCAGATCGTGCGACACGCCGGCCAGCATGGCGGTGCGCTGTTCGATCGCCCGCTCGATGCGGGTCTTCATCTCAATGAACGCTTGCGCCGCGCGTCGCACCTCGCGCGCGCCGCGCGGCCGGAAGTCCGGCGCGTCGCGGCCCTTGCCGAAGCTCTCGGCTGCGTCCGCGAGCCGCAGGATCGGCTTGATCTGGTTGCGCAGAAAGCCGATGGCGACGGCCAGCAGCACCAGCGAGGTGCCGACCATCCAGAGCAGGAAAATCTCCGAATTGGAGGCATACGCGGCGCTGCGCCGCGCGAATACGCGCATCACGCTGGCGTCGAGCTGGATGCGGATTTCGACCAGCGAAGAGCGGCCGACGGTGTCGATCCAGAACGGCCGGCCGATCTGCTTTCGAAGTTCGACCGACAGCGCCTGATCAAGCAGCGAAAAGAACGGCTTCGGCCCCGGAGGCGGCATGTCGGACAGCGGCAGGAAGTCCACCGTCAGACCCATGCGGTCCTGGGCGATCTTGCGCAACCGCGCGTAGTCGTTTTCCTGCGGATAGTTCTTGGCGATCTCGGTCAGCGCGGCGATGTCGCCCACCACCGCGGCGGATAAATGCCGCGTCACCAGATTCCAGTGCCGCTCCATGAACACGAAGGCGACCACCGACTGCAGGATCACCATCGGCGCGATGATGATGACCAGCGCACGGGCATAAAGGCCCTTCGGCATCAACGCCTTCCACCAGATGTTGAAGCGGAGCCAGCCGAACGAAAGCCACGAGGCCGCCGTACGCAGACGCGCCATGCCGAGATCGAGTGTGGTCATGATGCGCTCACGATCATGGTGACACCACCAGCCGGTAGCCGATGCCCCGCACCGTCTGGACGATCAGCGGGTTGGTCGGATCGCGCTCGATCTTGCGCCGCAGCCGGTTGACCTGGACGTCCACCGCACGCTCGTTGACCGAGCCGCCGGAGCCGGCGAGCGCCAGACGCGGGACCCTCTCGCCGGGCGCCGCGGCCAGCACGCCGAGCATCTCGCGCTCGCGGTCGGTGAGCCGCACCACCTCCTCGCCTTTGCGCAATTCGGCACGGCCGATGTGGAAAATGAACTCTCCGAAGCGGAGCGATTCCGCCGCCGGCGACGCCGCCGGCTTGGCGCGGCGCAGGATGCTGGCGACGCGCAGCGATAGCTCGCGCGGCTCGAACGGCTTGGAGACGTAATCGTCGGCGCCGATCTCCAGGCCGATGATGCGGCTCTCGGCGGCGTCGCGCGCGGTCAGCATCAGGATCGGCACCGCCGAGGTCTGGCGGATGGACTTGGCGAACTCGAAGCCGGTCTCGCCCGGCATCATCACGTCGAGGATCAGCAGATCGAAGCTCAGGCTGGCGAGCTTGGCGCGCGCCATCGCCGCGCTGTGGGCCGTGCTGATGCGATAGCCCTCGGTGGACAGAAACCGCGACAGCAGGTCGCGGATGCGGCGGTCGTCATCGACCACAAGCAAATGCGGCGCGTCGTCGGCGGGCGGCTGTGTGCTAACGACCGGCATTTTTCCCCCGCGGGGTCAGGGCTTGGGCCGCCGCGCCCGGTCGGCGCGGGTGATCAGCTTCTGGACGCCTTCGCGGCCGTCGGCGTCGATCATGGCGACCAGGAAACGGCGCGCCGCCTCGTGGGTGTTGGGTCCGAACTCGCCCAGCGCGCGGCCGATCCGTTCGGTCTGCAGGCCAGCGAGTTTCATGGCGAGTTGCTCGCCCTTCGGCGTGACGAACAGGCGGCGATCGTTCTCGCCCTCTTTCTGCACCACATAGCCCTGGTCCATGAGTTGCTTGAGGACCCGGCCCAGCGACTGCTTGGTGATCTTCAGCACGTCCAGCAGGTCGGCGACCTTGATGCCCGGATGGCGATTGACGAAATGCAGAACGCGATGGTGCGCCCGGCCGAAGCCGAAGCGGGCGAGCACATCGTCCGGATCGCTGACGAAATCCCTGTAGGCGAAAAACAGCAGTTCAATGATGTCCCAGATCGGCTCGGCAGCGCCGCCCGGCTCGGCCTGAGCGGCCGCCGAACGGTCGGCAAGGCTGGAAATATTTATGTCAGCCATATTGACATATTTCGGTTTTATTGTTACCCATACTTGCGCCTTGACGAAAGGATCGTACCGGCTGGACGGGTTCGAACGGTCGGCATTGAACCAACGCGTCAAGCGCGCTCTGATGGTTCGAGCGCGAACATATCGGGACTTGTGGTCCGAAGCAAAAGCGGCACAGCCGCAATCGGGGCAAATCCGGTTCCGCCCTCATAGTGCTTGGAGGAATGCCATGGCAGTGCCCTTCGACCAACGTCCGGACCTGATCTGGTTCGACGGCAAGCTGGTGCCCACGTCCGACGCAAAGATCAGCGTGCTGACGCACGGACTGCACTACGCCAGTGCCGTTTTCGAGGGTGAGCGCGCCTACGGTGGCACCATCTACAAGAGCACCGAGCATTCCGAGCGGTTGCGGCGGTCCGCCAACATCCTCGATTTCGAAATTCCCTTTTCGGTCGCCGAGATCGACGCCGCCAAGCGGCTGGTGCTCGAGCGCAACAATCAGACGGACGCCTATGTGCGTCCGATCGCCTGGCGCAGCTCCGATCAGCTCGGCGTCACGGCAATGCAGAACAAAATCCACCTCGCCATCGCCACTTGGGAATGGCCGAGCTATTTCGACCCGGCGCAGCGGCTGAAGGGCATCCGGCTCGACCTCGCCGATTACCGCCGGCCCGACCCCGCGACCTCTCCGTGCCTCGCCAAGGCCGCCGGTCTCTACATGATCTGCACCATCTCCAAGCACCGCGCCGAGCGCAAAGGCTACGCCGATGCGATGATGCTGGACTGGCAGGGCCGCGTCGCCGAATGCACCGGCGCCAACATCTTCTTCATCAAGGACGGCAAGATCCACACGCCGATCGCCGACTGCTTCCTCGCCGGCATCACCCGCGCGACCGCGATCGGTCTCGCCAAGAAGCGCGGCATCGAGGTGATCGAGCGCCGCATCATGCCGGACGAGTTGTCAGGCTTCTCGGAGTGCTTCATCACCGGCACCGCCGCCGAGGTTACGGCGGTTTCGGAAATCTCACAGTGGAAGTTCACGCCCGCGGCGATCACCCAGCAGTTGATGGCCGACTACACCGCCGAGGTGCAGCCGAAGGGCAACGCCGCCGCGGCGTGACTTCCATCTTCGATCTAAAAATTCGTCATGGCCGGGCTCGTCCCGGCCATGACGAATGCTGATGCAATGCGGACAGCCTAGCGAAGTTGGCTGGCGTCCAGCCAGAACACCTCGCCGCTGCTTTCCTCGGTGTCGAGCCACAGGAACTGCATATTCGGATAGGCGCGCTCCAGCGCTGGACGGCATCGCCCCACTTCGCACAACAGGCCACCCTCGGGTTTGAGATGGCGGCCGGCCTCGTCCAGAATCCGCCGCACCACCGCAATCCCGTCATCGCCCCCGTCAAAGGCCATCGCCGGCTCGTGCCGGCATTCCGGCGGCAGCGAGCCCATGCCTTCGCCGTCGACATACGGCGGGTTGGCGATGATCAGATCGTAGCGCGCTGATTTCAGCGGCGCGAACAGATCGCCCTGCAGCAGTCGGACGCGCCGTTTCAAGCGATGATCCGCAACGTTCTTGCGGGCGACCTGCAACGCATTCTTCGACAATTCGACCGCATCGACCTTTGCCTTGGAAAAGCGCAGCGCCGCCAGGATCGCCAAACATCCGGAGCCGGTGCAGAGATCGAGCACACGGCCAACAGCATCGGGATCGCGCACCAGGGAAAAGTCTTCGCCGGCGAATAGCTCACTGCCGATGATCTCGCCAAGAAAAGACCGCGGCACGATGGCGCGCTCGTCGATATGGAACGGCACGCCGAGCATGTAGATGCGCTTGAGCAGATACGCGGCGGGTTTACGGGTACGGATGCGGCGCCCGACCAACGCCTCGATCTTCTTCGTCTGCGCCGCGCTCAGCCCCATGCCGGCGCGGGACTCCACATGGCCGGGATGGATGCCGAGCGTTTCGGCAACCAGAAAGGCCGCCTCCGCCACCGGATCGGCGGTGCCATGGGCGAACACCACCTTGGCCCGTTTCAGCCGCGTGGCGGCGGAGTGGATGACCACCGCCACGGTCGGTGGCTTCCGCACCGACTTGGCCGGCGTCCTGAGCGCCTTGCGGACCTTGCGCTTCTTCAACGGCGCTCCACGACCGGCGTGCTCTCAGCCGCCCGCAGCAGCGACACATGGGTCACCGCATTTGCCGTGACGAAGGCCGTCATCTTTTCCTCCACGACGCGGCCGCGGCTCAGCGCGGCGCTGCGCAGCAGCAGATTGCCGTCCTTACTGAAAGCCACCAGACCGGTGTGAAAGAAATCGAGCCCCGGCCGCCGCGACGTGAACCCGACGATGTCGCCCGGCGCGAGCAGCTTGGCATTGTCCAGAAGCGTTTGCTTCGCAACCGCCAGGATCGACACCTGATACTTCCCGAACTCGCGGTGCCAGGTGACGGTCTTATCGATCATCACCGATGGCTCGATTGCCACTGTCTGGCAAATGCCGTTCTCGACGTTGCGCTTGCACCAATCGGCCCAATAGTGATTGCGCTGGTCGTACTGCACCTTGCCGTGGTCATAGCGGATGCGGCGAAGCGAGGTCTCGAACGCCTCCATATCGCGGGCGATGGCCGCCGCCAGCACCACTTCGCAGAACGTCACGCAATCGAATGCGTCATCGCGAACCACGAACTTTTCCGGATGCTTCGGCCCGCCGATCAGGGTGTTGCCCTGATAGCGGATGCCGAGCAGCTTGCCGGAGATGAAATCGATTCGCTTGGAAACGCTGGGCAGCGCCCGCGATTCGTCGATCAGCCGCTCGATCAGCGCGGCCTTTGCGGGGGACGTCGCGGCCCATGCGCCGCCGCCCGCTGCGAACAGCGGAGCCGCGGCCATCAGGCGCAAAACATTGCGGCGGTTTCGCACGCGATCCATCGGCGGCAAATTAACACAAGTCTACAGGGCCGGCAGCGCCCGGTGCTTCGATACTTAATGGCGCGGCGGCCCGGCTTATTCCGCGGCTTTTTGGCCCGGCGGCGTCTGCCAGCGCGCCGCGGCCGCATCGTCGGCACCCTTGGCCTCGATCCAGGTTGTGCCATTGGGGGCCTCGACCTGCTTCCAGAACGGCGCACGCGTCTTCAGGAAGTCCATCAGGAACTCGGCGGCGGCAAAGGCCGCCTCGCGGTGCGACGACGCGGTAATGACCAGCACGATGTTCTCGCCGGGCTCAATCCGCCCGTGGCGATGGATGACGGTGACCCCCATCAGCGGCCAGCGCGACGTGGCCTCCTCCACATGGCGGGAAATCTCCGCCTCGGCCATGCCCGGATAGTGCTCCAGGGTGAGCGCCGCGATCGGTTCGCCGGACTCCGCGCCGCGGCAGATGCCGGTGAACGACACCAGCGCGCCGATGTCGGTGCGGCCCTGCGTCAGGGCGGCCGCCTCCGCCGCCGGGTCGAACGCCTCGCGCTGCAACCGGACCGTCGTTTTCATTCATCCACCGGTCATCGGCGGGAAGAAGGCGATCTCGCGGGCGCCGGCGATCGACGTGCCGGGCTGCACATGGCTCTTGTCGATGGCGGCGCGGATCGACTTAGGATGCTCGAAGGCGTGGGCATATTCCTCGCCGCGTTCGCCGAGCCAACCGATCAGATCTGCCACGGTTTTCACCGAATCCGGCGGCACGACCTCTTCCTCGGCCTTGCCGACCCGTTCACGAACCCAGGCGAAATAGACGATTTTCAAAGTGCTCATTGGTGTTTGAGCATGATCTTGTCTGAAAACCGGTTTCCACTTTTCGGGATCATGCTCAGTCCATCATATGGCGGACGCCGGCGCGCATGTAGTCCCAGCCGGTGTAGAGCGTGACCAGGGCGGACAGCCAGAGCAGCGCCAGACCGCTGGTAGTGATCAGGAGCATTTCCCGCTTGAAGATTTCGGAGAACAGCCGGTCGCCGGCTTCACCGGCGATCAGGAAGCCCACGGCGACAAGTTGCCAGGTGGTCTTCCATTTGGCCAACCGCGACACTGGGACGCTGACCCGCAGCTCGGCAAGATACTCACGCAGACCCGAGACCAGAATTTCGCGGCAAAGTATCACGACCGAGGCCAGCAGCGACCAGCCTCGAATGGTCTCCTCGGCGGCGAGCATCAACAGGCAAGACGCAACCAGCAGCTTGTCGGCGATCGGATCGAGCATGCGCCCCAGAGACGACTGCTGCCCGTACATGCGGGCGAAATAGCCGTCGAGGACATCGGTGATGCCGGCGACGATAAAGACCGCGAGAGCCACCCACCGAATCCAGAGGCCGCCATCGAGGATGCTCTGCCAATACAGCAGCCCAACCACAACCGGCACCGCTGCGATGCGCGCGTAGGTCAGCAGGTTGGGCAGTGCCAACGGCCGCGCCGGCAGTTGTGGGCTTTGGGAGCTGTTCATCGGCAACCGACAATAGCCGTCCAGCAATCGCCTGAACAGACTTTGGCGTCCATGTGTCAACGCACAATGTGAATGTCCCCTCGTTCCGCACAATGAGAATGTCCCCTTTTGGATGGGGCTGAGCGTTTGTGGGTAACGAGGGGGGTCGCGCGCCTTCACAGCGGTAGCGTCGCCCCTCGTTATCCACATCCGCGTTGGCCGGGTGGAGGG
>JAPLPD010000133.1 GCA_026400395.1 Alphaproteobacteria bacterium | reverse complement strand
CGCACGACGCCCGCCCGTTCGCGCTCCGACGCGCTCATCGTCAGTAATCCCCTGTCCATCAATGCCCCGTCGAATCAAACTCGAAAAGGGGACATTCTCACTTTGCACAAAGGGGACATTCTCATTGTGCGCTAACAGTGGGACGACGCTGCCTTGACGCTCCGGACCCGCGTCTTTATACCTCCGCGGTCAAACTCAAACGTCATTTCCGGCGCCAGAACCAATCCGTTGGGACCGGCTCCGCTTCAATTCCAAGGGTAATGCGATGTCACGCCGCTGCGATCTTACCGGAAAAGGCGTCCTGGTCGGCCACACGGTGAGCCATTCGAACATCAAGACCAAGCGGCGTTTCCTGCCGAACCTGCTCAACGTCACCATGATGTCCGACGCGCTCGGACGTTCGGTGCGGCTGAAGGTGTCGGCCAATGCGCTCAAGACCGTCGATCATCGCGGCGGGCTCGACAACTATCTGGCGGACGCCAAGGACGCCGTGCTGGCGCCCAAGATGCGCGACCTTAAGAAGGCCATCGCCAAAAAGCTGGCCAAGGCGAGCTAAAGCCTCTTCGCGTCATTCCGGGGCGCGCCAAAGGCGCGAACCCGGAAACAATATCCCGGCTAGTTCAACGTGAACTGCAGCAGCACGGTTCGCTGCAACGGCGAGAAATTGTCGTCGGAGATCAGCGTAAGCACCATCGCGCCGGCGGCGTCGCGATGCACCGACAGACCCTCCATGTTGTCGATCTGCGCGCCCATATCGGCGAAGATTAACTCAGGGCCATCGATCAACGCCCCCGGCTTTACCGAGGCCAGAGGCACGCTGCGGATGCGGATCGACAATCCGCGCAGCCATGAGAAGCGCCGCTCCAGTACCAGAAGTTGACCCGTCGACGTCAGCGCGCAATCGCTGACGTCGAAATCGTCGGTGCGTTTCAGCGCAAACACCCCGCCCGGCCCGCCGACCACGAAGCCCATCAGGTTACCACCGGTGTCGAGCCCACGTTCGGATATCGCGATCAACGCGCCGGCCAGCGGGCCGCCCTTGGGCGCGGCGACGAGGCACTCGATCCCCTGGTTGTGCGGCAAAAGCTTCACGCCGGGCGGCGCGGTGACGGGCCGGCCCCGCGCGCGGAAGCCGTCCTTGGCAAAATCGAAGCGTACGATCTGGTTCACGCGCTCGATGCCGACATAGGCCGTGCCTTCGTCCAACGCGAGCGCTTCGGTGTCGTACCAGCCGCGGCTGCGCAGCGGCCTACCGTCGGGACCGAGCATCGGCGCCATCTCGGCGTCGACGATCGAAACGGGCGCAGCGCCGCGATAAACCATGCGGCCACGCAGCCAATAGCCCCTGTCGGTCAGCGCGAGAAAGCGCGCGCCGTCGGCCCCCACGCTCAAAGCCGAGATGCCGCCGAAATCCTTGTGCGGCGACTCCAGGATCAGCCCGCCGCGAAAGGTCAGCGCACCGAAGCGGATTCGTCTGGGCTCGCGCGGATCGAAATGTTCGATCGCCTGGGCGTGAATCTCGATGCGCTGCGGATCGGTCGATACGGCACGCGGCTGCTGCGCCGCCGCTGGGATCAGCGCGAGCACGAGAATGGCCAGTAAGGCCGGGCCGCGGGCGAGAAGACTGCGCAAGGTTTCCCCGAGATCCCAAGGTCATCCGGCTGGGCGCTGGCCCGAGCCCGGAATGACAGCCGCGCCAGTTTACCTTATGGCGCGAGACCGCGGCGGCATTTGGCGGGTTAATTCAGGAATGTAGTTTACGCGCCGAGCGCCGCGCCGGACCGCCGCGCCTGTCTTCGGCGGCGTGCTCCTCGAACAGTTCGGCGAGCTTGTCGGTCATGGCGCCGCCCAGTTCCTCGGCATCGACGATGGTGACGGCGCGGCGATAATAACGCGTCACATCGTGGCCGATGCCGATGGCGATCAGTTCGACCGGGGAGCGGTTCTCGATCTCATCGATGACCCATCGTAGGTGCCGCTCCAGGTAGTTGCCCGGGTTCACCGACAGCGTCGAATCATCGACCGGCGCGCCGTCCGAGATCATCATCAGGATCTTGCGCTGTTCGGAGCGGGCGAGCAGACGGTTGTGCGCCCAATCCAGCGCCTCGCCGTCAATGTTCTCCTTCAGCAGGCCCTCGCGCATCATCAGGCCGAGGTTCTTGCGCGCGCGCCGCCACGGCGCGTCGGCCGATTTGTAGATGATATGGCGGAGGTCGTTGAGCCGGCCCGGATTGGCGGTTTTGCCGGCGGCGAGCCAAGACTCGCGCGACTGCCCGCCCTTCCAGGCGCGCGTCGTGAAGCCGAGGATTTCCACCTTGACGCCGCAACGCTCGAGCGTGCGCGCGAGAATGTCGGCGCAGGTTGCCGCGACCGTGATCGGGCGGCCGCGCATCGACCCGGAGTTGTCGAGCAGCAAGGTCACCACGGTGTCGCGGAAGTTGGTTTCCTTCTCCTGCTTGAACGACAGCGCGTGCAGCGGATCGATGATGATGCGCGGCAGCCGGGACGGATCGAGCAGGCCCTCTTCCAGATCGAAGTCCCAGGCACGGTTCTGCTGCGCCATCAGGCGGCGCTGAAGCCGGTTGGCCAAGCGCGCGACGACGCCCTGCAGATTGGAAAGCTGCTTGTCGAGATAGCCGCGCAGGCGGTCGAGCTCCTCCGGCTCGCACAGTTCCTCGGCGGCGATGGTCTCGTCGAAGCGCATGGAGAACGGCCGGTAGTCCGGCCCGCGCGGCTCATTCGAACGGTTGCGCGGCCGCCACGGCTCGGCGGAGGTCTCCGACTCGCCCATCTCGGAATCGTCGGACATGTCGGCGGCGGGCGAATCAACGGATTCCTCCGAGGTCTCGGACGAGTCGGTGGACGCCTCGGCGTCCTCGGTGCTCATCTTTTCCATTTCCTCGGAGTCGGCGGCCTCGCCCTTCTCGCCGGTTTCGTCCTGCCGGCGATCCTGATCGCCCTCCTCGCCGTCCTCCTCCTCGTCGGACGAGGAACGCTCCTCGCCCATGTCGAGCGATTCGAGGAGATCGTGAACGGCGTCGCCGAACTTGCGCTGGTCCTCGACCAAACGCTCGAGCTGATCGAGGCCTGCGCCCGCGCGATCCTCGATGAACGGGCGCCACAGATCGACAAGCTTCTTGGCGGCCGGCGTCGGCGCCTGGCCGGTGAGCCGCTCGCGCACCATCATCGAGATCGCTTCCTCGATCGGCGCATCGGCGCGGTCGGTCACTTCGTCGAACTTGCCGCGGTGAAAGCGGTCGTCGATCATGGCGGTGAGATTGTTCTTCACGCCCAGCATACGGCGCGAGCCGATGGCCTCGACGCGAGCCTGCTCGACCGCGTCGAACACCGCGCGGGCCTGCTGGCCGCCAGGCACCAGACGCCGATGCATCGCGGGATCGTGACAGGCCAGCTTGAGCGCAATGGCGTCGGCGTTGCCGCGCACGATGGCCGCCTCGGCGCGGGTGAGCTTTCGCGGCGGCTCGGGCAGCCGCACCTTGCCGCTGATCAGCCCCGGGCGCTCGGCTGCGAAGGTCACCTCAAGCTCGGCGTTCTTGGCGATGGCCTTGAGGCACCCCGTGACCGCCCGCTTGAACGGTTCGGTCGGGGATTCCTTGGCGCTCGGCTTCGGCTTGCTGTTGGAGGACATTGCGCGATTTTCTCTCCACGTCATTGCCGGGCTTGACCCGGCAATCCATCATTTTTGCGAAGATGATGGATGCGCGGGTCATAGGCGAGCGAAGCGACGCCGTCCTCCGGACGGCTATACCCGCGCATGAAGCCCGTTGTTTAGCTTAACGCCACGTTCAGCGACGACTCCGGCAACTCCTGGCCGAAGCAGCGCTGATAGAACTCGGCGACAATGGGCCGCTCGAGTTCGTCGCACTTGTTCACGAACGTCAGACGGAACGCGAAGCCGACGTCCTTGAAGATGTCGGCGTTCTCGGACCACAGGATGACGGTGCGCGGACTCATCACGGTCGAGAGATCGCCGTTGATGAACGCGTTGCGGGTGAGATCGGCAACGCGGACCATTTTGTTGACGATCTCGCGGCCTTCCTCGGTCTGATAGTGCTTGGCCTTCGCCAGCACGATCTCGACCTCGTTGTCGTGCGGCAGATAGTTCAGCGTGGTCACGATCGACCAGCGGTCCATCTGCGCCTGGTTGATCTGCTGCGTGCCGTGATAGAGGCCCGACGTGTCACCCAGGCCGATGGTGTTCGCGGTGGCGAACAGCCGGAACGCCGGATGAGGACGAATCACGCGGCTCTGATCGAGCAAGGTCAGGCGGCCGGACGACTCCAGCACGCGCTGGATGACGAACATCACGTCCGGGCGGCCGGCATCGTATTCGTCGAAGCACAGCGCCACGTTGTTGACGTAGGCCCAGGGCAGAATGCCGTCACGGAACTCGGTGACCTGCAGGCCGTCCTTGATGACGATGGCATCCTTGCCGATCAGATCGATACGGCTGATGTGGCTGTCGAGGTTGACGCGCACGCATGGCCAATTGAGGCGGGCCGCGACTTGTTCGATGTGGGTGGATTTGCCGGTGCCGTGATAGCCCGACACGATCACCCGGCGGTTGTGGGCAAAGCCCGCCAGGATCGCCAGCGTGGTGTTGCGGTCGAAGCGATAATCCGGATCGGTGTCAGGGACGTGGTCTTCGGTCTTGGAATAGGCCGGGACCTCCATGTCGCTGTCGATGCCGAAAAGCTGACGAACCGACACCTTCATGTCGGGCATGGGCGGGGACGTCTGTGTTGCGGTTGCCATTGCTACTCCGTGGCCCCGGAACGGCGCGGGGCCGCGACTTTCTGCCGGGATTATCGATGAATAAGGCCGAACCTAGCAGAGGCCGCTGCACTGCGGAAGCCGCCCTGCGCATGGCTGAAATGTAGTGATTCCGGCCCAATTGTCGAGGAAGCCGGCTAGGGCCTATGATGGCGTCAAAGGCGGGCAAACCGCCGCAGCCCCGAGGAGGCCCCCGTGACCGATACCGCTCTCAAGGACCGCAGCACCACCCGCGCCGATGGCGACGTCCGTTTTTACGGCGTCCACCATCTCGCCCTCAACACCGACGACATGAAGATGACCGTCGATTTCTATTCCGGCGTGCTCGGCATGCGGCTGGTCCACGCCATGAAGGTGCCGCCGGGGCTCGGCACCGGCCCGGGCAACCGCGGCAACCCGCCGTTCGAGGAAATCCGGCATTATTTCTTCGACATGGGCCGCGATGGCCTGCTCGCCTTCTTCGAAATGCCCAAGGGCAAGAAGCAGCAGGGCGACCGCAACGCGCTGGGCGCCATGCAGCACGTTTCATTCGCGGTTTCGCCGGAGAGCCAGACGCGCATCTGCGCGCGGCTCAAGGCGACCAGCGTCCCGTTCGACGGGCCGATGGAAATCCTGCCCGGGATTTTCTCGATCTATGTGTTCGATCCCAACGACATCCGGCTGGAGTTCTCCTGCCAGCCGAAAAATGGCGAAAGCGAGCCGCTGATCGTGCCGCAAGTCACCCAGTCCAAGGACGAGGCGTTGCGGGAACTGAAAACGCTGACCGCCGACAAAGGCTGGCTCGACCGCGCCACGGCAGGGTTGAAGGATTAGCGTCACTTCCTGCGCCCCGCAGAAAGGTCCACCCCAACCCTCCGATCTCAGGCGGAGGGAGGTTTCGCCGCACATCCTCGTCCTGAAACCGGGATGAATGGGAGTGGGTCAAACCGAAGTCGCTATTGTACGTTTCAACAAGCCTATGAACCCAACATCTCGAAACGAACACCCCATCGTCATCGCCGGCGGCGGCATCGGCGGGCTGGCCTGCGCGCTGGCGCTGGCGCGGGACGGATTCCAGTCTCTGGTGCTGGAGCAGGCGCGCGAGTTCGGCGAGGTCGGTGTCGGCCTGCAGGTTGCGCCCAACGCGCTGTCTGTGCTTGACGCGCTCGGCGTCGGTGACGCGGCCAAGAAGAACGCGTTGCTGATTGAGCGGCTGCTGATGATCGACGGGGTCACCGGTGAAGAGGTCGCCAACGTGCCGCTCGATGAGCGGTTCGTGCAGCGTTTCGGCAATCCCTACGCGGTGTCGCACCGCGCCGACATCCACGGCGCGCTGCTCGCCGCCTGCCGCTCCCACGATCTGGTCGAGTTGCGCACTGACGCACGGGTGGTGGATTTCAAGATCGACAACGGCCGGGTGTCGGTAACAGCCACCAGCGGCCACCGGGTCGTGGCGCCGGCGCTGATAGGCGCCGATGGGGTCCACTCGAACGTCCGCAAGCGGATCGTCGGCGATGGCGACCCGCTCAACGCAGGCGCGGTGATCTTTCGCGCCACCATCGCAGCCGATGAAATGCCGAAGCCGTTGCAGCATCCTTACCCGACGTTCTGGGCAGGTCCCGGCTGGCACGTCATCTATTACCCGCTGCGCGACTGGAGCATGTTCAACCTCGGTTGCACCCTGGTGACGGGCGCGCCCGAATACGAAGACGGCCAAGAGGTGACACCCCGCGACGTGCTTCCGCGATTCACCGGCGGCTGCGCCGCTCCGTTCCGGGTCATGCGCATCCCGAAGAAATTCCGCCATTACGTCATCCGCCACCGCGAGCCGGTGGACAACTGGACCTCCGGCCCGGTGACCCTGCTCGGCGACGCAGCGCATCCGATGGTGCAGTACATCGCCCAGGGCGCCGCAATGGCGCTGGAGGACGCGATCTGCCTTGCCGGCGCGGCGAACGAAACCAACGGCGATTTCGCCAAGGCGTTCCAGCGCTATCAGGACATCCGCATCGTGCGCACGGCGCGGGTGCAGATCTCGTCGCTGATGATGGATCGCATCAACCACGCGGCAGGTCTCGAGCGAAAGGTCCGAAACTCGCTGTTCGAGGGCCGCACGCCGGAGCAGTTCTACGAACGCCTGGCATGGCTCTACACGCCGCCGCCTTATGTGAAGTAGCGGACTATTTGGAAAACCAGGCCCCCAGCTTTTGTTCGCCCGCGGCGGACAAGCGCACGATCCGCGTCTTGGATTCACGCGCCGCCCAACCGCGGGCGCAGATGTGTTCCAGAACGGCAGCGCCGAGCGCGCCGCCAAGATGGCTGCGGCGCTCGCTCCAATCGAGACAGGGCTGGCAGAGCTGCCTCCGACCGCGCTCAAGCTCGTCGAGGTCGATGCCAGCCTTCACAAAAAAACGCCGCCCTTCCACCGTCACGCTGAGTTTTCCGTCCCGGCGTGCGAACAGCCGGCGTTCAACGAAACGGTCGAACATTGTCACCGCGAGATCGCCGGCGAGATGATCGTAACAGGTTCGGGCGCGCCGGAGCTCCGGATCGCGCGGCCCGGTTCGAATCCGCAAATGACCCGCGCGCGCGGCCAGTGGCATCAGCCCTTCGAGCGCGACAGCGACATCGGGATTAGCCAGCCGAAAATAGCGGTGCCTTCCCTGGCGCTCTATGGCGATAAGCCCCGCCGCCTGCAATCTGGCAAGATAGCCGCTCACGGTAGAGGGCGTGAGGCCGGCTTCCTGTCCAAGTTCGGTGGCCGTCAGCGCAGGACCAGACAGCAAAGCAGTCAGCATGTTGGCGCAGGCCGGATTGCCGATCAACGCGGCAACAATGGAGATGTCCGGACCCTCTCTCATAGTTCGAGATTTTCCGAACCATGAAAGAAAGTCAATGTGACAATCTACGGTCGTCCCGTCCGCTTGAATAAACCGGCGCAGCCGCCAGAATCGCATCGCGTGAACATGACGACACATTCCATCGACAAGCCGTTAACCGAGCCCGACGAATCCTCGCCGCGCTATGCTGGCTGGCGCGTGGTCGCTGCGTGTTATCTGGTGGCGCTGTGCTGCTGGGGCTTCGCGCTCTACGGCCACGGCGTCTACCTCACCGAACTGAACCGGCTGCACGGCTGGTCGACCGCTTCTATTTCCGTTGGCATCACCGGCTTCTATCTGCTCACCGCAACGCTGGTCGTATTCGTTGGCGATGCCATGACCCGGTTCGGGCCGCGGTGTGTCATGTTGATCGGCGCCGGAGCGTTCGGCAGCGCACTGGCGCTGCTCGCCTTCATCGATGCGCGCTGGCAGCTCTACGTGGTCTATGCGCTGATGGCGGTGGGCGCCGCGACCATGCACGTCGGCGCGATCAGCACCGTGCTCGGACTCTGGTTCGACCGCAAACGTCCGCTCGCCGTCAGCCTTGCGCTGAACGGCGCAAGCTCCGGCGGCATCATGATCGCGCCGGCGATGGTGCTGGCGATCGCGGCCTATGGATTTTCCCATGCCGTGCTCGCGGCGGCCGCGGCGATGTCCGCGATCCTGCTGCCGGTGATCGCGCTGTGGATCGACCGCCCGGTCATCGTTCCACCTCGGCCGAATGCCGCGCCTCCGGCCCGGGCCACGACCCGGCGCAACGCCTTGCGCAATCCGGCCTTCTGGAGCGTGGCGGTGCCGTTCGCCCTGGCCCTGACCGCCCAGGTCGGCTTCCTGGTGCACCAGATCGCGATATTGCAGCCTGCCATCGGCCGCGCCACCGCCGGATTTTCCGTGGCGGCGCTGACCATCGCCGCGATCGCCGGGCGTTTCGTTCTTGGCGCGCTCGCCGGCCGGATCGACATGCGAACCTTCACCGCATGCTCGATGGCGAGTCAGGCGGCGATGCTGCTGGCGCTGATGGCCACCTCCGATACCGCCGCAATCATCGTCATCTGTGTCGTGTTCGGCCTGTCCGCCGGCAATCTGATCACGCTGCCGTCGCTGGTCATCCAGCGCGAGTTCGATCCGGCCTCGTTCAGCATGCTGGTCGGGCTGTCGTGGGCGATCAGCCAGTTCACCTACGCATTCGGACCGGGGTTGCTCGGCGCGATGCGCGACTGGACCGGCGGCTACACCGCGCCGCTCATGCTGTGCGCGGCGCTCGACATCGCCGCGGCGGCGCTGATCCTGATTCGGCCGGGGACGCTTCGGCGCGCACCTACTTAAGCGCGCCGACTGACTTCAGGTAATTGTAAGCCTGGATGATCTCGCGCAGCTTGTCTTCGGTGCCGCGGTCGCCGTTGTTGGCGTCGGGATGGTGGCGCTTCACCAGCATCTTGAACTTCGCTTTGATTTCCGCCTTATCGGCGCCAACGTCGAGGCCAAGCTCGTTCAATGCCTTGCGCTCGGCGTTGCGCACAGCGCGTGGCGGCTCGACCTTCTCGGTCTTCGCCTTCGCGCCGAATTCGCGGAACACGTTGAACGGATCGCGCGCCGCATCCGGGCCGATCTCGGGACCGGGATGATTGCCGGTTCCCATCTTCCAGGTCGGGCGATGGCCGGTGAGAGCGTCCTTCTGATACTTCAGGACGGCGTCGTTGCTCATGCCGGAAAAGTAATTGTAGGAGTGATTGTACTCGCGCACATGCTCCAGACAGAAACGCCACTGCTCGTTCTCGCGCGGGCGCGCCTTGGGCGCACGATGCGTCGCCGCGTTGGCGCAGCCCTTCCACTCGCAGCACGGACCATCCGGGCGCGCGCGGCGATCCTGGGCGGGCTTGACGCGAATGCGATCGAATAAGGGTGAGTCGGATTTCATGACCGGGCACTATGAGGAGTTGCGGACGTTATCTTCAAGTCTTGACAGAAAAATTATCCAAGAGCGCGTTTGGCTTCGAAGCGATTGACCCCCGCGCAATCGTCGCATACGTCAGGTTCCATGCAGGTTAAGACCCGGATCGCTGAAAAGCTCGCCGCCGCATTCACGCCGCAAAGTCTCGACGTGGCGGATGAATCGCATCAGCACGCAGGCCACGCCGGACACCGAGAGGGCGGCGAGACCCATTTCCGGGTGAATATCGTGTCGGAGGCGTTCCGCGGAAAGAGCCGGATCGATCGCCATCGCATGATCAATCAGACCCTGTCCGGCGAACTGGCCTCGGGCGTGCACGCTTTGGCCATCCACGCCAGCGCACCGGGCGAGTAGCCGCCACCGGCCTCGTTCCAAGCCGGCCGCGCACCATCGCACCTCGCCGGCCTACTGCGGCGTGATGTTCGCCGCTTTGATGATCCCGCTCCATGTGATTCGCTCGGCGCGGATTTGCGCGGCGAACTCCTGCGGCGTATCGCCGACAAGCCGCGCGCCGGACTTGCTGAAACGCTCCTGCATGGCCGGCGTGCGGACCGCCACGGCGATTTCCTTGTGCAGCCGCGCCACGATCGCCGACGGCGTGCCGGCCGGCGCCACAATCCCGAACCAGGACGACGCCTCGTAGTTGGCTAACACGCCCTCGGCGGCGGTCGGCACTTCGGGCAACAACGGCATCCGCTGTTTC
Source organism: Alphaproteobacteria bacterium (assembly GCA_026400395.1). Taxonomy (GTDB): domain Bacteria; phylum Pseudomonadota; class Alphaproteobacteria; order Rhizobiales; family Xanthobacteraceae; genus Z2-YC6860. Next base: position 24,933 of record JAPLPD010000133.1, on the reverse strand, counting down.
GCCGCCACCGCCAGCGGCCGCAGCGCGCCCGATGCGATATGCGGCAGCACGGTCGGCGGGTTGTCCACCACGCCATCGATCTGACCCGCGATCAAATCGGTGACGGCGGGCGCCGCGCCACGATAGGGGACGTGGGTGATCTTCACGCCGGCGGCGTTCATCAGCATCGCCAGCCCGAGATGCCCGGTGGTGCCGATGCCGGGCGAGCCGAAGTTGAGCTTGCCCGGCTGCGCCTTGGCGAGCGCGACGAACTCCTTGAGCGTCTTGGCATCGACCTTCGGGTGCACCACCACCAGCATCGACATTTCGGCCACGTTGGAAACCGGGATGAATGCGGTCTCCACGTCGAACGGCATCGCCGCGTAGAGGAACGGATTGGCGGTGAGGATGCCCGCCGACGACATCAGCAGCGTGTATCCGTCGGGCGCGGCCTTGGCGACGGCGTCGGCGCCGGTGTTGCCGCCAGCGCCGGTGCGGTTCTCGACGATCACCGGCTGGCCGAGCGACTTTGACATCTCGTCGCCAACCGCGCGCGCCAGAACGTCAGCGAGACCGCCGGCGGGGAACGGCGCGATCAGGCGGATCGGGCGATCGGGATAATTTTGCGCCTGCGCGGCGGAGACCATGAACAGCGCAACCGCAGCCAGAAGAGTCCGGCCCATCACTTTCACGAAACCCTCCCGGGATCTTTGATCTTGCGGCCACGATAGGAGGGCGATGAACGAAGTCAACGCGGCACGAGCGCGCTCAGCCCGCCCGCGCCAGCGCCACAGGCTTGCGCCCCAGCGGCGTAATCCGCAGCGCCGTGATGCGGTTGCGTTCCTTGCGCATCACGCTGAACCGAAAGCCGTGGAAGGTGAAGCTCTGGCCCACGTCCGGGATCGAGCGCGCCTCATGGATGACCAGACCGGCGACGGTGGTTGCGTCAGCGTCCGGCAGGTTCCAGTCCATGGCGCGGTTGAGATCGCGGATCGGCACCGCACCATCGACGTTGACCGAACCATCCGGCTGCGGCCGCACGCCCGGCACCGGAATATCGTGCTCGTCTGAAATATCGCCGACGATTTCCTCGATCACATCCTCGAGCGTGACCAACCCTTTGACTTCGCCGTACTCATCGACCACCAGCGCGAAATGGGTCTTGCGCCGGCGAAACGCCTTGAGCTGCTCCGACAGCGGGCGGATGTCGGGCACGAACCACGGCGGCAATGCGAGCGCCATGACGTCGACCTTGGTGAGATCGCCGCCGGCGGTGTTAATCGCGCGTAGCAGATCCTTCGCATGCAGGATCCCGATAATATTCTCGGGCTTGTCGCGCCACAGCGGAATGCGCGTGTACTCGGCTTTCAGTACGGTGTTGACGATTTCTTCCGGCGGATCGGCTGCGTCGACCGTGACCATCTCTGTGCGATGAACCATGACATCGGAGACTTCGAGATCGCCGAAGCGAAACACGTTCTGAATGTATTCCGCCTCGCCCTCTTCCATCTTGCCGTACTCGGCGGAGACCTCGACCAGCCCCTCGATTTCGGTGTCGGTCAGGATTTCCTGCTCCGAGCCTTCCTTGACCCCGAGCATCCGAAGGATCGAGCGCGACGCCGCGTTGAGCAGCCAATTCAGCGGATAGAAGACGAGGTAAGTCACGTAGAGCGGATACGCGATCCATTGCGAAACCGGCACCGGCTCACGGATCGCGAGCGTTTTCGGCACCTGTTCGCCGACGACAATGTGCAGCGATGAAAACACCAGAAAGCCGACGATGAACGACGTGAAATGCAGGCTCGCGTCCGACATGCCGAAGCCCGCCAGCACCGGACTGAGCAGGGCCGCGACGGTCGGCTCGCCGACCCAGCCGAGACCGAGCGAGGCCATGGTGATGCCGAGCTGGCAGCACGCCAGATAAGCTTCGACGTTGCCCATCATCTGCTGCAGCAGACGGGCGGCGAAGCGCTTCTGCTCCGCCATCGCGTTGATGCGAAAGCCCCGGCTCTTTACCAGGGCGAACTCCGCAGCAACAAAGAACGCGTTGGCTATCAGAAGAGATAGAGCGAGCAGAAGATTAACGATCGTATCCGACATCACGCTTGTCATCGCGCGCCGAGTTTCTCGGCGATGAATGCGCGAACCTCATCGGTCGCGACGTCGCGGGTAACGAAAGCGGCGCCGATGCCGCGCACCAGAATGAACGTAAGCTGGCCGCGCTTGACCTTCTTGTCCTGCGAAATCAGATCCATCATCACGTCGATGCCTGGCCAGTTGCCGCCCATCACCGCCTTCACGTGGGTCGGCAGGCCGGTGGCCGCAAGGTGGGCGATGGCACGATCGGCCTCCTCCTGGGCGATCAGCCCGCGCCGGGCCGAAAACTCGAGGGCGAGCGACATGCCGAGTCCCACCGCTTCGCCGTGCAGCAGCTTGTCGGAGAATCCCGCCGCCGCCTCGAAGGCGTGGCCGAAGGTGTGCCCGAGGTTGAGCAGCATGCGGTCGCCGGTCTCGCGCTCGTCGCGGGCGACGATGGCGGCCTTGGCGCGGCAGCTCACCGCGATGGCGTGCTCCCGCGCGGAGCTTCCGGAAGATTCGCCGCCGGCGAACACATCGCGCCAGTTGACGTCCAGCCATTCGAAGAACGCGGCATCGCCGAGCAGGCCGTATTTGACGGTCTCGGCATAGCCGGCGCGGAATTCGCGTTCAGGCAACGTGTCGAGCAGAGCTGTGTCGGCCAGCACCATGATCGGCTGATAGAACGCGCCGACCAGATTCTTGCCTTGCCGCGCATTGATCGCGGTTTTGCCGCCAACCGACGAATCGACCTGCGACAGCAGCGTCGTCGGCACCTGAACGTAGTCGACGCCGCGCCGGATGACGGAAGCGGCGAAGCCGCCGAGGTCGCCGACCACGCCACCGCCGAGCGCCACAATGAGATCGCCGCGCTCGATCCGGGCGGCGAGCAGCGCGTCGCAGACCCGCTCGAACTGGCGGAAGCTCTTGCTGCTTTCGCCGGCCGGCACCTTGATCGACGAAACGGCGATACCGGCATCGGTCAATGCGGCCTGCGCCGCCGCGAGGTGGTGGCGCGCCACTGTCTCGTCGGTGACGATCGCGACCTTGCATCCCGGCCGTAGCATCGCAACGCGTTCGCCGAGGGAGGCGAGCAGGCCCCGCCCGATCACGATGTCGTAGGCGCGGTCGCCAAGGCCGACGTTGACGATGATCGGTTCGCCGGCTCGGGGCTGCACGTTCATGGAACGTCTCCCGGCGCGGCTTCCGCGGTGCCGTCTGGCGCCAGGCGGCCGCGCAGGCCCAGCAGAATTTCATCGACGATGGTTTCGTGCGGCACGTCACGCGATTCGATCGTCAGGTCGGCCTCGGCATAGACCGGATCACGCTCCTCAAGCAGGCGTCGCATGGTCTCCGACAGATCGGCGCCCTTGAGCAGCGGGCGATCGCCGCGGCGCTTGATGCGCCGACTCAGCACTTCGACGGTGGCGCGCAGCCACACAGAGATTCCCTTGGCGCGAATCGCCGCGCGGGTGTCGGCGTTCATGAATGCACCGCCGCCGGTAGCCAGCACCTGCGGTCCGCCGTCCAACAGTCGCGCGATCACCCGCGTCTCGCCGGCGCGAAAATACGGCTCGCCGTGGTTGGCGAAAATTTCCGAGATGGTCATGCCGGCTGCCTTTTCGATTTCGACGTCGGCATCGACGAACGGAACGCCCATCCGGCTCGCCAGCCTTCGGCCGACCGACGACTTGCCCGCGCCCATCATGCCGACCAGCACGACGGAGCGATGACCGAGCGCCGCGCCCAGCGCGGCGTTTGGCTGCGAAGCCGCGCCCTTGCTGGCGCCGTTATGCGCGACGACATCCGACATGGTCTACTTGTATCCAAATCCGACGATGGCATAAACCGTGGCCTGAACAGTTAAACGCCGGCGATTCGGCGCTCCCCGAGTGCGAAAATGCCGACCTTGTTCCGATTTCTGCTGGTGATTGGGGTCCTGGGGGGCTTGGTGTACGGCGGCGCTTTTTGGCTCACCCGATTCGTCGATCCGCAACCACGCGAGATGACCGTGACCATACCGCCCGACAAGCTGTTCAAGCCCCCGAACTGAAACGGCTGCACGTCGGATGGCCCGCCGGCCGAGCGCAAGCAACGAAACGCTGATCGAGCTTTTCCTCGACATGCTGGCCGCCGAGCGCGGGGCGAGCCGCAACACGCTCGACGCCTACCGCCGCGACCTCGCTGATTTTTCCGCCGGCCTCACCGCGACCGGGGACAGCATCGCCAAGGCCGACACCGACGCGTTGCGCGCGCATCTGGTTCGGCTCGACGAGCGCGGGCTCGCTCCGGCGTCGGTGGCGCGGCGGCTGTCGGCGATCCGCCAGCTCTACCGGTTCCTGTACAGCGAGGGACACCGCGGAGACGACCCCGCCGCGGTGATCGAGGGGCCGAAGCGCGGCCGCGCCCTACCCAAGGTACTCAGCGTCAAGCAGGTGGACGATCTGCTGGCGCAGGCACGCAGCGGATTGCAGACCGAAGCAAAGCACGAGCGGCTGCGCGCGGCGCGGCTCAATTGCCTGCTCGAAGTGCTCTACGCCACCGGGCTCCGCGTCTCCGAACTGGTGGCACTGCCAGAGGCGGCGGCACGCCGCGACCAGCGCATGCTGGTGATCCGCGGCAAGGGCGGGCGCGAACGGCTGGTTCCGCTCAACGACCAGGCCAAGCGCACCATGACCGACTATCTGGCGCTGCGCGCCGAGGCGAAGCTCGACACATCCAGATGGCTGTTCCCGTCGTTCGGCGAGAGTGGGCATCTCAGCCGCCAGCACTTCGCGCGGGAACTCAAGACGTTGGCCGGGGCCGCGGGCCTCAAGGCCGCGCAGGTCAGCCCCCACGTGCTGCGCCATGCTTTCGCCAGCCATCTGCTGCAGAATGGGGCCGACCTCCGCGTGGTGCAGACCCTGCTCGGCCATGCCGACATCTCGACCACGCAGATCTACACCCATGTTCTGGAGGAGCGGCTCAAAAGTCTGGTGCGCGACCTGCACCCTCTCGCCGAGGAACCGTGAGTGGTTGACTTAACGCTCCGGCACAGGCCAGTTTCGCCCGGAATAGTGTCCTCAGAGGTAATATTTTTATAAAATGCGCAGCTATCTCGACTTCGAAAAGCCAGTGGCCGAACTTGAGGCCAAGGTCGAGGAACTGCGCGCGATGGCCGTCGCCGCGGGCAACGCCACCGACATCACCGAGGACATCGGTCGGCTCGAAACCAAGGCGGCGCAGGCGCTGCGCGACCTCTACGCCGAATTGACCCCGTGGCAGAAGACGCAGGTGGCGCGCCACCCGCAACGGCCGCATTGCCTCGACTACATCAACGCGCTGGTCCCTGAGTTCATCCCGTTTGCCGGCGACCGCAAGTTCAGCGAGGACGAGGCCATCGTCGGCGGCTTCGGCCGGTTCCGCGGTGAAAGCATCTGCGTGATCGGACACGAGAAGGGCTCGTCGACCGAGAGCCGGCTCAAGCACAACTTCGGCATGGCTCGGCCAGAGGGCTACCGCAAGGCCGTCCGGCTGATGGAAATGGCCGACCGTTTCGACATTCCGGTGCTCTGTCTGGTCGATACCGCCGGCGCCTATCCCGGCATCGACGCGGAGGAGCGCGGCCAGGCCGAGGCCATCGCGCGCTCGACCGAGGCGTGCCTCAATCTCGGCGTGCCGAACGTCGCCGTCATCCTCGGGGAAGGCGGCTCGGGCGGCGCGGTGGCGATCGCCACCGCCAGCCGCGTGCTGATGCTGGAACACGCGATCTACAGCGTGATCTCGCCGGAGGGCGCGGCTTCGATCCTGTGGCGCGACACCACAAAGGCGCAGGACGCCGCCACCAACATGAAGATCACGGCGTCCGACCTCACCGGATTCGGCATCATCGATGGCATCATCACCGAACCGATCGGCGGCGCCCACCGCGATCCGGCCGCCGCCATCGCGTCGACTGGCGAGGCCGTAGCTAACGCATTGGCCGCCATGAAGGGCCTCGACCGACAGACGGTCCGGCGGCAACGGCGCGAAAAGTTCCTGGCGATCGGCCGAAGCCTCGAATAAGCGGCGAAAGCTGCGCCGAACGCGCCGGTATCCCTCCCCATTGTGGCGCCGGGCCGGAGGCCGCCGGATCGTGATCCCGGTTTCCGGTTCCTCATTGATTTAGCTGGGTTTATCGAGCGATCCGGCCATAATTTTACCGTTCGTTCACCCTAGCCATGCTCTTAAGTCGAGCCTGGATTACAGTCCGGGGGTCTGGAGGCTCGGGTCTTGCTGTTTTCAGCCCTTTTGGGGATAATGGATCGCATGATCGTTCGGGGACTGCCCGCCGTTGCCTGCCGCCCGTGGGGGAGTTGCGTTTGAACCGAAGCCCGATCCTTCGCGCACTGCTGGTTTCGGCCGCGCTGCTGTCGGCCGGCGCGCTGTCGGGCTGCAACACCGATAGCCTCGGCGTGCTGCCGATGAGCGAGAAGGCGGCCCGGCCGCTCTCCGACAAGATGGTCAAGGAAATCCAGTCCAAGAACATGGACATGGAATCGCCGATCCTGGTCCGCGTGTTCAAGGAAGAATCCGAACTCGAAGTCTGGAAACAGGACCGCGACGGCCGCTTCGCGCTGTTGAAGACCTATCCGATCTGCCGCTGGTCCGGCGAACTCGGCCCGAAGTTCAGGGAAGGCGATCGTCAGGCTCCGGAGGGCTTCTACAGCATCACCCCCGGCCAGATGAATCCGAACTCGCAATACTATCTGTCGTTCGATCTCGGCTACCCCAACGCATACGACCGCTCGTGGGGCCGCACCGGCGCGCAGCTCATGGTGCATGGCGATTGCTCGTCGCGCGGCTGCTATTCGATGACCGACGAACAGATCTCGGAAATCTACGCGCTCGGCCGCGACTCATTTTTTGGCGGACAGAAATCGTTCCAGGTGCAGGCTTATCCGTTCCGGATGACGGCGCAGAACATGGCCAAGCATCGCAACAATCCGCACCTTGCGTTCTGGAAGATGCTCAAGAAGGGCAACGACCACTTCGAGGTGTCGCGTCTCGAGCCCAAGGTCAATGTGTGCGAGAAGCGCTACGTGTTCGATGCGCAGGGGCCGAACGGACGCCCGCTGTCGTTCAGTCCGTCCGCCAAGTGTCCGGTCTATCAAGTCTCGGAAGAAATCGCGAGCCTGGTCCGGGAACGCGAGCGCCAGGATGAAATTCAGTTCGCCGACCTGAGCCGCCGCAACGTGACGGTTGCCCCGATCAAGACCAATGCCGACGGCGGCATGCATCCGGTGTTCATCGCGGCGGTGAAGAAGAACCAGCTCGGCGTCGCGCCGCAGGAACCCACGATGTTTGTCACCACGCCGCCGGGCACCATTCCGGTGACGGTGCGGCCGCCGCGGATTCCCGAGCTTGAAAACGCCCCGGCCATGGCCGGCGTGTCGTCGCCCGCCTCCGGCGAGGTTGCGCCGCCGGCAATTACCGTCGCCGAGACCAAGCCCGCCGCTGCCCCGGCGGCGAAGTCGAGCGGCGGCCTGCTCGGCAGTCTGTTCTCGTCAAAGTCGCCCGAGACCGCGTCGGCCGCCAAGACCGAAGGCACCATGGACCGGATGGCGCGGCTGGTGGGACTGCGCGGTGGCGACAAGGAAGCCAAGGCCGCCGACCCGGCGCCGACGGCCAAGCCGAAGCCAGCCGCCAAGCCGGTCAGCACGGCTTCTGCCAATGGAGCGATCCGTCCCAGGCCGGCCGATGCAGCGCCGGTGAAGACGACCGAGGTGCAGACCCCGGCCTTTGCCCCGGCCGCCGTTACGCCGGCTGCCGCGCCGAAGCCTGCGAGCACGGCCATGAATGGTGCCGCGCCGTTGGTGCCGACCGGCAACTTCGACAATCGCTGGTCGGGCTTCCGCTAGGACGATCGCCGCGTCAAATAAAAAAAACGCCGGGCCCAGGGCCCGGCGTTTTGATTTCGGCCTGTGCCTCGGCTTAACCAAACCGCCCGTGGCAGTGCTTGAACTTCTTGCCTGACCCGCACGGGCATTCCTCGTTCCGGCCAACCTTGCCCCAGCTCGATGGATCCTTCGGGTTACGCTCGGCCGCGGGCTTCGGCGTGATGCCGGCCTGAGCCAAAGTCTGCGCACCCGCCGCCGCCAGGGCCAGTTCGTCCTCGCCGGTGGACGGATCGAGATGCGAAGCCTGCATCGGCGGCAGCGTCGGCGGCGCCTCCGGTTGCTGCTGCACGACCTCGACCCGCATGAGCTGAGCGGTCACGCCTTCGCGCAGGCTTTCGCCCATGGTCTCGAACAGCGTGAACGCCTCGGCCTTGTATTCGTTGAGCGGATCGCGCTGGCCGTAGCCGCGCAGCCCGATCACCTGGCGCAGATGCTCCAGCATAACGAGATGCTCCCGCCATAGATGGTCGAGCGTCTGCAGCAGCACCGACTTCTCGACATAGCGCATCACCTCCGGGCCCCACTGGGCGACCTTGCCGGCCATCCATTCGTCGGCCCGGCGATTGATACGCTCGCGCACCTCCTCGTCGGCGATGCCCTCTTCCTTGGCCCACGCAACAATCGGCAGATCGAGAGTGAGGATCTCTCGCACCGCCTTATCAAGTCCGACGACATCCCACTGCTCGGGATAGGCGTTCTCCGGGATGTGCTTGGCAACCAGATCCTCGACCACATCGTGGCGCATGTCCGCGACCACCTCTGCGGTGACGGCGTCGGACATCCATTCGAGGCGCTGATCGAAGATGACCTTGCGCTGGTCGTTCATCACGTTGTCGTACTTCAGAATATTCTTGCGGATGTCGAAGTTGCGCGCCTCGACCTTCTGCTGCGCCTTCTCGAGCGCCTTGTTGATCCAGGGATGGACGATCGCCTCGTTCTCCTTGAGGCCGAGCTTGGTCAGCATGCCGTCGAGCTTGTCAGAGCCGAAGATGCGCATCAGGTCGTCTTCGAGCGAAAGGAAGAATTTCGAGCGGCCCGGATCACCCTGACGGCCGGAGCGGCCCCGAAGCTGGTTGTCGATGCGGCGGCTCTCGTGGCGTTCGGTGCCGAGCACGAACAGCCCGCCGGCCTTCAGGGCCGTCTCCTTGAGCCGCGTCACCTGCGACTTGATCTCGGCCACGGCGGCGTCGCGCGGCTCGCCGGCCGGCACGTCCTTCAACTCCTGGCGGACCCGCATATCGGCGTTGCCGCCGAGCTGAATGTCGGTGCCGCGGCCGGCCATGTTGGTCGCGATGGTGATCGCGCCCGGGACGCCGGCCTGGGAGACGATGTAGGCCTCCTGCTCGTGGTAGCGCGCGTTGAGGATGGCGAACACCTTGGCCGTCTTGGCGCCCTCGTCACCGCTGTAAAGCGCTGCGAACGCATTCGGGTCGGTGAAGTCGTGCTGCTCCCAGCCGGCCTGACGCAGCATCTCGGCGAGGCTTTCGGACTTCTCGATCGAGGTGGTGCCGACCAGCACCGGCTGGCCGCGGACCTTGCAGTCCTCCAGCAGCGCGATGATAGCTCGGTATTTCTCCGCGTTGGTGCGATAGACCTCATCGTCCTGGTCGTCGCGAACCATCGGCAGGTTGGTCGGCACTTCGACGACGTCGAGATTGTAGATGTCCATGAACTCGTCGGCTTCGGTCAGCGCCGTGCCGGTCATGCCGCCCAGCTTGCCGTACATGCGGAAGTAGTTCTGGAAAGTGATCGAGGCGAGCGTCTGATTTTCCGGCTGGATCGGCTGATGCTCTTTCGCCTCGAGCGCCTGATGCAGCCCCTCGGAATAGCGGCGGCCGGGCATCATGCGGCCGGTGAACTCGTCGATGATGACGACCTCGCCGTTGCGCACGATGTAATCCTTGTCGCGCTGGAAAAGCTTGTGAGCGCGCAGCGCCTGGTTGACGTGATGAACGGTGGAGACGTTCTCGACATCGTACAGCGATTCGCCCTTGAGCAGATCGGCTTCGGTCAGCAGCCGCTCGAGCTTCTCCATGCCGACTTCCGACAGCGCAACCGTGCGCTGCTTTTCGTCGACGTCGTAATCGGCCTTGTCGAGCTTCGGGATGTAGGCGTCGATGGTGTTGTAGAAGTCGGAGCGGTCGTCGAGCGGGCCGGAGATGATCAGCGGCGTGCGCGCTTCGTCGATCAGGATCGAATCCACTTCATCGACGATGGCGAAGGTGTGCCCGCGCTGGACCATGTCCTCCATGCGGTACTTCATGTTGTCGCGCAGATAGTCGAAGCCGAGTTCGTTGTTGGTGCCGTAGGTGACGTCGCAGTCGTAGGCTGCCTTGCGCTGCTCGTCGTCGAGGCCGTGCACGATCACGCCGGTCTTCAGGCCGAGGAAGCCGTAGATCATCCCCATCCACTCGGAATCGCGGCTGGCGAGATAATCGTTGACGGTGACGACATGCACGCCACGGCCTGCGAGCGCATTGAGATAGACCGGCAGGGTGGCGACCAGTGTTTTGCCCTCGCCGGTCTTCATCTCGGCGATCTGTCCTTCGTGCAGGATCATGCCGCCGATCATCTGCATGTCGAAGTGGCGCTGGCCGATGACGCGCTTTGCCGCCTCGCGAACGGTGGCAAACGCCGGCACCAGAATGTCGTCGAGGGTCTTGCCGTCGGCCAGTTCCTTCTTGAACATTTCCGTGCGCGCGCGAAGCTCGTCGTCGGTGAGCTTGATCAGCTCCGGTTCCAGCGCGGCAATGGCGTCGACCCGCGGCTGATACTTGCGCACGCGCCGGTCGTTGACGGAGCCAAAAAGCTTGCGTGCAACAGCGCCGATCATTGCGGTCCAGTTCCTAGCCTGTGGCCAGCCGCCGGTGCGGCCGTGCATGGGGAAATGCGGTACTTCTCGGGCGATTGCAATGGGATAGCGAGCATCGAGCAGGGCCGCGCGGCAATCGACACATAGGAGGGGGTCAGAGCCTTGTCAATTAGCGGCGTTCTGGGGGTCCGGCGTCCTATATTCCGCCGTTTTGCGATCACGGCGTCGTCAATTCGCCGGTTCATTCTCTCGTTGCCAAGGCGGAGCGATTGCGCGACAAGTCGCCGCCCCTCCGCCGGGTTCGCGGCGCAACCCCACAAGGACACCCATGCCTGCCCAGTTCGACACCCGCCCGGCGACCGATCGGTCGGGGCTGACCGCCCTTCGCGCGAGTGCGTTCGGATTGCTCACCGCGGCCATGCTGGCGGTGCTGCCGGCTCCGGCCCTGGCCCAAGCCGACCCGGTGATTGCCAAGGTCAACGGCACGGAAATCCGCGAAAGCGACCTTGCGATGGCCGAGGAGGACGTCGGCCAAAATCCGCAGATCCAGGCGATGCCCGCCGAAGCCCGGCGTGACTATCTCGTCTCGTACCTCTCCGACGTGATCCTGGCGGCCAAAGCGGCCGAGGGAAAGAAGGTCGCCGACCAGAAGGAATTCAAAGGCCGGCTCGCCTTCATCCGCAACAAGCTGCTGATGGAGACGCTGCTGCAGCAGGAGGGCAAGGCGGCGCTCACCGACGCGGCGATGAAGAAGGTCTATGAAGAGGCCGTCAAGCAGATGGGCGACGAGCAGGAGGTGCGCGCGCGCCACATCCTGGTGCCGACCGAAGAAGAAGCCAAGGCCGTCCTCGACGAGATCAAGAAGGGCACCGACTTCGCCGAACTCGCCAAGCAGAAGTCGAAGGACCCGGGCGCGGCCGCCGAAGGCGGCGATCTCGGCTATTTCGGCAAGGGACAGATGGTGCCGGAGTTCGCCGAAGTGGCGTTCAAACTCGACAAGGGCCAGCTCTCCGATCCGGTGAAGACGCAGTTCGGCTGGCACATCATCAAGGTCGAGGACAAACGCACCAAGCCGGTGCCGGAGTTCGACAAGGTCAAGGATCAGATCGATACCTACGTGCAGCGCAAGGCGCAGGCCGACTACATCCAAAAGCTTCAGGCCAGCGCCAAGATCGAGCGGATGGATAAGAAGTAACGCGGCGCAACGCGTCGTCATTCCGCAATATACTTTAGCCTATCAACGTCATGCCCGGGACCAAGCCCGGGCATGACGAACTCCGAGGACGGTCCCGTGGCCAACAAGACAGTTTCCGTCTCTCCCCTCGCCCCGAAGACCGTGCCCGAGATGCCGCCGGTCGCCGGTGTGAAGCTTGCCACCGCCGCCGCCGGCATCAAATACGCCAACCGCACCGATGTGCTGCTGGCCCTGCTGGCGCCCGGCACCGCCGTGGCCGGCGTGTTCACCAAATCGAAGTGCCCATCCGCGCCGGTGGAATGGTGCCGCGCCAATCTCAAGCGCGGCAAATCTCGGGGAGCATCGGCGCGCGCGCTGGTGGTCAACTCGGGCAACGCCAACGCCTTCACCGGCAAGACCGGACGGCAAGCCTGCCAGTTCACCGCCAAGATCGCGGCGAGCGCCATCGGCTGCCGGCCCGCCGACATCTTTCTGGCCTCGACCGGCGTGATCGGCGAACCGCTCAACGCCAAAGTCTTCGACGGCGTCATGGAGAGCATGGTGGTCGCCGCCCATGAGTCGCCGTGGCTCGACGCCGCCAAGGCGATCATGACCACCGACACCTTCCTCAAGGTCGCAACCGCCAAGGCCAAGATCGGCAAGTCCACCGTCACCATCAATGGCATGGCCAAGGGCGCCGGCATGATCGCGCCGGACATGGCGACGATGCTGTCGTTCATCTTCACCGACGCGCCGATCGGCGCACGCGCGCTGCAGTCGCTGCTGAGCGAAGGCGTCACCGACACCTTCAACGCCGTCACCATCGACGGCGACACCTCGACCTCCGATACGCTGCTGGCGTTCGCCACCGGCGCCGCGCTCGACGCGCCGAAGATCACCAAGGCGTCTGATCCGCGGCTCAAGCACTTCCGCATGGCGCTCAACACCGTGCTGGCGAACCTCGCCGAGCAGGTGGCGCGCGACGGCGAAGGCGCCCGCAAACTCGTCGAGATCACGGTCGAGGGCGCCACCTCCAAGGCGTCGGCGCGCAAAATCGCGATGTCGATCGCCAATTCGCCGCTGGTGAAAACCGCGATCGCCGGCGAAGACGCCAACTGGGGCCGCGTGGTGATGGCAGTCGGCAAGGCCGGCGAGCCGGCCAACCGCGACAAGCTGTCGATCTGGTTCAACGGCATTCGCGTCGCGCACAAGGGCGCGCGCGATCCCGGCTATGACGAGGGCGTGGTGTCGCAGGCGATGAAGAACGAAACCATCGCGCTCAAGGTTTCGCTTGGCATGGGCCGCGGCACGGACCGCGTACTGACCTGCGATCTGACCAAGGAATACATCGCCATGAACGGCGACTATCGCTCCTGAGCCGTTGCGCAAGTACCTAATCCCCGGGCTGTCAGATTTGAGGCAGGGCCAGTGAGCATCAAACTCCTACTCGTTGCCGCCTGCGCCCTTGTCGATGCCGACGGCCGCGTGCTGCTCACCGAGCGCCCAGCCGGAAAATCGATGGCCGGCCTGTGGGAGTTCCCGGGGGGCAAGATCGAAACCGGCGAACGGCCTGAGGAAACGCTGATCCGCGAGTTGAAGGAGGAAATCGGCATCGTTGTGCGGGAGCCTTGTCTGGCGCCGCTGACCTTCGCGAGCCACGCCTACGACGAATTCCATCTCCTGATGCCGCTCTACGTCTGCCGGCGCTGGGAGGGGATTGTCACCGCCCAGGAGGGCCAGGGGCTCGCCTGGGTTCGCCCGAACCGGCTCCGCGACTACACGATGCCGCCGGCGGACGAACCGCTGGTCGCGCATCTGACGGCCCTGCTGATGAACTAGGGAAAAGCTCTAGTTGCCGGCCTTCTCGCCCGCCGGAATCTCGCGCGTGCGCAAGGCGTCGGCGAGCCGCGTCTTGGCCGAGCCCGGAGCCAGCGGCTTCTGCTGGCTCTCGTGCGGCGCCCAGCCGGACAGCCAGACGATCTCGAAGGTGGCGCGGACGCGCCCATCGGGATCGGAAAACCGCTCCGCGTAGATTTCTATCAACCGGCGCAAGGTGGCGCGGCGGAGCGGCGCACGGCGGCGTTCGGTGAGCGCGTTGGCCGCGCCCATGCTCCGAAGATCATGCATCAGCGCCAACGGCGAGGCGTAGCGCACCGTGACCCGGTCCACGTCGGTGACCGGCAGCGCGAAGCCCGCGCGCTGCAGCAGCGCGCCGATATCGCGCAGATCGGCGAACGGCGCGACCCGCGGCGACACGCAGCCATCCACCTCGGCCTCGGCCTGCGCGAATGCCTCGCGCAATTCCGTCAGGCTGTCGCCGCCGATCATCGCGGCAAGCAGGAGCCCGTCCGGCCTGAGCGCGCGGCGAATCTGGATGAGCGTGCCGGGCAGGTCGTTGACGAATTGCAGCGCCAGCGCCGACACCACCAGATCGAGCGAGCCGTCGCGGAACGGCAAAGCCTCCTCATCGGCGGCCACGGCCAGACGCGCGCCCTTCAGATGCGCCACCACCGGATCGACGGCCACGATGGCGCCGACGCTGCCCGCCAGCGCCACCCGAACCGCATCGGTCGGTGTGCCGAGATCGGCCGCGATGTCGAATTTACGCAGGATCGCCGACAGCCGACCGGCGAGATCGTCGGCGGCACGTTCGATCAGAAAGGTCGCCGGATCGCGGCCGCCCGCCCGCGCACGGCGCGCGCGCAGGAGCTTGCGGTCGAAGATCACCGGATGCGGCATCGGACTATTGTAGGAGCAGCGGCGGCCCGGCGGGAGGGCTTAGCCGCGATTCATTTCCGCAGCTTCTTGCCGACCTTGAGCAGCGCCTGGCCGGCCGGCACTTCGTTGTCCATGTAAACGGTGCTGTCGTAGACGAGTCCAAGCTTGCGGACGACGTTGATCAGCCCGGCGACGCCCGGCGGAATGCGGTCGGCGCGCGCGTCGTCCTCGTTCAGGACGACCTCGATGCCGATCGGATCGCGCGGCCAGTCCTGGGTGGTGATGCCGTCTTCGCCGTGGTGATCCCAGCCGGCGGCCTCGAACACCGAAACAAACTCCTGCACCAGCAGCAGCCCCTCGTCGTCGCCGCGGATCGAGGCGATCGAAATCTTCTGGCCAGGGAACGGCCGCAGCGCCTCGATCAGAAAGCGCTGCTGATCCGGCGACAGGTGCTTTTGCGTCTGGGTCCGCTCCAGCGAAGCAAGCTTGTTTTCGGTACCGATGAGCTTCTGCCGCAGCTCGGAGTTTTCCTTCAGGTAGCGGCTCTGCCCATCCAGCGCCGTGCGCGGCTTTGCTTCGGCGGTGAGCCGCTTGATCCGATCGGCGCTGTCCTGCTCCGCGGCAACCGTCAGCGCACCCAGCCGGCGCACGTAACTGTAGGCCACCACCTCCGACACCAGCAGCAGGCCCAGCACAACGGCGATGCCGATGGACAGGAACCGGCTGCGCAACTGATATTCGCCGATGTCGAGCCATTCCGGCCAGGCGCCGCCCCGAAGTTGATAGGCGGCGAAGGCGGCAAGCGCCGTGAGCAACAGCGCAAGCAACAGGCCGGCGAGGGCGAACCCACCCTGCACGGCCGCAACGTTCGAAAGCGATTCCCACCCCGGCATGACGGTTCACTTGACGCTGGCGGCGTTAACCAAGCACGGCCGCTGTTGAGGCATGGCAATAACAGCGATAGCCTCAACTCCAATGCAAGAAGCGATTGCCAAGAGCGTAAACGCCGCGCGGCTGGCCCGCGTCGCAGCGCCGTTCCGCGCGGTGTTCCGCCGCGCGCTCGACGTCGCGCTGCCAACGCTCTGCCCGGCCTGCCGGGAGCCGGTCGGCGGCAACGGGCTCTGTGCGCCGTGCTGGTCGAAGCTCTCGCTGATCGCCCCGCCCTATTGCGAGCGCCTTGGCATCCCGTTCGCGTACGATCCCGGCCCCGGCGTTCTATCGCTGCAGGCGATCACCGATCCGCCCGCCTACCACCGCGCGCGGGCCGCCGTGCGCTACGACGACATCGCGCGCGCCCTGGTGCACGCCCTGAAATACGGCGACCGCCTCGACCTCGCTCCCACGATGGGCCGCTGGATGGCGCGCGCCGGGCGCGAACTGCTGACCGGGGCCGATGTGCTTGTTCCGGTGCCGCTGCATTGGCGGCGGCTGTGGGCGCGGCGGTTCAACCAGTCCGCCTTACTGGCCAAGACCATCGCCGAGGAGAGCGGCGTTGCCGTTGCCGGCGCCGCCCTCAAGCGCGTCAAGGCGACCGCCCAGCAAGTCGGACTGTCCCAGGCCGAGCGCGCCCAGAACGTGCAAGGCGCTTTCCGGGTGCCGACCGAATGCAAGGCCGAGGTGGCGGGCCGCCGCCTCGTTCTGATCGACGATGTGCTGACATCCGGCGCCACCTCGGATGCCTGCGCGCGGGCGCTGCTGCGGGCCGGCGCCCGGAGCGTGGACCTCCTGGTGTTCGCGCGGGTTGTCGATGCTGTGCAAGCCCCCATATAATCTGGTCGAACCGCGAAACAGATCATGACCCCCGTCGAAATCTACACCACCCCGTATTGCCCCTATTGCCTGGACGCCAAGGCACTTCTGAAAAAGAAGAACGTGGCATTCACCGAGGTCGACGTATCGCGCGACCGGGATTTGCGGATGAAAATGACCGAGCGCGCCAGCGGCCGCACCACGGTGCCGCAGATTTTCATCGGCTCAACCCACGTCGGCGGCTGCGACGACCTCTACGAACTCGAAGGCGCAGGCAAGCTCGACCCGTTGCTGAACGGGCAGGCGCCGGCATGACCGGCTCCACCTTCCGGGTCGGCCTCATCCAGATGCGCGCCGGCCGGACCCCAGCGGCCAATCTCGATTCCGCGGTCAAGCTGATCGGCGAAGCCAAGGCAGGCGGCGCGCATTATGTGCAGACGCCCGAGATGACCAACATCATGGAGATCAGCCGCGAAAAGCTGTTCGCCACGATCGCGCCGGAGGAAAGCGACCCCAGCCTCGCCGCCTACCGTGAGATCGCCCGCAAGCTGTCGATCCATCTGCATGTCGGCTCGCTGGCCGTGAAGGTCACCGAAGACAAGGCGGCCAACCGCGGCTTCCTGATCGACCCCCATGGCGAGATTGTCGCGCGCTACGACAAGATCCACATGTTCGACGTCGATCTGGCCAACGGCGAGAGCTACCGTGAGTCTCGAAGCTATCGCGCGGGCGAACTCGCCGTGCTGCACGATCTGCCGTGGGGCCGGCTTGGCCTGACCATCTGCTACGATTTGCGCTTCCCAGCGCTCTATCGCGCACTGGCGGATGCCGGCGCGTCGTTCCTCTCGGCTCCCTCGGCGTTTACGAAACAGACAGGCGAGCCGCACTGGCACGTTCTGATGCGCGCCCGCGCCATCGAGAACGGCTGCTTCGTGTTCGCGGCGGCGCAGGGCGGCAAGCACGAGAACGGCCGCGAGACCTTCGGTCATTCGCTGGTGGTCGATCCCTGGGGCCGCATCGTCGCCGAGGGCGGCACCGAGCCCGGCGTCGTGATGGCCGAAATCGACCCCGCCGAAATCGCCGCGGCGCGGGCGCGGGTGCCTTCGCTGCAGCATGGCCGCCGTTTCGAACTGATCGAGCCGCTAGGTGAACCGACGCATCTTCATGCGGTGCGGGGCCCGGCATGATCCTATATTCGCTGGTCTGCGACCAACGCCACGATTTCGAAATCTGGTTCAAGAACTCCGCCGACTACGACAAGCAGGCCAAGCGTGGGCTGGTGAGTTGCCCGGCTTGCGGCTCGGTCAAGGTCGAGAAGGCGCTGATGGCGCCGTCGCTTGGACGTGGCACGAAGAAGGGCGCGGACGCGCCGGCGCAGGAGATTGCGCCGCCGCCTGAGACCTCCGCGCTCAGCGAAGACAAGACATCCGTGGCGATGGTGTCTCCGCAGGAGAAGGAGTTTCGCGCAAAGCTCAAGGAGCTGCGCGACCACCTGACCAAGAACGCCGAGAACGTTGGCGGCAAGTTCCCCGAAGAAGCGCGCAAGATGCACTACGGGGAAACCGAACACCGCTCGATCTACGGCGAGGCATCGCCGCAGGAGGCGAAGGAACTGCTCGACGAGGGTGTTGAGTTGCACCCGCTACCGGTGCTGCCGGACGAGCGCAACTAGTCACTGCACCTAGATCAATAGCGCGACGCCGGCGACGATCAGTGCGATGCCGAGCGCGTCGCGTTTGGTTGTGGCCTGTTTGAAGATGAACAGCGAGATCGCCTGCGCGAACAGAACCTCGACCAGCGCCAGTGTCCGCACGTTGGCGACGCTGGTCAGCGCAAACGCCAGGAACCAGAATTCCGATGCGGTCGCCCCCATGAAGCCCGCGAACAGCGAGGGCCGCCATGCGCGGGCGATCTCGCGCAGCACGGCGCGGTCGCGCAACGCGAGATAGAACGTCAGCAGTCCGGCCTGCATCAGCAGGCCGACCGTCACCGTGAAGGTCGCGGCCAGCACGAAGCTCGGCAGCCCGAGCGACAGGATCGCGCCTCGATAGCCGACCGCGGAGAGCGCAAACATCGCACCGGAGAACAGCCCGAGCAGCACGGGCTTGTATCCACCCTCGGCCGCTCCCTTGCCTTTGAGCGACATCACCACGACGCCCGCCGTCGCCACCAGGATGGCAGCGACCATGCCGAGCGTGACGTGATCGCCGAGGAAGATCAGGCCAAACAGCGCAGCCTGGATCGCCTCGGTCTTGATGTAGGCGATGGTGACCACGAACGAGCGGTCGTTCATGGTCGCCAGCATGGTCGCGGTCGCGACGATCTGCGCGCCGGCTCCGAGCACCACCCACGGCCAGAACAAGGCGGGCGGTTTGGGCAATGGCAGGCCGGTCGCCAGGAGCACCACGGCCAGGAATACGAGCGCGAACGGGAATCCGAACAGGAAGCGGACATGGGTGGCGCCGACGGTGCCGAGCGCCGCGGTCAACTCGCGCTGCATGGCGTTGCGCGCGGTCTGCCCGGCGGCCGCGAGCAGCGTAAAAGGCACCCAGAGCAGGCTTGCGGCGAACACCTAGGCTCGCTCCGCGACCAGCATGTAGTTGACGTCGGTATCGCTTGAAAGCTGCCAGCGGTCGGCGATGATGTTGTAGATCACGCCCTGGTCGGCGGTGACGCGCAGGCCGCCCTGCTCCATCGCGATCTCGAGTTCGTTCGGAGTGACAAACTTCTCCCAGCTGTGGGTGCCGACCGGAAGCCAGCGCAGGATGTATTCGGCGCCGACAATGGCGAGCGCGAAGCTCTTCAGCGTGCGGTTGAGCGTCGCCGCGATCATCAGGCCGCCGGGTCTGACCATGCTGGCGCAGCTTTCAACGAACAGGGAGACGTCGGAGACATGTTCGACAACCTCCATCGCCAGCACAATATCAAATTTCTCGCCGGCTTCCGCCAACGCCTCGGCGGTGGCACAGCGGTAATCGATGGCGAGGCCAGATTGCGCGGCGTGCGCGCGCGCGGCCTCGATGTTGGTGTTCGACGGATCGACCCCCACCATCTCAGCGCCGAGGCGAGCCAATGGCTCCGAAAGCAGGCCGCCGCCGCAGCCGATATCGAGAATCCGCAGGCCCTTCATCGAGTCAAGTTTCTTGGTGTCCCGGCCGAACCGCAGGGCGGCCTGATCGCGGACATAACCGATGCGGACCGGATTGAACTTGTGGAGCGGAGCCATCTTGCCGCGCGGGTTCCACCAGTCGGCGGCCAGCGCGGAAAAGCGTGCGACCTCATCCGTATCCACGGTCGATCGAATTTCTGGCATGGGTCCTCCGGCTCCTGTTCTAGCGGAGCGCACCAAAAACGCACGGCTTGACATTCGCGTCTTTATAAGAACAAAAAGTGAACAATATCGCAACCCATAGTCCGGTCGATGCTCAACACTCAGCAAAAGCTTGAAATTCTTGCGGACGCCGCAAAATACGACGCTTCCTGCTCGTCGTCGGGCGCTGAAAAGCGCACCTCGAAAACCGGCGGGCTCGGCTCCACGACCGGGTGCGGCATTTGCCATTCCTACACACCCGACGGCCGCTGCATCTCGCTGCTGAAAATTCTACTGACCAACGCCTGCATGTTCGATTGCAGCTATTGCATCAATCGGCGGTCCAGCAATGTGCGCCGCGCCCGTTTCACCGTGAACGAAGTGGTTTCGCTCACACTCAACTTCTACAAGCGCAACTACATCGAAGGCTTGTTTTTGTCTTCGGGCATCGTCGGCTCGCCTAACTACACGATAGAGCAAATCCTTCGCGTGGCGCGAACGTTGCGCGAGGAGCACGGATTTCGCGGCTACATTCATCTCAAGACGATTCCAGAGGCCGACCCCGATCTTGTGGCCGAGGCCGGGCGTCTGGCCGACCGCGTGTCGATCAACATCGAGTTGCCGACGGAGGAGGGCTTCACCCGGTTCGCTCCGGAAAAACAGGCACCGTCGATCCGGCGCACCATGGCTTCGTTGCGGTTGCGAATCGATGAGGCCAAGGCCGAGAAGAAAGCTCCGCGGTTTGCTCCGGCCGGGCAAAGCACACAGATGATCGTCGGCGCCGACGGCGCGGCAGACGCGGTTATCCTCGGCACCAGCGCCACGCTCTATGCGAACTACAATCTCAAGCGCATCTACTACTCCGCGTTCAGCCCGATCCCCGACGCCAGCAGTACCCTGCCCGCGCAGGCCCCTCCACTCGCGCGCGAGCACCGGCTTTATCAGGCGGATTGGCTGTTCCGGTTTTACGGTTTCGAGACGGAGGAAATCACCTCCGGTTTGCCAACGGCATGCTTGATCTCGACATCGATCCCAAGCTTGCCTGGGCTCTGCGGCATCGCGATCGCTTTCCCATCGACGTGAACAAAGCCAGCCGCGAGGAGTTGCTTCGCATCCCCGGTCTCGGGACCAAGACCATCGACCGTATGCTGCTGACGCGGCGTCATCGAACTCTGCGTCTCGACGACATTGCAAAGCTTTCGGGATCGGTGCGCCGGGCGCGACCGTTTATCGTCACCCTCGATCATCGGCCGATCCATCAGCTCGATCGGCTGGATCTTCGCGCCATGCTCGCTCCGAAGCCAGAGCAGCTTTCGTTGTTCGGATAGCCGATGGTTCGCGTATCTCTGAAGGAAAGCGATTCATTCGAGGAGTTTCGCGACATCGCGCGCGGCCTGATCGCCGCCGAAATAGCGCCGGACGACGTTGTGCTGGAGGCCGGCGGAGAAGCCGGGCTGTTTGGTGGCGTTCCGCCGTTACCGCGCGACACTCCGGCGTTCTCTGTTGCCTCCGGCTTCATTGAAGTGGCGCGCGACACCATCTGCCATCGCGATCCGGAGAGGTTCGCAATGCTCTACTCGCTGTTGTGGCGACTCACTCATGGCGAGAAATCGCTTCTAATGGTCGCGTCCGATCCACTGGTGCATCGGCTCCACCAGATGCAGAAGGCGGTGCGGCGCGACACGCACAAGATGACGGCGTTCGTTCGTTTTCGCCAGATTGCGGATGACAGCGGCGAACGCTATGTCGCCTGGTTTGAGCCGGAGCATCATATTCTTCGGCGTGTTTCCAAATTCTTCGTCGATCGCTTCGCTGCGATGCGCTGGTCGATCCTGACGCCGGAGGGCTCTCTGCATTGGGATACGCAGCGGCTGGTGCACGGCCCTGCCATCGATAAAAGCCACGCGCCCAGCGGCGACGATTTCGAGGATTGGTGGCGCTCTTACTATCGGTCGACGTTCAACCCGGCGCGCGCCAATCCCAGAATGCAGCGCGCGGAAATGCCGAAAAAATATTGGCACAATTTGCCCGAAGCCAAGACGATCCCGGACCTGCTGGCCAACGCGCGTCAGCGAACGGGCCGGATGATCGAGGCCGAACCGATGGCTCCCCGAAGGGCGCATGGTTGGACACCTGAAAACGTCGCTCAGCCAGAAGCGAGCTCGCTCGATGCATTGAAGGCCGCGGCCCAATCCTGCACGCGGTGTCCGCTCCACAAAAATGCGACGCAAACCGTATTCGGCGAAGGCCCGTCGGACGCCCCGGTCGTTTTTGTCGGCGAGCAGCCGGGCGATCTGGAGGATTTGGCGGGCCAGCCATTCGTCGGGCCGGCCGGACAAATGTTCGATCGGGCGCTTGCCGAGGCCGGCATCGACCGATCGCGGGTCTTCGTCACCAACGCGGTCAAACATTTCAAGTTCGAGCCGCGCGGCAAGCGCCGGGTTCATCAGAAGCCCAATATTGGCGAAATCGACAAATGCCGGTGGTGGGTGGAAAGCGAACTGAGCTTGATCAAGCCCCAGTTCGTGGTCGCGCTCGGCGCCACCGCCGCGCGGTCACTGACCGGACGATCCGTCACTATCGCACGCGAGCGGGGGCGGCTGACGAATTGGAGCGGCCGCGCCGGGCTGATCACGGTCCACCCGTCATTTCTGCTGCGGTTGCCGGACAAGGCGGCGCAGGCCAACGAATACCGGCGTTTTGTCGAAGACCTGCGCATCGTCGGGCGTGAGCTGCCGGCAATTCGCAAGGTGGCCTGACCCACCCTAACAGTGACCCACCCTAAAGTTGCGGGGTTTCGCGTGCCTCTGTATGAATACGCGCCCGCCGGCCAGCGATGGCCGAGAGGCGTGGAATTTCAGGTACTTACGGAACACCCGGCACTCACGGAACGCGATGGCTCGTCTTGTCATGAAGTTCGGCGGCACGTCGGTCGCCGACATCGACCGCATCCGCAACGTCGCGCACCACGTGAAGCGCGAGGTCGATGCCGGCTATGAGGTCGCCGTCGTGGTGTCGGCAATGTCCGGCAAGACCAACGAATTGGTGAACTGGTGCCGCGCCGCCTCTCCGCTGCATGACGCGCGCGAATACGACGCCGTGGTCGCATCCGGCGAGCAGGTGACGGCGGGGCTGCTCGCCATCACGCTGGAGGGCATCGGCATCAACGCCCGCTCCTGGCAGGGCTGGCAGCTGCCGATCCTGACCAGCAACGCACATGGCTCGGCCCGCATCCAGGACATCAACGGTGCGGAACTGATCAAGCGTTTCAAGGAGCGCAAGGAGGTCGCGGTGATCGCGGGCTTCCAAGGCATCCACAAGGACACCGGCCGCATCACCACGCTCGGCCGCGGCGGCTCCGACACGTCTGCGGTGGCGATTGCCGCCGCCATTCAGGCCGACCGTTGTGACATCTACACCGACGTCGATGGCGTCTATACGACCGACCCGCGCGTGGTGCCGCGCGCCAAGCGCATGGACAAGATCGCCTTCGAGGAAATGCTGGAGCTTGCTTCGCTCGGCGCCAAGGTTTTGCAAGTACGCTCGGTCGAACTCGGGATGCTGCACAAGGTCAAGATCTTCGTGCGGTCGAGCTTCGACAAGCCCGAGGACATCGACCCGCACGGCACGCCGCCTGGCACGCTGATTTGCGACGAGGAGGATATCGTGGAACAGCAGACCGTCACCGGCATCGCCTTCTCCAAGGACGAAGCGCAGATTTCGGTGCGTCATGTACCGGACAAGCCCGGCGTCGCCGCGGCAATCTTCGGACCGCTCGCGGAAGCCAGCATCAACGTCGATATGATCGTTCAGAACGTCTCCGCCGACGGATCGACCACGGACCTCACCTTCACGGTGCCCGCCGCCGAGTACCAACGCTCGGTCGACGTGCTGAACAAGTCCAAGACCGCGATCGGCTTCGACCACATCGACGGCTCGACCGACGTCGCCAAGGTTTCGGTGATCGGCATCGGCATGCGAAGCCACGCGGGCGTCGCCGCCGACGCCTTCAAGGCGCTGGCCGGCCGCGGCGTCAACATCCGCGCCATCACCACCTCCGAGATCAAGTTCTCGGTGCTGATCGAGGCCGCCTATACCGAGCTTGCGGTGCGGACGCTGCATACGCTGTATGGGCTCGACAAATAGGGCAATGCGCCCGGCCATCTCCTACGCGCAGCGCTACGAGGACATGCACCTGCTGCGCGCGCTCGGCGGGCAGAGCAGCGGCTTCTACATCGACATCGGCGCCGGCCATCCGGTCTACGACAACGTGTCGTTCGCCTTCTATCTGCACAGCTGGCGCGGCATCACGGTCGAGCCCAATCCCTGGCTGGCCCAGTTGAGCGAGGCGGTGCGGCCGCGCGACGTGCGTGTCCCCTCGCTGGTCGGCGAGACCGCTGGCGAAGCCACCTACTATCTCGTCGAAGACTTTCACGGCCTCTCGACCACGGTCGAGGACCACGCGCGGGCGGCGAAGGCCGAATATGGCAAAAGCGCGCGGGCTATGACCATACCGGTCGCGACCCTGCGCGCGCTGTGCGAGGCGCACGCCCCGGCGATCATCGATTTTCTCAAGATCGACGTCGAGGGCGCCGAGCGCGCGGTGCTGGCCGGGGGCGACTGGAAGCGGTTCCGGCCCAGGATCGTCGTCCTCGAAGCGCTGGAGCCGGTCACGCTGCAGCCGGCGTGGGAGACGTGGGAATCCCTGTTGCTCGGGTTCGACTATCGCTTCGCCTATTTCGACAGCCTGAACCGGTACTATGTTGCCAGCGAACACGCCGATCTCGCCAAACCGCTGGCGGCGGCGCCCACCGTGTTCGAGGGCGTGACACCCTTCCATCGGTTCGAGCCGGCGCTGGTGGATCCATCGCACCCCGACCACGGCCTCGCCCAATTGCTCGCCGGCGAAGACATGGTGCGCCTACCGCTCATGTCGTTTGACACGATGGCCGAGCGGCTCACCGGCGGCCTCGATCCGGCGAGCCTGAAGCGCCCCGCGCAACCGCCCGATATCGCCGCCGCCCACCAGCGGCTGTTCGGCACACCGGCAACGACAAGTTGGGCGGGCGACCTCGCACTCGCCCCTAACGCCACGATTCGCGATCTCTACCGCAGTGCGGTCGTCACCGCGCCATTCCGGGCCGCCTGTGGGCGAATCTCGGCAAGCACCGCCTGGTAACCGTCTCGTCGCATCGGG
>JAPLPD010000305.1 GCA_026400395.1 Alphaproteobacteria bacterium | reverse complement strand
ATCAGCCCCTCGACCACCGTTCGGGCTGGCCGAACAGCCGGTAATGCGTCGGCACCTCGCGTCGGTCTTGTGGCAAGGCCGTAAAACGCCAATACTCACGCCAGTTCGGGAGTCATCTGGAGAATCCCGGATAGGACGTTGGGCCTCGTATCGGTCGCGTGCCTGGCGGGACTGAGGACTAGCGCTTGGCGCCGGAATCGCTGTTCGCGCGAACACCGGACCAGGGATCGTTCTTGGCGCTGGTCGGCGCCTGCTGCTTCAGGCGCTTCATCTGGGTGTTGTAGTCCTTCTCGGCGTCCGCCTTTTCTTTGTCCTGGCGTTCGTACATGAGGGTGAGTGGGTCTTTCTTCTCACCGTTCATTTCGAAGCAAAAAGCCGGACCCGTCAGCATGGACATCGTCACCACTGCTGCAACAAGATATCTCATGGCTGCCGCCTGCCTGTTGAAATCTCGACACGAAAACCCGAAGGCCATTTTCAGCACGATAGGGCAGTATATCACGGCGGGGGCGTGGCAAAAGATGCTGCTTGACGGCGAATAGCGCGGGGAAATCGAATGAATCGTCAAAAACCGGAGGATGTGCTCGGCAGCGGGGCGGCGCGGCCGTTCACTGGGGCGGAGTATCTGGAAAGCCTGCGCGATGGCCGCGAGGTCTATATCTACGGCGAGCGGGTCGACGACGTCACCAAACACCCGGCGTTCCGCAACGCGGCGCGCACCGTCGCGCGGCTCTATGACGCGCTGCATGATCCCAAGCAACAGGGCGTGCTGACCAGCCCGACCGACACCGGATCGGGAACCTTCACCCACAAGTTCTTCAAGGTGGCGCGCTCGCGCGACGAGTTGATCGGCCAGCGCAACGCCATCGCCCATTGGGCGAAGCTGAGCTACGGCTGGATGGGCCGCTCTCCGGACTACAAGGCTTCGCTTATGAACGCGCTCGGCGCGAATGCGCCGTTCTACGAGAAGTTCGCCGGCAACGCCGAGCGCTGGTACGCGCGTGCGCAGAACCACGTGCTGTTCATGAACCACGCCATCGTCAATCCGCCGGTCGACCGCATGAAGCCGCCGGACCAGATCAAGGACGTGTTCATCAGCATCAAGAAGGAAACCGACGCCGGCATCATCGTCTCCGGCGCCAAGGTGGTGGCGACGTCGGCGGCGATCACCCACTACAATTTTATGGGTCAGAACGCCGCGATCCCGGTCAGCGACACCGACCTCGCGGTCATGTTCATCGCGCCGGTCAATGCGCCGGGGGTGAAGATCATCTGCCGGGCCTCCTACGAGATGAGCGCCACGAAGATGGGGTCGCCGTTCGACTATCCGCTGTCGTCGCGCTTCGACGAGAACGACGCGATCTTCTTGTTCGACAACGTGCTGATCCCCTGGGAGAACGTACTGCTCCACCGCGACATCGAGAAGATCAAGGTGTTCTACCCGCGCTCGGGATTTCTGGCGGGTTACCAGTTCCAGGGCTGTACGCGGCTGGCGGTCAAGCTCGATTTTCTGGTGGGCGTGATCGCCAAGGCGTTGCGGGTGGCGGGCTCGGACGAGTTCCGCGGCAACCAGGCGATGCTCGGCGAGGTGATCGCGTGGCGCAACCTCTTCTGGGGGCTGTCGGACGCGATGGCGAATACGCCTATGCCGTGGGTCGGAGACGCGGTGCTTCCGAACTCCCAGCCGGGGTCGGCCTACCGGGTGTTCGCCGGCGATGCCTATGCCCGGATCAAGGAGATCGCGGAAAAGATCGTCGCTTCCTCATTGATCTACCTGCCGTCGTCGGTGAAGGATTTCAAAAATCCGGCGATCGAGCCGTACCTGCGGCAATACGTGCGGGGGTCGTACGGCATCGACTACAAGGAGCGCATCAAGATCATGAAGCTGTTGTGGGACGCGATCGGCACCGAATTCGGCGGCCGCCACGAGCTTTATGAATACAATTACGCCGGGAACCACGAGGACATCCGGCTCCACGCGTTGCTCAACGCGAAAGGGTCGGGCGCCTACGATGGCATGATCGCGCTGGCCGATCAGTGCATGGCCGATTACGACGAAGACGGCTGGACCGGCGAGACGTGGCTCAACCCCGATGAATAGCGGGCAGCCCTGCGCAATGCGCGGAACGCCGGCCTCGCACCGGCCGCCGGAATACATTACAAACGCAGCATGAGCTGGAGCGATCAACATCCCGACATGGCCGGCGCTTTCGCCGCCATTGCGGAGGCCAAAAGCGTCGAACAGAAGACGTTCCGAGAGGCCATGAGCCAGCTCGGCGCGGCGGTGCATGTCATCACCACAGACGGGCCGAGCGGCAAGACCGGATTTACAGCGACCGCCGTCGTGTCGGTGTCGGACGCGCCGCCGACGCTGCTGGTTTGCCTCAACCGCGGCGCGACCAGTTCGCCCACCCTGCGCGCCAACGGCGTGCTTTGCGTCAACACGCTGCGCGCCGGCGACGAGATCATCGCCGACACGTTTGCCGGCCGCACCAAAGTTGCCCGCGACGAGCGTTTCAACACCGGCGAGTGGAAAACGCTTTCGACCGGTTCGCCCGCCTTGATGAGCGCGGTCGTCGCCTTCGACTGCCGCGTGAAGGCAGTCGCGTCGCATGACATTTATTTCGGCATGGTCGAAGCCGTGCATCAAGGCGGCCCCGGCGCGGCTCTGGTTTATCATGACCGCCTGTACAAGCAGCTCTGACTTCCATCACAAGCGGACCTGACTTCCATTAATTTGATGGGAAGTCCCGCGCCGCCGCGGTCATTTCGACGCACGCACAATCGTTTTTGTTCCCGCTGGAACGATCCCCTCACGAGGCCACTTATCCCGGCGTCGGGTGGAAAACTCCAAAGGAAAAACCATGTCTCAGCAGGATCAGAATCAGAACCAGAAGCCGGGCCAGCTGCAGGACCAGAACAACCCGCGGCCGGGCCAGCCCGGCCAGCAGCAGGGCGGCGGCCAGCAGAAGCCCGGCCAGCAGTCTGGTCAGGGCGGCAATCAGTCCGGCCAGCAGAGCGGACAGAAGTCCGATCAGAATCAGAATCGTTAAATCGAATCGACGCCACGGATGCCCCGCCGGAAACGGCGGGGCATCCGTTTATCCAAGTTGTTCCCTCCGGTGGGCACAACCCGTGTTCCAAGAGGCCCGCCGTTGGCCTAGTCTGGCGTCATGGCCCCGGTGACGGCTCTCCCGCTGTTTCATCTCTATGGCGATCCGCCCGACGATCAGGCGTTCGACTTCATTCACGTCGAGACCATCGCCC
>JAPLPD010000040.1 GCA_026400395.1 Alphaproteobacteria bacterium | reverse complement strand
GAGGAGTTTGTCCAGATGCCAGCGAAAATGGCCAGATCAGCCCCTCGACCACCGTTCGGGCTGGCCGAACAGCCGGTAATGCGTCGGCACCTCGCGTCGGTCTTGTGGCAAGGCCGTAAAACGCCAATACTCACGCCAGTACGGGAGTCATCTGGAGAATCCCGGTTAAAACGGGGTTTCCCGGTGCCGAAAGAGTTGTTTCGATTCGTTAGGATTTGAGAGAATTGCTGCCGCGTTTGCGGATAACCGCGCGTTAACGCGGTGGGTTCTTCCGATAGTACTCGGCGTCGTCCGCGCTCTGTTTGAAGTCGGGGTTGGTGGGCCATCCGACATGGCGGGACTTCATGTCGGTGCCGTGGCGCACGCGGAACAGCAGCGAGCGCTGCGGCCCGTTGATGTATTCATGCACCTCGCCGGGCGGATGGACGCAGAACGACCCGGGCACCACGTCGATCGTGCCGCTGGGCAAGCGCATCTTGCCGCCGCCGGAAAAACAGAAATAGATTTCGGTCGCGTGCGGATGGCAGTGGTTGGGGCTCACCTGTCCGGGCTCCCAACAGGCGACGGTGTAGTCGCCGGCCTGGCCACCGCCGACGTCGAGTTCAGCCAGGATCTTTTCGACATGCTTCTTGGGATTCCACTCCTGTTCGGTCTCGATATTGAATGCGTGCATGGCGCTGCTCCCTCGGACGTTTTTGGCGGATTATGCCGATTGAAACGCCGCGTGTCTCGCCCGTGACAGGCTCGTGAGCCCCTGATACCAAGCCTGCTTGGATTTTGCGAAGGGGAGCCAGATGTTCAAAAAGCCGAATTGCCCAGTCATTGCCGTCGAAGAACACTACTGGGACGGCGAGATGTCCAAGACCTATGTCGGGCTGGAGGCCGGACGGCCGGGACCGCAGATGGAGCGGCTGTTCGACCTTGGCGCCCTTCGCATCAAGGAGATGGACGAGGCCGGCATCGACATGCAGGTCATCTCGCACGGCGCGCCTTCGGCGCAGAAGTTGCCCGCCGATGGCGCGGCCGCGCTGGTGCGTGGCGTCAACGACCGGCTTGCGGCCGCCTGCGCGGCGCATCCTACGCGCTTTTCAGCATTCGCGGCGTTGCCCTCCAACGACCCGAAAGCAGCCGCCGACGAGCTCGAGCGCACCGTCACCAAGTTCGGTTTCAAGGGCGCCATGATGCACGGGTTGTCCAACGGCGTATTCCTGGATGACAAAAGGTTCTGGCCGATCTATGAGCGGGCAGAGCAGCTCGACGTGCCGATCTACTTTCATCCTGCCACGCCGGATTCCCGCGTGGGCGACGTCTACTACGCCGATTACGCCAAGGACTTCCCGATGGTGGTGCGCGCGGCCTGGGGGTACACGGTTGAGACCGCCACGACCGCGATCCGCATGGTGCTCTCCGGCGTGTTCGACAAACATCCGAAACTGAAGGTGGTGCTCGGCCATCTCGGCGAAACGCTGCCGTTCCTGGTGTGGCGCGTCGACCACGCCATGGCGCGGCCCGGCGCTGCGAGGTCGATCAGCTTTCGCGACATTTTCTGCAACAACTTCTGGATCACCACGAGCGGCAATTTTTCCAACCCGGCGCTGATGTGCTGCGTGCAGGAATTGGGTGTCGACCGCATCCTGTTCGCCGTTGACTGGCCGTTCGTGGTCAACCCGCCCGGCGTCGAATGGATGAAGAGCGTGCCGCTGTGCGATGAGGACAAGGCGAAGATATTGAGCGGCAACGCCAAGCGGCTGTTGCGTATGTAATAGCCGCGCTTCCCGCGGCGTCGAGCCGATGTAGTATAACATATTCGCGCTGGCGACACGCAAGTCGGGCCTGTAGCTCAATGGTTAGAGCCGACCGCTCATAACGGTCTGGTTAGAGGTTCGAGTCCTCTCAGGCCCACCAATATTTACTGGGATTTTTGAAGCTTCTTGTGAGCTTCGTTTCCGCCGACCACAGATACGACCACAGAAACGCTGGTGGCGTTCTTGCCCGTGATGGCGTCGGCGGCACCTTTTAGATGTTCTGGGCTGTGATGGCCGTACACTCGGTCAAGAGTTTCGGTCGACATGCCGAGATATCCCGCTGCCTGCCAGATAGGCACGCCGCGCTGCATGAGCCACGTCGCGGCGGTGTGGCGTAGGGTGTGGGGAACGATCTTGCCGCTTTCGGGCGATAGGCCGGCGAGCTCTACGGCCCTTGAGAACGCGTTCTTGACCGACGCAATCGGCTTGCCGTTGAATTCGACGAAATGGCCCCCGACCAGGCCAAGGCGCTGCCAACGCCGCAGGTGCGCCAACAAGCGGGGCGGTATCGGCGCCGGCGGCTGACGTTTGTTCGTGGCGCGCTTGCCTTGGGCCAGCCGATAGAAGATCCCTTGGTCGAGATCGACAAACGAGCGCCCTATGGCGCGAACCGGCGAGGCGGTTGCGATGGCGCCGGCGCGCGTGCCGGTGTAGAGCCCGATCAGGATGAACCGGGCGAGGTGCCGCAATGGCCGCTTGTCGGTCGGGAG
>JAPLPD010000294.1 GCA_026400395.1 Alphaproteobacteria bacterium | reverse complement strand
CCTGATTGTCGCTCCACGACAATCAAATCACGCGTCACGAAAATATCGCTTGCGTTATCGTCGCGCCGCGACAATCATCTCCTCGCCGCGACCGCCAAAATGGCCATCCTGATTGTCGCGGAGTTCTCATCCAGATTGTCACGCTACACAAGGAGCACGGCGGCAAACTCAACTTCGGCGCCGGCACCATCACGACCAAGCTCACCGGCCTTCTGTTCAACAAGGCCGCCAGCGTGCAAACCGTGCTGGTGCCGTACAACGGCAGCGCCGAAGTGACCCAGGGTCTGCTGACCAAAAGCGTCGATTTCACCTTCGACGGTCCTTCGGCCGCGGCCTCCCTGATCCAGAGCGGCCAGTTCCGCGTGCTGGCGAAGTTCGACGACCGCCCATTCCCGCCGGCGCCGAACGCTCCGCTCATTCAATCGGTGTTGCCGACGCTGGACCCGATCACGGTGTGGCTCGGGCTGGTCGCGCCAAAAGGCACACCACCGGCGATCGTCGCAAAGCTTCAACAGGAGGTCGCCCGCACGCTGGCCGATCCAGGGATCAAGGCAAAGGCGGACGCCGCCGGCCTTTATCCGGCGACCGGCACGCCGGCCGAGTTCACCGCCTTCATCAAAACGGAGGCCGACCGCTGGTCGAAGATCGTCCCCGACAGCGGGATGAAATACGACTGAACGGGCTCGTTCTGTCGCAGAAAGAACATTTCGTCGATGCGAGGCACGAAATAAAGATCGCCTATTTTTCGCAATTTTGCCGCAACTATTAACCGCAGGTTGCATTAGCCATGCAGTGAGGGCATTGCTGCATCGCAACAATTCCCCTGTTGTCGAAACATTCCGATGCCTATGTTTCGTCCAGCAAGACAGGGGTTTCTCTCCTGCCCCTCAAAGGGTTAACAACATGTTCCTCTCTCATATCGTTGGCGCGTACCAACAGTGGCGCCGTTACAATCAAAGCCTTCGCGAGCTGAATTGCCTGGGCGACCGTGAATTGGCCGACATCGGCATCACCCGCGGCGCCATTCCGCGCGTGGCTTGGGATCACTCCGAGCGATAACCGGCCCTGAATGGTTGAAGCGCCCGCCCTCCGGCGGGCGCTTTCGTTTTGGGAGGCGTTCAGGCGCCCTCCATGCCCGCCTTTTTGAGGACCGCCGAAGCGGACGGCCCGGTCAGCACCTTGATGAACGCCTGGGCCGCCTCGGCCTGCTTGGCGCCGGCGCTCAGGCCCACCGCATAGGTGGTGTAGTTCTGAATGTCCTTCGGCAATGGCCCGACCAAGGTCACCCCGGCCTGTCCGACGATCTCGCTGTTCTGATGGATGCCGATCTCGGCTTCGCCGGATTTGACCAGGTCGGAAACGTGGCCGCCCTTCTGCAGCTTGGCCTTCGGTTTCACCTGATCGGCGATGCCGAGTTTGTCGAGCAAGCCAGCGACGTAGATGCCGCTCGAACCGCCGCTTGCCGGATCGATATAGCCCACGGTCTTGGCCTTCAGCAGGGCCTGCTTGAACGCCTCGACCGATGAAATATCCGGCTGAGGGGCACCCTCTTTGACCATCACGCCAACGCCAACCTTGGCGAGCGTGGCGCTGCTGCCGGCGGCGATCTTGCCGCCCTTGATGTAGTCCTCGATGCCCTTCGGCGACAGCACCAGCACTTCGAACGCCTCACCGTCATCGACGCGTTTCTGCAACTGGCCGACGGTGCCGTTGTCCACCACCACCTTGTGACCGGTGGCCTTCTCGAACTCAGGCACCAGCGCCACCACGACCTGCTTGAATGCCCCGGTGGTCAGCACCTTGATTTCAGCGGCGCCGGCGGGCTGAGCCATGACGGCGACCGCGCCGATAATCAGTGCGGTCAATAGCCCGTTCTTGAATTTCATTGGGTCGCCTCCTTTGCCGCTTCGGATGTGCAAGCCGGCGAGCATACCCGATTGCGCCGACGTCAGCTAAGTCTCGTTGAGCCACTTTTCCAGGGTCATCACGTCGGGCACCTGGCCGAAGGCCGTCGGCCACATATCGACGACCCAGCTTGTGCCGCCAGCGGCGGTCTCCTTCAGGACCGCCGTGTTGTGCGGCAATTGTCCTTTCAGAATATTGCCGCGGTATCGCGGCTCGCTCACCCGGTGATGACGCAGGGCACCCCACTCCTGCATCACCAGCAGCAGGCTCGCAGCGTTGCGCGTGGTGTCCCAGCAGTCAAAATTGTGATCGGCGTCGAAGGTGCGCACGTCCGCATTGGCCACGCGCTTGTTGGTGCCGACCTGACGGGCGACGCGCTGATCGAACCATACAAACACCTGCTGAATGGCCTTGCGCTCTTCCACGGAGGAGGCGCGGCCCTTGTTCATCAGTGCGATGATGCTGGCACGCTCCGCGGCCGTGAAAACCAACGTAAGCCGGAGCCGGCAGGCAAAGCCATAGCAGACCGTCATGTGCGCGGACGACGGCGGCTCCATCTCGACCTGGCCGTACATCTGCTCCAGTTCGGGCAGCAGCTTGATCCCGGCCGCATTCGCGCCCCCGGCCACAAATCCCGACAACAGCGCTGACGCGATGAAACGACGATAACGCACGATCGCGAGGCCCTTCGTAGCCCGCCCAGGGCATTGTCGTCCCCGTTCTGGCGGCCTAGGTATTCTCCATGTCATCAACCCAGAAGCAAGCCATCCATGTCATCGGCGGTGGATTGGCCGGTTCCGAAGCCGCCTGGCAGGCCGCATTGGCGGGCGTCCCGGTCGTGCTGCACGAAATGCGGCCGGCGCGCGGCACCGAGGCACACCGCACTGACGGGTTGGCCGAACTCGTCTGCTCCAACTCGCTGCGCTCCGACGACCGCGAAAACAACGCCGTGGGTCTTTTGCATGAGGAGTTGCGCCGGCTCAACTCGCTGGTGATGCGCGCGGCGGACGCCAATCAGGTTCCCGCCGGCGGGGCGCTGGCGGTGGACCGCGACGGTTTTTCGGCGTCCATCACCGGGGCGCTGAATGCCCATCCGCTGGTCGAGATCGTGCGCGAAGAGATCGCGCTGCCGCCGGACGAATGGGACAGCGTGATCGTGGCAACCGGGCCGCTCACCTCGCCCGCCCTCGCCGAAACGGTAGGGCGGCTCACAGGCGAGGACGCGTTGGCGTTCTTCGACGCGATCGCCCCGATCGTGCATCGCGATTCGATCGACATGAAAGTGGCCTGGTTCCAGTCGCGCTACGACAAGGCCGGCCCCGGCGGCTCCGGCGCCGATTACATCAACTGCCCGATGGATCGTACGCAATACGAAGCGTTCGTCGCAGCGCTGATCGCAGGCGACAAGACGTCATTTCAAGAGTGGGAGAAAACCACGCCGTACTTCGACGGCTGCCTGCCGATCGAAGTGATGGCCGAGCGCGGCCCGGAGACTCTGCGCTTCGGCCCGATGAAGCCGGTCGGCCTCACCAATCCGCACGATCCGCAGACCAAGGCCTACGCCATCGTACAGCTTCGTCAGGACAACAAGCTCGGCACGCTCTACAACATGGTCGGCTTCCAGACCAAGCTGAAGCACGGCGAGCAGACGCGGGTCTTCCGTATGATTCCAGGACTGGAGCGCGCCGAGTTCGCGCGGCTCGGCGGCCTGCACCGAAACACCTTCCTGAATTCACCGAAGCTGCTCGACGGCACACTACGGCTTAGCGCAACGCCGCGGCTTCGCTTCGCCGGCCAGATCACCGGCTGTGAGGGCTATGTGGAATCCGCCTGCATCGGGCTCCTGGCCGGACGGTTCGCCGCGGCCGAGCGGCGCGGCGAAGTGCCGGCGCTGCCGCCGCGCACCACGGCGCACGGCGCGCTCCTGGCCTACATCACCGGCGACCACGTTGACGCCGCCGACGCCGGCCCCCGCTCTTATCAGCCGATGAACGTCAACTTCGGCCTGTTCCCGCCGCTCGCCGTGATGCCAAGCAAGCACCCGGACGGCACGCGGCTGCGCGGCCCGGAAAAGACCGTCGCAAAGCGGCGCGGGATCTGCGCCCGGGCGCTGGCCGATCTCGACCTGTGGATCGGCGGCACCCGCATCGCCGCGGAATGAGCGCTCAGAAGGTCCTGGCCAGCCCCTTGCGCGCCGCGCGCCAGAGAACCCATTGGCGGCGCCATTGCGGCAGTTCGCTCGGCTCGAACGGCCGATAGCTCCGCCGCTCCATGCGGTCGAGCGACGGCCGCACCAGCGCGAGCGGCAGCAGCGCCGGCGCGAGTTCGGGCGGCGCTGCGGCGAGCAGGCCGCGCGCGGCGCCAAGATGATGGCGCGCTTCCAGCCGCAGTACAGCCAGCACGGCGCGCAGTTCGTCGGTGACTTTCCCGGACAGCGCGTCGGCTGCTTGCACGCCGGATCGCTCCATCAGATCGGCCGGCAGATAAAGCTGGCCCCGCGCGCAATGGATCGGCAGCGCCCGCAGCAAACCTGTGATCGCGTAAGCAATCCCGGCATGGCGGGCAAGATCGCCCGCATTCGGGTCGCGCCCGTCGCAGAGAATGCGTCCGGCGAGTTCGATCAGCGCCGACGATGTCTGCACGGCGTAGCCCTCAAGATGTGAAAGGCTCGGCATCGGATCGTCGTAGAGATCGAACGAACGCGCGTCGATCAAGTCGTCCAGCATACGCGGCGGCAGGCGGTAGCGCACAACGATATCGCGCAGCGCCGCCGCCACCGGATGAGCCTCGACGTCGCCCCGGCCAGCGCCGCCCAAAACATCGCGCCACCATTGCAGGCGGATTTCGCCGGGCATCGGCTCGCGCGCCAGTTCCCTCGTACGGGCCGCTTCGAGATTGAAGGCGTAGAGCGCATACAGCGGCCGGCGGTGCTTTTGCGGCGCGAACAACGTGGCCAGAAAGCGATCCTTGTCGCCGGCCCGCACCAGTTCTTCGCAATGGGCAAACGAATCCGCCATCGAGCCAAGTTAGCCCGGATTTCAATCGACCGCGATCAGGCCCGCGGCGACGCGGCGGCCCTCACCGAGCAGGATGTTGTAGGTCGATACCGCCGTGCCGGTGCGCGTGACCTCGACATTGATCTTCAGCGCACGGAACCGATCGAACAGAACGTCGGGCAAGGTCCAGCGGCCACCACCGGCGCCGAGCAAAAACAGACCGATCGCATCGCCCTCGGCGAACACCTGAGCGAGCGTGGTTTCGTCGATGCCGTCCGCCTGCGTCACCGGCCAGGCCCACAGCCCGCTTGGCAGGCACAGCAGCGAGCCGCGATGCGACATGCCGCCGAAGCTGAATCCGCCGCGGCCGTAACCATCGACCGCTACCTGTTCCGGTAGATGCCGCCGGTCCAGCGGGCCGTTCTGCCCGGCCACCGCCACGATCAGGCTTCGTCTTTGCGTGCTGACTCGCGGCCCGTGCCGACGCCGAGATAGATCAGGATCGGCGCCGCGATGAAGATCGAGGTGTAGGTGCCGACCAGCACGACGCCGAATATCATGGTCGCAGTGAAGCTGTGGATCGCGTGGCCGCCGAACAGGAACAGAGCGAGCAGCGCCAGGGTCACGGTCACGTGTGTGATGATCGAGCGCGACAGCGTCGAATTGACCGAACTGTTGAGCAGATCGGGCATCGGCATCCGCTTGTAGCGGCGAAGGTTCTCGCGAATCCGATCGTAGATGACCACTGTATCGTTCAGCGAATACCCCAGAATCGTCAGCAGCGCCGCGATGCTGGTGAGGTCGAAGTCGATCTGGGTGATCGACATAAATCCAATGGTCAGCACGATGTCGTGCACGTTGGCGATCATGGCGCCGAGCGCAAACTGCCATTCGAAACGGAACCACAGATAGATCTGAATGCTGAAGATCGCCAGCACCAGTCCGAGCGTGCCGTAGGCCAGTAGCTCGGTGGAGACGCGCGGTCCGACCACCTCGACGCGGCGGTAATCGACCGTATCGCCGAGCGCCTCGCGCACCTTCGCCACCGCTGCCTGTTGCGCGCCCTCACCGCCCGGTTGCTGCGCAACGCGGAGCAGTACGTCGGTTGGTGCGCCGAACTGCTGAAGCTGCACTTCGCCGAGCCCCAGTCCGTTGACGGTCGTGCGCATCTTGGAGAGATCGGCGGGGCCGCCCTTGGACTGCACTTCCATCAGCGTGCCACCGACGAAGTCGATGCCGAAGTTGAGTCCGTGGGTGAAGTACAAAACCACAGCCATGATCGACAGCAGGGCCGATATAGGAAAGCTGATGCGCCGGAATCGCATGAAATCGAATTTGGTGTCGTCCGGTACGATGCGAAGAAGGCGCATATGGGCGATAGCTTCCAAACGTTCGATGGTTCAGACCGATGCGATCGTCAGATCGGCACGGTCTTGGGCCGCCACCAGCGGACCCACGTCGCCACGATCAGACTGGTCAGCGTGAAGGCTGTGAAAACGGTGGTCAGAATGCCGACGCCGAGCGTGACAGCGAAGCCGCGCACCGGGCCGGTGCCGATGTAGAACAGCACGGCGGCGGCGATAAACGTGGTGATGTTTGAATCGAGAATGGTCGCAAGCGCGCGCGAGAAGCCGGCGTCGATCGCCATGAGCGGCGAGCGTCCGGCGCGGACCTCCTCGCGGATGCGCTCATAGATCAGCACGTTGGAGTCGACCGCGATGCCGACCGTAAGAACGATTCCCGCGATGCCCGGCAAGGTCAGTGTCGCATTGAGCAGCGACAGAATGCCGAAGATCATGGCAACGTTGACCGCCACGGCAATGTTGGCGAACAGCCCGAACAGGCCGTAGGTCACGAACATGAAGATGACGACCATGGCGGCGCCGACATAAGACGAAAGCTTGCCCTTTTCGATGGAGTCCTGGCCAAGACCTGGGCCTACGGTGCGTTCCTCGATGATGGTCAACGGCGCCGGCAGCGCGCCGGCGCGCAGCAGAATGGCGAGGTCGTTGGCGCCTTGTACGGTGAAGTTGCCGGAAATCTGGCCGGAGCCGCCGAGGATCGGTTCACGGATCACCGGCGCCGAGATCACTTCGTTGTCGAGGATGATGGCGAACGGCTTACCGACGTTTTCCTGCGTCGCCGTGGCGAACCGCCGCGCGCCGTTGTTGTTGAAGCGGAAGGATACGATCGGCTCGCCGTTGCGCTGGTCGAAGCCGGGCTGCGCGTCGGTCAAATCCTCGCCGGACACGACGACGCGCTTCTCGATCACGTAGGGCTGGTTGTTCTCGGCCTTGGTGCTCTTGAGCAATTCGGAGTCTGCCGGCACCGTTCCAAGCAACGCCTGATCGATCGGCACGCTCTGGTCGACCATCCGGAACGACAGCTTGGCGGTCTTGCCGAGCAGTTCCTTCAATCGCGATGGGTCCTGCAGCCCCGGCACCTGAACCAGGATGCGGTCCACACCCTGGCGCTGGATCGAGGGCTCGACCGTGCCCAACTCGTTGACGCGGCGCTCCACGATCTGGATCGACTGCTCGACCGACTGGCGGATGCGTTCGACGATGGACGGTTCGGTCGGCGTCAAACGGACCACACCGTTGCCGACATCGACCACGTCAACGTTGCGCTGACCAGTCGCGCTGAGCAGGCCGCCGAGCGGCTGCGACAGCTCGCGGAGCTTTTGCAAAGCCAGCGCCTGATCGACGCCCTCGCGGATACGGAATTCCACGGTGCTGCCGCGGATCGTCGCCGCGGCGGGGCTGCCCAGGCGGTTCTCGCGTACCACGCGCCGGACGTCGTCGCGCAACGTTTCAAGTTTCTCCTTGCGGACCGCGTTGGTGTCCACCTCGAGCAGGATGTGCGAGCCGCCCTGCAGATCGAGGCCCAGCACGATATGCCGCTGCGCCCACTTGGGCCAGGACTGCACCGTCTTCTCAGGAAAGAAGTTCGGGACCGCGAGGGCGCAGACCAGCAGCGTCGTCAGCAGGATTGCCGTGGCCTTCCAGCGGGAAAAATAAAGCATCGGTCTAGATGGTCCTTCTGGCGGTCTTGCCGGTCGCCAACGCGATCAGGTCGACGCGCCATCCTCTTTCACCGGCTCGCCCTTGGCGCGCACGTCGGCGAGCATCGAACGCAACTGCACGACGCGCACGTCGGTCGCCAGTTCGACCTCGATCTTCTCGTCGTCGATCACCTTGGTGACCTTGCCGACAAGGCCGCCGGTGGTAATGACGGTGTCGCCACGGCGCACGTTCTTGATCATCTCCTGGTGGGCCTTCTGGCGCTTCTGCTGCGGCCGGAACATCAGGAAATAGAAAATGACGAGCATCAGGCTCATCGGCACCAGGAACGACGTCAGCGGATTGTCGGCGCCGCCGAAGATCGAAGCCCCCTGGGCCAGCGCGGGCGTAATGAACATAAAGGTCCTCTGGTCGCGGCGGAGCGTCCCCGGCGGCGCTGCCGCCGCGGCAGACGCCCGAAATGTGCGCGGAATATAACCTCAGCGACCCCAATTGCAACGCTGCGTCATGCGGCCAAACCGCCTAAATTTCGAGGCTTTTCGGCCCTGCGGCTTGCGAGCCCTGCCCCGGCCCGCTAAGGGAGCGGCGCAAACCAAGGCGCCCCGATGGCCAAGACCGCCAAGTCCAAATCCAAGCTCAAATCCAAGGCCCTCCCCAAGTCTCCCAAGGCCAAGCCCGCCAACACAGCCGCCAAGGCCAAGCCGGCCGGCCGTGCAATGGCAGCGCCCGATGTGGCGACCCTGCTGCGGATCGCCGACGCCCTCGAGCGGCTCGCCCCGAAGGCCGCGGCACAGACCGATTTCGACGCGGCCGACGCCTTCATCTGGCAGGCGCAGGGCTCGCAGCTCGTTCCGGTTCCTCGGGTCAACCGGGTCGAAATGATGCTGCTCAAGGGCATCGACCGCGTGCGCGACACGCTGATGGAGAACACCGAGCGCTTTGCCAAGGTCCTGCCGGCCAACAACGCGCTGCTGTGGGGCGCGCGCGGCATGGGCAAGTCGTCCCTGGTCAAGGCCTCGCACGCCGCGGTCAACGCCACCGTGGCGCGCGGCACCCTCAAGCTCGTCGAAATCCACCGCGAGGACATCGAAAGCCTGCCCGACCTGATGGCGCTGGTCCGCACCTCGCCTTACCGTTTCATCGTGTTCTGCGACGACCTTTCGTTCGACGCCGAAGACACCTCGTACAAATCGCTGAAGGCGGTGCTCGAAGGCGGCATCGAAGGCCGCCCGGAAAACGTCATCCTCTACGCCACGTCGAACCGCCGCCACCTGATGTCGCGCGACATGATCGAGAACGAGCGCTCGACCGCGATCAATCCGGGCGAGACGGTGGAGGAAAAGGTTTCATTGTCCGACCGTTTCGGCCTGTGGCTCGGCTTCCACCGCTGCAGCCAGGACGAATTTCTCGCCATGGTCGAGGGTTATATCAGCCACTTCAAGATTCCGATCGCCGCCGACGACCTGCGGCGCGAAGCGCTGGAATGGGCGACCACGCGCGGCTCCCGCTCCGGCCGCGTCGCTTGGCAGTACGTGCAGGATTTGGCCGGACGGCTGGGCGTGAAGCTCAGCGGTCAAAAACGTGGATGGCCGGGACAAGCCCGGCCATGACGAACTCAGACGCGGTGTGGGTGAACGACCGTTAGCCGTTGCCGCCCTTGTCCAGGAACGGCGCGGGATCGACCGGCGTCGAGCCCTTGCGGATCTCAAAGTGCAACTGCGGCGCCGTCACGTTGCCGGTCTGGCCGGCCTTGGCGATGATCTGGCCCCGCTTCACCGGCTCGTCGCGCTTCACCAGGATTTCGCTGGCGTGGGCGTAAGCTGTCACGTAGCCGTTGGAATGACGCACCAACACCAGATTGCCGTAGGTCTTCAGCTCGTTGCCGGCGTAGGCGACGACGCCATCCTCGGCGGCCTTGATCGGCGTGTTCTCAGGCACCGAGACGTTGATGCCGTCGTTCTGCTGCCCGGTCGGACGCGGACCGAACGCGGTGATGACGCGGCCGTTCACCGGCCAGCGAAATTTCGGCATCGCGGCGGTAACGTCGGTCTTGGTCTTCGGCGCCTCGGGCTCGTGGGCGGCGGGCGTGATCGCCGCTGCGGTCGGCGTGGCGATGGGCGCCGCAGGCACCGTGGCAACCTTCTGAACAGGAGCAGCAGCGGGCTTCGGCGCTTCCACAACCTTCGCAGGAGCGCTGAGCTTGTCCTTGGCCGACGCCTGCGGGCCGATGCCCGGAATGACGATGCGGTCGCCGACCTTCACCATCGTGTGCGGCTCGATGTTGTTGGCGCGGGCGAGTTCGCCGAGCGGCTTGTGATACTTGCGCGACAGCGCCATCAGCGTCTCGCCGGGCGCAACCACATGCACATACTGGCCAACGCCGCCGGCGCTGGCCGTGGCGGGCGCCGCAATCGACGGCGCCGGCGTGCGCGGCGCTGGCGCTGCGGTGCGCGGCGGCGCAGAACCGGTCACGTCGTATTTCGGAATGACGAGATGCTGGCCGGGCTTGAGCGCCGATCCGTTCGGCAGATTGTTGGCCTCGGCGATCGCGGAGGCCGGCACGCCATAGCGCGCGACCAGTCCGTCGATGGTGTCGCCCTTCTGCACGATGATCGGCGTGCCGCCGTCCCACTTCCAGGCGGGCTTCGAAGCCGCGACCTGCTGCACTGGCGGGACGACCGAGCCGGTAATTTCGCTCCTGGTGATTTCGCTTCTGGCGGGCGCGGGCTGATACGATCCCATGCCGGACGAACCGCCGGCGGTGCCGATCACCACCGGGCGCGTGCCGGGAGCCGACGCGGTCGGCGGCGGCAACGGCGCGCTCTGGATGGCGGAGGATTGGCGCGGCCGGACCGAACCGGTCGCGTCGTTCGATGGCGCCTGAGCGTTGGACTTGAAGAACCGGTCGGACTCAAATCGATGGGTGTCGGAGCTGCAACTCACCGCTGCGACCGAAATCGTCGCGAGAACAGCGAGGCGAAATACAGATAGCGAGCGGCCGGGCTCGACGACGCAACGCATAGTTTCCCCACTCATACGCAACAGGACAGTGGGAGAGTTAACAGCGCCCCGGTAAACAACCGTTTAAGCCCGCATTCCCCGGATGACGCTCTGATTTCCGCAACGCTCACGCCGATTCAGATATAGGCATCAGCACCTTATCCTGGATCGAGCGAGGCGATCATGGCGCACCCAGCGGGTGAATCGGACTCGGACGTTCCTCGG
>JAPLPD010000173.1 GCA_026400395.1 Alphaproteobacteria bacterium | reverse complement strand
TCGCTCCACGACAATCAAATCACGCGTCACGAAAATATCGCTTGCGTTATCGTCGCGCCGCGACAATCATCTCCTCGCCGCGACCGCCAAAATGGCCATCCTGATTGTCGCGGAGTTCTCATCCAGTTTGTCGCGCTACAGCCGTCAGTGGAATTCTGACGGCGTGCTTCTGTCTGGCCGTCACGGTGCCCGCGGCGGAGTTGCTGTATCGGGCCGTCGAGCGTCCTGGGATCGGGTATGGACGCCGCCTGTTTCGGAACAGGGAGCAGTTACGGCCTGACCGGCCAGGCCCCTAGGGCGGCCCAAGTCGCCACCGCATCCCGTCCCGCGCCGGGCCGCTCACGGCTCGTTAACGGGCCCGTCGCATTCTATCGCCGGTGTGATTCGTGGAGTATTCGGTGAGCGCGCAAATATTGACCCTGAGCGACTATCGTGCGGCAGCCCCTGTCGAGACAGATATTGATATTATGACCGCGGTTGACGCCGCTATACGGGATTTACGTGAAATTCTGATTCACTCGGACTCCGACATTGTGCGTCAACGTGCCGAAGAATGTGAACTGATGCTGCGCCGCGCATTGGTCCAAGCCGTCGCCGAACCTTATGCGTAATCGGCTTAGAGGGTGATCTCGCCCACGACGGTTAGAATGGATGGATCGACGATAAGAACCCGGTCGTTGAGTGCGACGTATTTGTAGCGGGTCAATGACGTGACCTGTTGCTTTAGCTCCTCGGAAAATTCCTTGATGGGCGTTCCGATCGGCAGGAACGTTGCCAAGTGCACATTTGCCATGTCAGCGCGCGGCTGAGTCTTAGGCGTTGCTGCGACGCTTCTCGCGATCGACCGCTTCTGCTCCTCCGTGAGCGGCAATTGCAATTGCGTGATCGACAGCTTGTCGAGCGCGGCATTCTCTTTCGAGATCGTCGAAGGCATGGTTTGGCGGGTGGCGCCGAGCGGAATCGCGTGGTCGGTCCCATCCCCATCCGTCGTGTTTGCCTGAGCGGGGCCGACCGCGGCCGGAGCGGCCTGGTCGGCAATCGGGGCCTGGGGTTGCGACAGCGGCGGCGGCGGGATGGTCCCGGCGGTGCTGCTGTCTTGCGCGGGTGTCTGCGGTTGAGCCGGGAAGCTCTGTTGCTGGGCTTCCTTCACCGATGGGTCCGGAGCCACCGATGGGTTCTGAGCCATCGCACCGAAAGAACCGAGCAAAACCAGCGCCGCCCCATAACTCAAAACCCTGCGCATCGGCTCCTCCTGTGAACGATCTGCGAGACAACGCGCTTGGGCCGGTTGAGGTTCACCCGGCCGGCAAATAGCGGCCGCACCTCCAGTCGGGTATGTTCGGGGATGTCTCAAAACCAGCGTGGTTCGTGTAAGCAATTGATTAAACAGTCGATATTGGCGAGGCTCGCTCTGGCGGTCATCGCCATCCAACCGGCGCACGCGCAGCTTCAGGGGCATGGCGGCCCAGTGCGGGCGCTGGCGGTGTCGGCCGACGGCAGCCGCGCGGTCTCCGGCAGTTTCGACACGTCGGCCATCCTCTGGTCGCTCCCGCGTGGTTCGGCCGAACAGGTCTTGCGGTTCCACGAAAGCGCGGTGAATGCCGTCGCGCTGCTGCCGGACGGCCGGGTGGCGACCGGCGGCGAGGACGGCAGGCTCGCCATTTGGCGCCCGGGCGAGACGAAGCCGCAGCAGGTGTTGTCCGGGCACACCGCGCCGATCGCCGCGGTCGCGGTTTCGCCGGACGGGACGCGGCTGGCGACCGGCTCCTGGGATCGCACGGTCAGAGTATGGTCGGCCGACGGCGGTGCGTCCCAGGTGCTGGAGGGCCACCAGCAGAACGTCAATGGCGTTGCGTTTTTGCCGGACGGACAATCGGTCGTCAGCGTCAGCCACGATCCGCAGGTCCGGATCTGGCCGCTCGACGGCGGGCCGCCCACCATTGTAACGCTGGCAACGCCGCTGAACGCGGTGTCGGTGGCCGGCGATGGAGAGATCGTCGCGGGCGGCGCCGATGGCGTGGTGTACTTTTTTTCCGCGACGGGGGAGCCGCGCGGGGTACTGGCCGCGACCGAGACGCCGCTGATCAGCGTGGCGATTTCCAACGATGGCAGACTCGTTGCCGCCGCCGGAATCCGCGGGTCGGTTGCGATCGTCGAACGGGCTTCGCGCAAGCTCGAACGCACACTGGTCGGACCGGGACTGCCGGTTTGGGCGGCGGCGTTTCTTCCGGAAAACCGCACGCTCCTCACCGGCGGCACCGACCGGATGATCCGGCGCTGGGATGCGCTGAGCGGCGATCACATCGGCATGGTGCCGATGGCCGGCGCCGGCGACCCGCTGGCCGCCTATCAAGGCGATCGGGGCGCGGAGGTCTACCGCGCCTGCGTCGCCTGCCACACGCTGTCGCCGGACGAGGGCAACCGCGCCGGTCCGACTCTGCACGGCATTTTCGGGCGCAGAATTGCCAGCCTGGCCGGCTACAATTTTTCCGATGCGTTGAAGCGGCTCGACATCGTCTGGTCGCCGGAAACATTATCGAAACTGTTCGAGGTGGGGCCGATGGAATACACGCCGGGCACCAAGATGCCGGAGCAGAGGATCGGCTCGGCGGAGGATCGCACGGCGTTGATGGAGTTTCTCAAGAAGGCGACGGCGAAGTAGCGCGTCAGCTTTTGCTTTTCTGCTCGTGTTCCTGCTTCAGACGCTCACGCTCGC
Organism: Alphaproteobacteria bacterium; assembly: GCA_026400395.1. Lineage (GTDB taxonomy): Bacteria > Pseudomonadota > Alphaproteobacteria > Rhizobiales > Xanthobacteraceae > Z2-YC6860. Next base: position 37,299 of record JAPLPD010000173.1, on the reverse strand, counting down.
GAAGATAGTCGTCCGTCGTCCGGGGATTGGCGCGCGGCGCGCCGTACGGATCGAAATCGGTTTCGCTCATGGCGGTAACGCGGCAGTCCTCGCACATCTTGATGACGTCGAGCCGCTGGGCGGAGCCCTTGTACATCCAGTGCTTGCCCTCCAGCTTGGCAAGGACGCGCTCGACCGAGCTCTTCACGCCGAACGGCTTGCTGCAGCGGATGCAGGCGAAGGGCTCCTCCTGCTTGATTAGCCGCAGCGAAGCGGTGGCGGCGCGGAAATCAAGTTGCGGCTTCAGGCTGATCACCTTTTCGGGGCAGGTCGCCTTGCACAAGCCGCATTGCACGCAGGCATCCTCGGCGAAGCGCAAGGTCGGACGCTCCGGATCGTCGCGCAGCGCGCCGGTCGGGCAGGCCGAAACGCAAGACAAGCAAAGCGTGCAGCCCTCGACATTGACTTCGATCGTGCCGAACGATGCATCCGCCGGCAATGCGATTACATCGACCGGAGCAGGCGCGGCGCGATGCAACTCGCGCAACGCCAGCCGCAGCACGTCGCGCTTGCCGCCGGCCGGCGTGAATGTCGCGGGCCGCGGCGCCGGCTCCCGCCGTTCATCGGCGCGGAGCGCGGCCCCCAGCACGTCCGGATCGTCAGTTTCGATGGTGGCGATACGGCCCGCGCCGAAGCCCAATCCGGCCAGAATCGGCTCAGCCAGCGCCAAGGTTTTTTTCAGTCCGTCGATGTCATGCTTCGGCCTGGCGCGAAGCAGGAGGCGCACGCCGCTGGCGCCGTAGGCAAAGGCCGAAGCAATCGCTTCGAGGCCGATCTGGGTCAGTTCGTTGACGGCCACCGGCAACACGTTGGCCGGCAGTCCGTCGCCGTGGCGCGCCAGCGCGTCGATCAGTTCGGTCCCGTGCGATTCGTCGTGCAGCAGCACGACCGGATGCGAGCCGCCCGCTTGACGATAGGTCGACAGCAGCGTGCGAAGCCGGCGAAGCAGCGCATCCGACGGCGGCAACGCGTAGGCCGCGGCCCCGGTGGGGCAGGCGGCCGCGCATTGTCCGCAGCCCGCGCAAATTTGCGCGTCGATCGCCACATGGTCGCCCGCCGGTACGATCGCTCCGGTCGGGCAAAGGTCGAGGCAGCGGTGGCAGCCGACGATCTTCGAGCGGGCGTGCGCGCAAAGGTCTGACGTAAAGGTGATGTAGCGCGGCTTGTCGAAGGTGCCGATCAGGTCGCGCGCCTTCAGCACCGCGCGCAGCACCGCGGCTGGATCGCCAGGGTCGGCGCGGAGATAGCCGTCGCGCAGATCGGCCGCCGAAAACAACGCCGGATTGCCCGAGAGGTCGAGCAGGAGATCGCACCGCGACACCGCGCCATCGCGCGGCGCGGCAAACGACAGGCGCCCGCGCGACGATGGCACCGGCGTCGCATAATCATCGACGACGATCTCGAACGCGCCGAGATATCCCTTGGCGGACTTGATGGTGCCCTTCACCACCGGAAACTCGGTGACCTTGCGCGGGCTGAGATCGCGCGCCTTGGTGATCAGCACGGTGACGTCGAGGTGGTCCTTCAGCAGATCGGCGGCCTCGATAGCTTTTTCGTCGCGGCCGTAGATCAGGACGACGCCTTCGCTATTCAGGCTGACGAAGGAAATCTCGGGTTGCGGTTCCGCGGCGGCGGCGAGCAACGCCGCCATTTTCGGCCCGGCCTTCGCGGCGTCGTTCGACCAGCCGGCGGTCTCGCGGATATTGACGAAGGTGATCGCGGCGATTTCGCCGGCAACCTCGGCGAACAACGGCGCCTCCTGCGTGCACGCGACCGTAAGCATGCCGCCTGAGGCGGCCGTCTTGCGAAACTGGTCGATCTGGTCGCGGCAGAGGAAACGCGCGGTTTCGACGGTCGCGCCCTTGCAGCCGCGCCGGATCGCATCGGTGTCGAGCGGCATGGTGTCTTCGCAGGAGCACACCAGGATCGTTCGCTGTTCCGTCACTCAATCTCCTTGCCGCGTGGGCCTGCGATCGCCGCTGGTACACGCGCGAACTAGGTTATAATTATCCCAAACAAAAAGTACCAATCGGGGAACGGATGGCAGCCGGAATGGCCTCCAGAACGCAGATGGGAACTGAACTTTCGCTGCCGCCGGGCTTTCGTCTGGTGACGCTGCGTGAAGTCGGCGATGCGTTCGTGCACGCCCGGACCCACGCAGCCGCGCTGGGCGCGGGCACCCTGGTGTTCGTCGGCCGGTTCGATCTGTCGGAGTTCGCGGTGGTGCTCGAGCCTGACGAGCCGCTCTCGACCGCGCGCCGCGCCTTCTACGCCGGCATGTGCGCGCTGGCCGATGCACTGGCGGCTCATGCGCCTCCGGAGAAGCCGATTTCGTTCGGCTGGCCCGATGCGATCCACGTCGATGGCGGTCTGATTGGTGGCGGGCAACTTGCCTGGCCGGGCGGGCTCGAGAATGAACAACCGGAATGGCTGGTGTTCGGCGCCATGATCCGGACCGTGTCGCTGGCCGAAGGCGATCCGGGGTTGCGTCCGCTGGCGTCGGCGCTGGAGGAGGAGGGCTTTGAGGATTTTGGCGCGGCTCAACTCGCGGAGAGTTTTTCCCGTCATCTGATGACGGCCTTCGATACCTGGCGGGAACGGGGCTTTGGCGCGGTGTCGCGGGATTACCTGTCGCGACTGGCGCCGGAGCAGGGGGTGAGCCGCAGCATTGCCGATAACGGCGATCTGCTGATCCGGCGCATGGGAAAGGTCGAGGTCGAACGCTGTCCGCTGGTGCCGGCGCTGGCCAAGCCGAGCTGGCTCGATCCGGCAACGCGAGGGCCGCCTTGAAGCTCCTTCGCACCATCCGGCTCGATCCGTCGGATACCTTCGTGTTCGAGCGCGCGGCGGAGCCGGGTGAGTGGGCGGTGTCGGGCTCGTTCGCGTTCCTGAACGACGATGCCGCCGGATTGCAGGGCAAGGCACGCGCGGCGTTCCGTGGCGGCTTTCTCGGCGTGCAGTCGCTGGGATGGTCCACGCTGGTGCAGATCGTCGAAGCCAGCGAGCGCGACTATTCCGATCTGGTCCGGACGCTGGCGGATCGGCTGGTCGAGAATTTCGGCGCGCCAACCTTCGATGACGCAGAGCTGGCGGCCAAGGCGGAAGTGGCGTTCGCCAGCTCTTTGTGCTCGCACCCCGCGGACACGTTGATCGCCGTCCACCGCAGCGAGGAGAACGGCGAAATACGCGAGACCTTCCGCAGCTTGCAACGCAAAGCCGGACCGAAGCCGCTGCGCGCGTTTGCATTCCTGGAGGTCGAAGGAGAAGAAGAGCCGGAAGAACGGATCGATCTGACGAGCCTGGGCCAGCAGGAGAGCGACAGATGAAGGACTTTTGGCTTTCTTGCGGGCACCATCTGCTCGACCGTGACCAGGGCGGCGGCCTGCTTCTGACCGACGATTTCCTCAAGGTCTATCTGGCGCGGCCCGAGCTTGTGCCGCCTCCGGAAGCGTGCGCGACCGAGCGTGACCTGCACGCGGCGCTGCTCGCCGACCCTCGCAAGCCCGTGCCGCCGGAGGAGATTGCCCGCATCGCCGATCCGGACGCGCGCGAGAACTGGCAGGTGCTGCTGGCGTTTCGAGACCATCTGCTGCGCCACCGTACGCTTGAAGCCGCCTACCTCGATATCGTGCGGCGTGGCCTCAAGGTGCCGCATCTGTTTCTCAACCAGCTCGTTCACGTCATCCTTCGCAACGCGCTCGATGATTGCGAGGATCCTTATGTGCTGCGTGCGGCGGAGATTTTTTTCCGCCCGCAGCGCATGACCTTGCACGACGGCGCGCTGATCGTTGCGGATGAAGAAACGATTTCCGGCAAGAGCCCCGGGCCGGTGTCGCCCCTGGTTTCAATGCTGGGGATACCGGCCGCCGCCGATATCGACGTTATGAACGCCGACAATGCCGAACACTATTTCGAGCACAGCGATCAGTTCCATGTCGCCCTCGATCTCAGCGGCGGTCAGCGCGGTCATATCGCGCTGGCGCAGGCGATGGCACGCTGGGTCAGGCATTTGCTTTCGGTCGATGTCGATGTGGAACCGTTCACCGAGGCCACGAACGCGAATTTTACCTGGTACGCCGGCCTCGATGCGGAGGGAACCAAGATCGGCGATGCGCTTTGGAACGGCGAGGAATTGAGCGATGCGCTTCGCAATCGAATCGTCGGGCTTTATCGGCTGACATTCCATGACTCGTCCGGCGTGATGGATGCGCTGCGGGGAGAGCCGGTTTATCTGATCCTTGCTGTCGGGGAGGATAAGGTGGTGCGGTTCAAACCTCAGAACCTGCTGACCGGCCTGCCGATCGAGGCCATGAAGGCATGAGCGCGAGTATCCGCATTCCCGTCGGCGTGGTGGTTGAGCGGCGCAAGGCGGATTCGCCGTGGATCGACTTTACCTGGCGGCCTCTCGCCGCGATTCCAGGCGAGCCAGACGCGAGCCCGTGGACGATGCTGAGCGAGACCGCGGACGGCGCGACGTTCTATGCCGGCCGCGCGGATGTGATGCTGCACTCAAGCGAGACCTCGAACTACCGGGACAACCTTGCCACCGGCGAGGCGAAGCTTTGGGTTGTGTTGCGGCCGACCGGCGCGGAGCCGCCGTTCGCCGTGGTGTGTGTCACCGCCGATGGTTCGGAGGGCGAGGGATACACGTCGGCTGGCAACGACATCGTCGAGCAGGTGCCGATGCCGGAGGCGATACGGGGCACGGTTGATGTCTTCGTTGCCGAGCACCATGTCGAACAACCGTTTTTCAAGCGCAAGCGGGATCGCGCCAACCTGGACGCGCTGGGCCGCCGCACGCGGCCGGCCGAGGATGAGGGATGACCGAGTCTGACAAATTCCTGTCGCGCTGGTCGCGCCTCAAGCAGGAAGCAACGCGCGACGCCGAGGCTCCGAAAGACGCATCGGGTGTTGAGCCCGTTCGGGAAATCGAATCCGCGGCATCCGCGGTTGAGGCGACAGCCGAGGGTCACAAGGAGCCGGAGGTCGATCTCTCGACCCTTCCGCCGATCGAATCGATCACCTTGGGCACCGACATCCGGTCGTTTCTTCAGAAGGGCGTCCCGCTCGAATTGACCCGTGCGGCGCTTCGCCGCGCGTGGACCACTGATCCGGCCATTCGCGACTTCATCGAGGTCGCGGAGAACCAGTGGGACTTCGCGACCGGAAAAGGGCTGCCCGGCTTTGGCCCGCTCGAAGCGACGGACGATGTTCGCCGGTTGGTCGCGGAGGTGTTTCAGAGCCAGCTTCCCCCCTTGGTTGAGCAGCCCGGCGCGGCGGTCGGTGCCGAAGGCGAGCCCGGTCCAGGGGTGGTGGTGTCAAAGGAACCGCAAACAGCGTCATTCGACACGAAAACGCTCGATCAGCCGGTGTCCGACATGCGGGCGCCATCCGGTGTCGGAGACGCCGTTATTGTGCATCGCGAAAAAGAAAATGTTGCGATGCAACAAGAAATAAAGAGCGAGGATAGTGTTCCGCCGGCTGAACGAAGGCATGGGCGGGCGTTGCCCCAGTAACGGGCCCTATAGCTTCAGTCTATAGGTGTATTGCTACTGTTCCGCAGGCCAACTAGTGTTTCGAATTGTTCTTATCGGAATCTACCTGCCGAAATCTTGAGCAATTCGAATGCGGGATACTGGCTTGCAGGAAGCGATCCGCGCCGCTGGCAGCGTCAGCGAACTCGCGCGCCGGATCGGCATTTCGCAGCCCTCGATTTCGAGCTGGGATCGTGTCCCGGCCGAGCGTGTGGTTTCGGTGGAGAGCGCGACCGGGATCAACCGCGCCGTCCTGCGCCCCGACCTGTTCGCAGCCATCGATTCAGCCGCCGCCGATGAAACTGACATCGCGCGTGCGCAGGAGTACGCGCTGCTGGCTGTGCTGCTCGCGCGCGCTCCCGATGCGGCTTTCCTAGAGCGGCTTTCCAGGTTGCGCGGCGATCCGACCGCGCTCGGCGTGGCCCACGCGGCGCTCGCCGAAGCCGCTGGCCATGCTTCGCTGGAACAGATCGAGCGCGAGTTCTTCGACTTGTTCATCGGGCTCGGGCGCGGCGAACTGCTGCCGTATGGTTCGTTCTATCTCACGGGCTTTCTGCACGAGCGTCCGCTGGCGCGGTTGCGCGACGATCTGCGGGCGATCGGCATCGAGCGCGCCGAGGGGCAGGCTGAACCCGAGGATCACGCCGCGATCCTGTGCGAGATCATGGCGGGGCTTGCGTCGCGCCAGTTCGAAGCGCCGGCCGGCAGCGACCAGAAGGTGTTCGAAAGCCATATGGCGCCGTGGATCGGGCGCTTCTTCGCCGACCTCGAGCGGGCCGAATCGGCGCGATTCTATCGCCACGTCGGCACGCTCGGACGTCTGTTCATCGATATCGAGACTGAAGCCTTTGCGCTGCCGGCTTGAACCGACAACGCCGAATTGAGGAGGAAGCGGCAATGAAGAAGCAAGACACGGTGGGCCGTCGCGATTTCCTGCGTGTGCTGGGTGCCGGTGCGGGGGCGGCGGCCGCCCTTCCGCTGGGTGCCACCGCGGCCAGGGCCGATAACGAAACCAATGATGAAAAACGCAAATCCCGCTACCAGGAAACCGATCACGTGAAGAAGTACTACAGCGTGAATCGTTATCCGGCGAAGTCATAAGGAGGCGCCCGTGCTCATCAAGAGAACAGAACGTCAAGCGCGCCGTGGCATGCTGGCCGCTGCGCTCGGCACGCAATCCGCCGGAAGTATCGACCGCCGCACCTTTCTGCGCCGCTCGGGTCTTGCCGCGGGTGGTCTCGCCGCCGTCGGCGCCTTGCCGCTGACCAGCGTGCGAAAGGCTGACGCGGCCGGTTCCGCGCCCGGCGCCGGCGCCACGATCCGCAAGAATATCTGCACGCATTGTTCGGTCGGCTGCACGCTGATCGCCGAAGTTTCGAACGGCGTCTGGGTCGGCCAGGAGCCGGGCTGGGATAGCCCGATCAATCGCGGCTCCCATTGCGCCAAGGGCGCAGCGACGCGCGAACTCGTGCACGGCGACCGCCGGCTGAAGTATCCGATGAAGCTGGTAAACGGCCAGTGGACCCGCATCTCGTGGGACGTGGCGATCAATGAGATCGGCGACAAGATGATGGCGATCCGCGCCAAGTCCGGCGCCGATTCCGTCTATTGGCTCGGCTCCGCCAAGTTCACCAACGAAGGCGCCTATCTCAATCGTAAGTTCGCGGCGTTCTGGGGCACCAACAACTCGGACCATCAGGCCCGCATCTGCCACTCGACGACGGTTGCCGGCGTAGCCAACACCTGGGGCTACGGCGCGATGACCAACAGCTACACGGACATCCGCAACTCCAAGACCATCATGATCATGGGCGGCAATCCGGCTGAAGCGCATCCGGTGTCGCTGCAGCATGTGCTTGAAGGCAAGCAGTCGCAGCGGGCGAACATGATCGTGATCGATCCGCGTATGACCCGCACCGCGGCGCACGCGACGGAATATGTGCGGCTGCGTTCCGGCACCGACATTCCGGTGATCTACGGAATGCTCTGGCACATCTTCAAGAACGGCGGGGAAGACAAGCAGTTCATCGAGCAGCGCGTTTACGGAATGGACGACATCCGCAAGGAGGTCGAGAAGTGGACGCCCGAGGAGGTCGAGCGCGTCACTGGCGTACCTGGAGCGCAGCTTGAGCGCGTTGCCAAGATGTTCGCGACCGAGAAGCCCTCGACGCTGATCTGGTGCATGGGCGTCACCCAACACACCGTCGGCACCGCCAATGTGCGCGCGCTCTGCATCCTGCTGCTCGCCACCGGCAACGTCGGAGCACCGGGCACCGGCGCCAATATTTTCCGCGGTCATACCAACGTGCAGGGCGCGACCGATCTCGGCCTCGATATCGCGACGCTGCCGCTCTACTACGGGCTCGCGGAGCCGGCGTGGCGGCACTGGTCGCGCGTCTGGGAGGTGCCTTACGACTGGTTCGTCAGCAGGTTCGACAAGATCACCGCCGCGGACGGCAAGGAATCCAACACCATGCAGGTGCCGGGCATTCCATCGACCCGTTGGTTCGACGCCACGCTGTCGGAGCAGAAGGATGTGTCCCAGAAGGACAACATCAAGGCGATGATGGTGTTCGGCCACGGCGGCAACACCGTGACCCGCATGCCCAAGGCGCAGGAGGGTGTCGAGAAGCTCGAATTGCTCGTGGTCGCCGATCCGCACCCGACGACCTGGGCGGCGCTTGCGCCGGCACGCAAGGACAATACGTACCTCTTGCCGATCGCCACCAGCTACGAGACCGCGGGTTCGCGCACGGCCTCCAACCGCGCGATCCAGTGGGGCGAGCAGATCGTCAAGCCGATCTTCGAGTCCAAGGACGACAACGAGGTAATGTATCTCCTCGCCAAGAAGCTCGGTTTTGCCGACACGATGTTCAAGAACATCAAGGTCGAGAACAACGTGCCGTCCCCGGAGGACATCCTCCGCGAAAGTAATCGCGGCGGCTGGTCGACCGGCTACTGCGGCCAGTCGCCGGAGCGGCTTAAGACGCACATGGCGAACCAGAAAGACTTCGACATGCTCACCCAGAAGGCCGCGTCCGGGCCGAACACGGGTGACTACTACGGATTGCCCTGGCCGTGCTGGGGCACCCCGGAATACAAGCATCCGGGCACACCGCTGCTCTACAACACCAACCTTTCGGTCAAAGAGGGCGGAGGCACGTTTCGCGCACGCTTCGGCGTCGAGCGCGAAGAAACCCTGGCCGATGGCTCTAAGCGCAAGGTGAGCCTGCTCGGCAACGGTTATTACTCCAAGGACTCCGAGATCAAGGACGGCTATCCCGAGTTTACTCTTGGGGTGCTGAAGAAGCTCGGCTGGGACAAGGATCTGACCGAAGCCGAAATGGCGGTGATCAACAAGATCAACCCGACGACGCCCGACGCGGTGTCGTGGGCGATCGACCTGTCAGGCGGCATCCAGCGCGTGGCGATCGAACACGGTTGCGTTCCGTACGGCAACGGCAAGGCGAGGGCGAATGCCTTCGGGTTGCCCGATGCCATCCCGACGCATCGTGAGCCGATCTATACGCCGCGGCCCGAACTCGTCGCCAAATATCCAACGCTTCCCAACCGGCGTGAATTCCGCATGCCCAACGTCGGTTTCGACGTGCAGAAGGCGGCGGCCGAGAAGGGGGTTGCCAAGCAGTTCCCGCTCATCCTCACCTCCGGCCGTCTTGTCGAATACGAAGGCGGCGGCGAGGAGACGCGATCCAACAAGTGGCTCGCCGAGCTTCAGCAGGACATGTTCATCGAGATCAATCCCGGTGACGCGTCCGAGCGGGGCATCAAGGACGGTCAGTGGGTGTGGGTCACCGGCGCCGAACACCAGTCCAAGGCCCGCATGAAGGCGCTGGTCACCGAGCGCGTCGGTAAGGGCGTCACCTGGTGCCCGTTCCACTTCGCCGGCTGGTTCCAGGGCGTCGATCAGCGCGGCAACTATCCGAAGGGAGCCGATCCAATCGTGCTGGGTGAGAGCGTCAACACGCTCACCACCTACGGCTTCGACCCGGTCACCGGCATGCAAGAACCCAAGGCGACGCTCTGTCAGGTCAGAGCGGCATAAGGAGCAACGAACATGGCCCGTATGAAATTCCTCTGCGATGCCGACCGTTGCATCGAGTGCAACGCTTGCGTCACCGCCTGCAAGAACGAACACGAAGTTCCGTGGGGCATCAACCGCCGCCGTGTCGTCACCATCAATGACGGCAAGCCCGGCGAACGCTCGGTTTCGATGGCCTGCATGCATTGCACCGACGCGCCCTGCGCGGCGGTCTGCCCGGTAAACTGCTTCTATACGACCGCGGACGCGGTGGTCCTGCACTCCAAGGATCTCTGCATCGGCTGCGGCTACTGCTTCTACGCATGCCCGTTCGGCGCGCCGCAATATCCGAAGGTCGGCAACTTCGGTTCGCGCGGTAAGATGGACAAGTGCACCTTCTGCGCCGGCGGTCCGGAGGCGGATCACTCCAAGGAAGAGTACGAGAAGTACGGCAGCAACCGGCTGGCCGAGGGCAAGCTGCCGCTCTGCGCGGAGATGTGTTCGACCAAGTCGCTGCTGGCCGGCGACGGCGATATCATCGCGCAGATCTACAAGGAGCGGGTGGTGCGCCGCGGTTACGGCTCCGGCGCGTGGGGCTGGAAGACGGCCTACAAGGAATCCATCGCAACCTGAGCGGATACCGGAGGGCGATGCGGCGGGACACCGCCGGATCGTCCGAGACGTTCACGCAAGGCAATAAAAAGTCTGAAGTCTGAGGAGGTTGGCATGGCGGGACTGTTTGCAAACGCTCGCTTTATTGTCGCGGCGCTGGCATTGGCGCTGATCGTGGGTGTGGCCGCCCCGGCCGGCGCGCAGCAGCGAAATTCGGATAATTCGGTGAATCCGACGGCAAGTGCGGTCAAGGAAGACCAGCTGCTCAACGCCCTGAAAAGTGGCCCCGGCGGCGGCGACTCCATCAGCGGCCGGGTCAGCATTCCCGATCAGAAGTCCGGCAACCTCATTCAGCCGGCCGGTCAGGCGTGGCGGGCGTTCCACGAGGGCGCGCTGCACTGGCTCGCGGCCATTGCCATCCTTGGCATGCTCGCTGTTCTCGTTGTCTTCTATTTGATGCGCGGCATGGTGAAGCTGGAGAACGGCCGCTCGGGCCGCTCAATCGTGCGGTTCAATGCGTTCGAACGCGGCGTTCACTGGATGACCGCGGGCTGCTTCATCGTTCTCGCCATCACCGGCCTCAACATCAGCTTTGGCAAATCGCTTCTGCTGCCGCTGTTCGGCGCCGATGCCTTCGCCGCCTGGTCGCAGTGGGGCAAGTACGCCCACAATTACCTGAGCTTCCCGTTCACGCTCGGCGTCGTGCTGATGCTGCTGATGTGGGTCGCCAACAATATCCCGAACGGAGTCGATATCGCTTGGATCAAGCGTGGCGGTGGCATCGTCGGCAACGATCATCCGCCTGCCTACAAGTTCAACGCCGGCCAGAAGGTGATCTACTGGATCGTTGTGCTCGGCGGCGGCTGCGTCGCGACCACCGGATACTTCCTGATGTTCCCGTTCTACGGCACCGACATTGCCGGGATGCAGCTTGCCCAGGTGATCCACGCCACCGTGGCGGTGCTTTTCATCGCGGCGATGATCGCCCATATCTACATCGGCTCGATCGGCATGGATGGCTTCAGCAGGAGCAGGCCCGCAGCGGCCTGAACGAATCGAAATCGCAGATTCGCGCCGCGGCCACCCCGGCCGAATAGACTGTCGGATTGAAGTCATCCGGCGGCCAGGCGCCGCCCTTGGAGGAATCCATGAAGTCGTTTGTTCTGGCCTGCGTGGCCGCTGTGGTAATCGCCGGTGGCGCGGCGCTTGCGCTGAGCCACTTTCAGAAGTCGGCCGAGTCGGCTTTTTCGACCACTGGCGCGCGAGTTTAAGCCAGTCTGATCCAAAGCCTCGTTGGTTGCCATCCGCGGCGCCCCGCTTTGTTGGGGCTATTTTCCGCTCCAGGATGGCGTGCGGTCTATCCGCTGCATGCTTGTCGCCTGTTGATGAAGGCCGGCCAAGAATTGACTGCATCGCCCGGCGATGCATCCATACGGCCATGCGAAGCTACTTCAAAGGCTCTCAGCTCGCCCAAATGAGCGACGGCTCCTATTGCATCATTAGGAACCTGGGGCTGGTCAAAGGCGGGAAGGGCTTGAAGCATCATGAGAACCTTCTGACCTTGAGCGTGAAGGGCATTTCATCGAAATTTGTGCAGGTTCTCCTCGCGCGTTTGCCTTCGATGCGCGGAATAGCTCATGGCCCTGAGTCGGACCGTCCCTCGCGCCCCGGACCGCCGCTCTTGAATCCTTCTGAGGGTGGCGCTCTATCCAGCTGAGTTGCGCGTTCCTGCGGTTTGGGCCGCGCTCGCTGGCTTCTGAGCTGGCATGCCTGGCTGACGACAGGGCGCGCGGGACCGGTTAAGATGCGGGCCAGCATCTAAAACTGGAGCCTTCCATGTCCCGTGCCGCTTCGCCGGAAACCAAGTCCTCGCCCAAACCCGCCGCGGTTCTCAAGGACGCGGACTTCAACTGGCAGGACCCGCTCAACCTCGACGGCGATCTGACCGAGGAGGAGCGCATGGTGCGCGATAGCGCAAAGGCGTTCTGCGACGACAAGCTGATGCCTCGGGTCAAGCTTGCCTGGCGCGAGGAGCGTGAGGACAGAGAGCTTCTGCCCATGATGGGCGAGCTCGGCCTGCTGGGACCGACTATTCCCGAGGAATACGGCGGCGCGGGCCTGGGCTATGTCGCTTACGGCCTGATCGCTCGGGAAATGGAGCGCGTCGATTCAGGCTACCGCTCGACCCTTTCGGTGCAGTCGTCGCTGGTGATGCATCCGATCTACGCTTACGGCACCGAGGCGCAGAAGAAGAAGTACCTGCCCAAGCTCGCCACCGCCGAGTTGATCGGGTGCTTCGGCCTGACCGAGCCGGACTTCGGTTCGGATCCGGGCTCCATGGTCACGCGTGCTGAAAAGGTGGCGGGCGGCTTCAAGCTCAACGGCGCCAAGATGTGGATTTCCAACGCGCCGATCGCCGACCTCGCCATCGTCTGGGCCAAGCTTGAAGGCAAAATCCGCGGCTTCATTGTCGAACGCGGCACCAAGGGCTTCTCGACGCCGAAGGTGGAGGGCAAGCTTTCGCTGCGCACCTCGGTCACCGGCGAGATCGTGCTTGAGGACGCCGTTATCCCGGAAGAGAATCTGCTGCCGAACGTCTCCGGCCTCGCCGGCCCGTTCGGCTGCCTCAACATGGCGCGCTACGGCATCGCCTGGGGCGCGATGGGCGCCGCCGAGTTTTGCTGGCACGCGGCGCGGCAGTACACGCTCGACCGCAAGCAGTTCAACCGGCCGCTGGCATCCAATCAACTGGTGCAGAAAAAGCTCGCCGACATGCAGACCGAAATCGCGCTCGGCCTGCGCGGCGCGCTGGCGCTCGGCCGCATGCTGGAGCAGGGCAAGTGCTCGCCGCCGTCGATCTCGCTGATGAAGCGCAACAACACCGGCAAGGCGCTCGACATCGCCCGCGTCGCCCGCGACATGCACGGCGGCAACGGCATCTCCGACGAATTCCACGTCATGCGCGTGATGTGCAACCTCGAAACCGTGAACACCTACGAGGGCACTCACGACATCCACGCGCTGATTCTCGGCCGCGCTCAGACCGGCATCCAGGCGTTCATGTGATCGTTATCGCGTGGACCTGAATACGGTTCTGATTCTTTTCGTCACTGGCATCGGCGGCGGGCTGATGGCCGCCATTGTCGGCGGCGCGTCGGTCATTACCTTTCCGGTGCTGCTGGCGGTCGGATTGCCGCCGGTGACGGCGACCGCGTCGAATCTCATCGCGGTCAGCGCCGGGAATTTCCTCGCGGCGTACACCGAGCGCGCCCAGCTGCCGCCGTTCAACCGCGCGTTCGTCGGCCTCATCCTGGCGTCCGTGCTGGGTGCGCTGCTTGGAGCCGTGCTGTTGCTGGCGACGCCGGCGCGGATGTTCGAATTCCTGATCCCGATCCTGCTCGGCATCGCCACCATCCTGTTCGCATTCGCCGCGCAGATCACGGCGTGGCTGCGCGCGCGGGCGCACGCCCGCGGCCGCGAATGGAAGATGAGCGTGACCAGCGTGCCGTTGGTGCTGCCGATCTCGGTCTACGGCGGCTATTTCGGCGCCGGCGCCGGGACGCTGCTGCTCGGCGTACTGTCGATGGCGACCGAGGGCGACTACCGCTCTGCCAATGCGGCGAAGAATTTGGTGTCGAGCCTCAACACGCTCTCCGCTTCGATCTGGTTCATCGCCAACGGCGCGGTGAGCTGGCCGCAAACGCTGGCCATGGCGGCGGGTTGCCTGATCGGCGGCTTCTGCGGCGCGCATCTGTCGCGCCGCATCCCGCAACGGGCCATGCGCGTGGTGGTCGTCGCGGTCGGCGCCGTGCTGACCGCGGTGTTTGCTTGGAAATACTGGTTCTAAGCATGCCCCCGGATAGGGGATCCCGGTTTCCGGAACGGCTCTTGCTCAACGTCAGGTTCGGCGAGCCAGCTCCACCAGCCGTTTGGTCATGGTGCTGGCCGGATCGGTCATCGGATCGCAGATCGTGAAATGGTTCTTGCCGGGGATCGCCTCGTAGCGCGTCTCGGCGCCCTTGTCCCGCCAGCCATCGGCGATGCTCTTGGAATGCCGCAGGAACTCCGCGGATTCGTCGCCGCCGACGACAGCGTCCAGCACCCGGCCCTTGGCCACCGGCCAAAACAGCGGCGAGATGCGCCGCGCCTCGGCGGCGTCGAGCTTGAAGTCGGAGTTGGTCGCCAGATGCAGCAACGGTTCGAGGTCGAACAGCCCGGACATCGCATAGCCCGCCGGTGCAAGATCGGCGGGGGCACCCGCATCGAGCGCCTTCCAGTCGGTCGCCACCAGGCAGGCGGCCAGATGCCCGCCGGCTGAATGGCCGCTCGCCATGATCCGTTTTTTGTATCGTTTCCACAGGAACAGGCACGCACGCTGGGTCTGCCGGACGATCTCGCCGATCGAAACCTGCGGCGCGAGATCGTAGCCTGACACCGCGACCGTCACCCCGTGTGCGTTCATGCCGCGCGCCATCTGGCTGAAGCTCGAAGGCTCCAGCGAGCGCCAGTAGCCGCCATGGACGAACAACGCCAGCGGGCCATCGCCGCCACCGGCCGGCTTGAAGATATCGATGGTCTGGCGCGCAGAGGGCCCGAACTTCAGCCCGATCTCGGAGCGGCCTTCCTTGGCGGTCTCAGCCCGGTAGGCTGCGCCATCGCTGATCCAGCGCGCGAAAATCTCAGGATGCTCCGGCACCCGCGCCCGGTTGTTGTATTCAACCTCGTAGTCCATCGCCATCGAACGCTCCTTTGCCAGCCGGAGAGTGGCGCAAGGCGATGATGCGGGCAAGGCGTGCTCGCTCTCCCCGGTTAGGGGGAGAGCGTCGATTGGCGATCCGGCCTCTCCCCGCGGGCGGGGAGAGGTGAAGGACGCGAAGCTACCGCTTGATCTGCGCCTTCAGCGTTTCCGCCACGGCGCGGTCGAACGAATCGGCGGACCTGGCCTGCGCCTTCTTGCGCTGATCGATTACGTACGCATCGCGCTTCTTGACCAGCGTGGCCAGCCGCTCGTTCAGCGTGTTGCGTTCGGCGAGGTTCTTGTCGACCGCGGCTTGCCGCTCCACCGGCTTCAGCGTTCGAAGCGTGTCGGGCAAATCCTCGTCCTTGACGCCGTCGAGCTTTTGCCGCCCGGCGGCGACGTCGGCAACCAGATCGCCGCGTCCGGTCATGGCCTCGCCGGCGCGCGCCGCGCTGCTCCTGCTCAGGTAACCCGCCATTTCGGTGGCGACCGGTGCCGGCGCCGACGCGAGCTGGTTGGCTTTCTGCTCGACGCTGGAACGCTGCGCGCGCGGGCCGTAAGGGATCACTGTGCCGTTGATGCGGCCCTGCAGTTCGATGATCTCGGTGTCCCACGGCGTTTCGATAATCAGCACCTGGCCGCCGTCTTGCGGAATCGGGATGTACTGGCCGTTGCCGCGCTGTGCGATCTCGCGCCACACTCGCTCGGTGTCGCGCGCGCCGCCCGCCTGCACGGCGTTGACGGTTATCCCGCGGTCCGCTGCCATGCGTACCACCTCGGGATATTTGGTGTCCTGGGCGTAGTCCATGTGCGGCGGCGCGTCGCCGACCAGGAACATGATGCGGCAGATTTCTTTGCCTTGCGTCCACGAAAGCTTGGTGACGCCGACTTCGAGCGCCTCGTTGACGCTCTCGGGCCAGTCGCCGCCGCCCTGGGCGCGAAGCTGCAGAAGGTTGGCGTAAAGGTCCTGGATATCGGTGGTGAGGTTGAACGTCTTGGTGACGTAGTCGTCGCCGCGGTCGCGATAGGCGACGAGGCCCATGCGGATTTCGGCGTTGGGGTTGGCATCGAGGATCGCCGTGGCGATCGACCAGATCTTGCGCTTGGCGCCTTCGATCAGCGGCCCCATCGAGCCGGTGGTGTCGAGCACGAAGGCGACCTCGACGACCGGCTTCGGGCGGACGGCCTGAGAGGACGGCTCCTCGGGCGCGGCCATGACGAACGTGGTGACGAAAACAGCAGCCGCGGCGAAACAAGCGGGCACCAGCGCCCGCGCAATGGAAGTAAACATGATGTCACCCTCCTGGAAATCTCCGACGCGGATATGATTCCCAGGCCATCGCGACGCCGGATGGTCCGGATCGTGGCCGACCACCGGCGGATTGTGGACGGATTCTGACCGCTCCGATGCGGCAAATACGAATGGCCCGGAAATCCGCGCCCGATGTTGTCCCGATTGCGGCGCGGGGCTATGAGTGCGGCATGAAGGTCAACGGCAAGCCCACCCGCACCATCTGGCTCGAACCCGACGGCTGGTCGGTCGGCATCATCGACCAGACCGTGCTGCCGCACCGTTTCGCCACGCTGCGGGTGGCGACGCTGGAGGCGATGACGCACGCCATCAAATCGATGCAGGTGCGCGGCGCGCCGCTGATCGGCGCGGCGGCGGCCTATGGCGTCTGTCTCGCGCTGCGCGCCGACACCTCGGACGAGGGGTTGGAGCGGGCCTACACCGTGCTGCACGCCACCCGGCCGACCGCGATCAATCTGAAATGGGCGTTGGACGAGATGGTGGCCGCGGTTCGTAACCAGCCGCGTGACGCGCGGATCGCGGCGGCGTATCGCCGCGCCGCCGAGATTGCCGACGAGGACGTCGCCATCCAGCGCGCGATCGGTCTCAACGGCGTCAAGCTGATCGAGAGCATTGCCGCGCGAAAGCCTGGTCAGCCGGTCAATGTGCTGACCCACTGCAACGCCGGCTGGCTCGCCGCTGTCGATTTCGGTCCGGCCACGGCGCCGATCTACACCGCGCACGACAAGGGAATCAAACTCCACGTGTGGGTCGATGAGACGCGCCCCCGCAACCAGGGCGCTTCGCTCACCGCGTGGGAACTCGGCCAGCATGGCGTGCCGCACACGGTGATCGCCGACAACACCGGCGGCCATCTGATGCAGCACGGCATGGTGGACATGGTGATTGTCGGCACCGACCGCGTCACGGCCCAGGGCGACGTGTGCAACAAGATCGGTACGTACCTCAAGGCGCTCGCCGCCAAGGACAACGACGTGCCGTTCTATGTGGCGCTGCCGTCAACCACCATCGACTTCACGGTGTCCGACGGCGTCGCCGAGATTCCGATCGAGCAGCGCGGCGGTGAGGAGCAATCGACCATGACCGGTCGCACCGCCGATGGCCGCATCGAGACGGTGCAGGTGGTGCCTGACGGTTCGCCGGTGGCGAACTATGGCTTCGATGTCACGCCGGCGCGGCTTGTGACCGGGTTGATCACCGAACGTGGAGTGCTGAAAGCCTCGCGCGAGGGCTTGAAGGCGGCGTTTCCCGAACGCGCGAGTGACAGCCAATGAGCGGACGGATGCAAGCCGCCGTCGCCGTGGTGGCGCTTTTGTTGTCCGGCGCGGGCACGGCGGTGGCGGGCGAGGCGAACAAGCCGGTCCTCGACAGCGCGGAGCGCCAGAAGCCCGGCGCGATCAAGCTTTGGGAGCGGCTCGTCAATATCGATTCCGGAACTGGAGACAGGGAGGGCGTCAACGCGGTGGGCGCCATCGCGTCAGATGAACTAAAGCAACTCGGCGCGGCCGTCGAGAAAGTTCCGGCTCTGCCGGCCTTCGGCGACAACATCGTCGCGCGCTTGTCCGGATCGGGCAAAGGCAAAGTGCTGCTGATCGCCCACATGGACACCGTGTTTGCCAAGGGCGCGGCGGCGGCGCGGCCGTTCCGCATTGAAGGCAATCGCGCCTATGGTCCTGGCGTATCGGATGACAAGGCTGGCATCGTCGTTGCCGTGTCGGTTCTGAAAATACTCGACGAGCTCAAGTTCAAGGACTACGCGCGCCTGACCGTGTTGTTGAACACCAACGAGGAGACCGGCTCGCGCGGCTCCCGCGTTCTGATCGAGCAACTCGCCCGCGAGCACGATGTGACGCTCAATCTCGAGGGCGGCCGGCAGGACGACGGAATTACCATCTGGCGAAAGGGCTCCGGCACCATCACCGTCGAGGTGAAGGGCCGCGCCTCGCACGCCGGGGCTGCTCCCGAACTGGGCCGCAACGCGGCGATGGAACTGGCGCATCAGATGCTGCAACTCGTCAAGCTCGCCAGCGCGGAGAAAGGCACCACCATCAACTTCACTGTCGTCAAGTCTGGCGACCGCAAGAACATCATCCCAGAACACGCGGTAGCCGATGCCGACATTCGCGCTGTGGTCTCTGAGGAATTCGATCGCGTCGAGCGGGAATTGCCGGCGGCTGTGAAGAACAAGCTCATTCCCGACACTGAAGTGACGGCGACACTGACCCGTAGTTTTCCGGCGATGTCGCAGAATCCGCAGACCGATGCGCTCGCGGGCATGGCCCAGCGCGTCTATGGCGAACTCGGCCGGACCCTGACGCTTGGCGGCAGCGGCGGAGCCGCGGATTCTTCGCTCTCTGCCGGCGTGTTCAAGCCGACGCTCGACGGTCTGAGTTTGATTGGCGGCAACGCTCACACCGACCGTGAGTTCGCCATGGTCGATAGTATCGTGCCGCGGTTCTATCTGATGACCCGCATGATCATGGAGCTGGGCAAGACTCCTGTGGGACCGAAGGGACCATGAGTCTACAGACCGGAAACGTCATTGAGCTTCCTGTCGATGGCCGGCAGTCGCAGACCGCGCTCAAGGTCGCGCGCGGCACCGCGCGGTTTCTGCACGCGCATGGCTATTGTGTGGTCAGTGAACTGCCGCTCGCCTCGGGCCGCCGCGCCGACCTCGTGGCGCTGGGCGCCGATGGCGAGATCTGGATTGTCGAGATCAAGTCGTCGGTGGCGGATTTCCGCGCCGACCAGAAGTGGATGGACTACCGGATGCATTGCGACCGGCTGTTCTTCGCCACCACCGTCGAGGTGCCCTGTGAGATTTTCCCGCCGGACACCGGACTTATCGTGGCCGACGCGTTCGGCGCGCAGATCGTCTGCGAGGCGCCGGAGCACCGGCTGCATGCATCGACCCGCAAGAGCATGATGCTGAATATCGCCCGCGCCGCCGCGCTGCGGCTGCAATCGCTGGTCGATCCGTCGGGGCCCTACGCGGGCGAGATTTAATCCGGACGTGGGTGCCCGAGCCGCCGGGCAATGGTAGCCTCTCCCCAAGCAAAAACGAGAATCAGGGGGAAACCAATGCCACGTCTCGCCATCATCGACCGCGCCGACATGAACGCCGAGCAGGCGCGCGTCCACGATGCCGCCCAGCAGTCCGGCGGGCCGGTGGGCGGGCCGTACTTTGCCTACATCCGCTTGCCGAAGCTGTTTGAGGCTGCCCAGGCGCTGCGCGGCTGTCTTTCGTCCGGGCCGCTGTCGCGGCGCGAACAGCAGATCGTCAACCTGGTCGTGGCCCGGCATTGGAACGCCCGTTATCCATGGTACGCGCAGGTGCGCGGTTCGCTTACCGTCGGCATCGATCAGTCGATCATCGACGCCATCAATGCGCGCAAGACGCCTGAGCTTGCCGATGCGCGCGAACGCACCTGCTACAACGTGGCGCGCGAGATTCTTGCCAACAAAGGTCTCAGCGACGCGGCCTATGCCGCGGCGGAAGCCGCGATGGGATTGCCGGACCTGGTGGCGCTGGTGGCGACCACCGGCAGCTTCTCGATGACGTGCATGACGGCGGCGACCTTCCAAGTTGCGCCGCCGGCCAACGATCCGACGCCGCTGGCCGAATGACATCGGCGGACCAGTCATGAGGGTGGCTATGCGGTCGGTCGCAGCGGGTTTCGTGCTCGTCCTTGCCTTCGCGGCGCCGGTCGCCGCGCAGCCGGAGTCGCTCGCCGGCAAGACCGTCACGCTGGTCATCGGCTTCGGTCCGGGCGGCGGCTATGACCTGTGGGGCCGTCTGGTCGGCCGCCACATCGGCAAGCATCTACCAGGCAGTCCGACGGTGGTGCCCCAGAACATGCCCGGCGCGGGCAGCTACGTTGCGGCAAGCCATATCTACGCCGCCGCGCCGAGGGACGGGACGGTGATCGCCATCATCGCGCGCGACGCCGCGCTCGGTCCGCTGAGTGGCGCGCCGGGCGCGCGTTTCGATGCGACCAAAATGTCCTGGCTCGGCAGTCCGACGCGGGAGCACAACGCCTGCATCGCCAACGCGGGCGCGAAGGTGAAGTCGGTGAATGATCTGCGCAACCATGAACTCATCCTCGGGGACACCGGACCGGGAACCGGCACGCGGTCGTATCCGAAGGTTTTGAACGACCTGCTCGGCACCAAGTTCAAGCTTGTTTCGGGCTTTCGATCGTCGGCAGACGTGTTCCTCGCGATGGAGCGTAACGAAGTCGAGGGCATCTGCGAGAGCCTGGACAGCATCAACCAGCGCAAACCGGAGTGGATTCCGCAGAAAATCGTCAATGTTCTGCTGCAGGCCGGCGCGGAATCGCATCCGATGCTCGCGGGTGTTCCGAACGTGCTCACGCTTGCTCGCACTGAAGAAGAGAAGAAAGTGCTGGAATATCTCTACGCCGGACAGGACATCGGCCGGCCGTTCGTCGCGCCGCCCGACCTGCCGCCGGAGAAACTCAAAATGCTCCGCGATGCTTTCAGCGCGACGATGCGAGATTCCGAGTTCATCGCCGACGTCAAACGAAACAAGTTCGAGCTCGAGCCTGAGGACGGTGAACATCTCGCGGGGCTGATCAACAAAATCTACGCGACGCCGAAGTCGGTCGTCGACCGCGTGAGCAATCTGATCAAATAACGCGGCTGGAATTCAAGTGTTCGCGCTTGAACGTGGCGAGTTCAGCGGCGAGCTTGATGTCGTTTGTGGCGCTATCGGCTGAAACAACGGCCTGAGCAACGCGAAGTCAGCGTGGCGCGCGCTTGGCCAGGATGCGCTGCAGGGTGCGGCGGTGCATGTTGAGCCGCCGCGCCGTTTCCGAGACGTTGCGTCCGCACAATTCGTAGATGCGCTGGATGTGCTCCCAGCGAACGCGGTCCGCCGACATCGGATGCTCGGGCGGATCGGCCTTGCGTCCCTCCAGGGCCAGCAGCGCTGCCACAACATCGTCGGCGTCGGCCGGCTTCGACAGATAGTCCACCGCGCCGACCTTCACGGCGTTTACCGCGGTTGCGATGTTGCCGTAGCCAGTGAGGATGATAGCGCGTGCGTCAGGGCGGCTCTGTTTGAGCGCGACGATCACGTCGAGGCCGTTGCCGTCGCCGAGCCGCATATCGACCACGGCGAACGCCGGCGCCGCGGTCTCGACCCGTTGCAACCCTTCGCTCACCGACTCGGCGGTGGTGACCTGGAAGCCGCGTGCCTCCATGGCGCGCGCGAGTCTTTGCAGGAAGGACTTGTCATCCTCCACGATCAACAGAGTGCGCTCAGTCTGCGCCACCGCCTGCGGGATATCGATCATCGCCAGGTTCATGCGAACAATAATCTAGATAACCTGACGTTGCTGCTCAAGTGCCTGCCGATCAACTGTTTGCGGTCTCACTCCCTGGTGAAGCCCAGCGGCCGCTCGAAATCGGAGCGGTCCCAGCGCACGCGCACGACCGCGCCGCGGTCGGGGAACTTGCGGTTTTCGAAATCGACGCTGGCGCCAGAGCGTTCCAGCAGGGTTTTGGCGATAAAGAAGCCCAATCCAAGGCCCGTGGTCTCGCTGCCAGCGTTCATCCGGCGGCGTTTGCTCGACCGAACATAGGGCTCCCCGATTTGGTCCATGACCTCCGGGGCAAATCCGGGGCCGTTATCGCTGATCGTGACGGCGATGTCGTCGTCGGTCCAGTCGGCGGTAATTTCGACGCGGCTTTGCGCAAAATCGACGGCATTTTCCAGCAAATTACCCAGTCCATAAAGGATCGCCGGGTTGCGGCCGCCCATCGGCGCCACCGAGTTTTGCTGCAATGCGATATCGATGGCGATGCCGAAGTTCCGATGCGGCGCCACCACCTCTTCGATGAGTGCCGCCAGTGGAATGCGGTCGAACGGTTCGCCGGTCGATAGCTCCGTCAGCTTGGACAAAATGTCGCGGCAGCGCTGAGCCTGCTCACGCAGCAGCCTTACGTCATCCAGGTGGGGCGAGTCCTTGTCCAGCGCCAGTTCCAATTCCTTGACGACCACCGAAATGGTCGAAAACGGCGTGCCGAGTTCATGGGCGGCGGCGGCGGCCAGTCCGTCGAGTTGCGACAAATGCTGTTCGCGCGCCAGAACGAGCTCGGTGGCGGCTAGCGCCTCCGCGATCTGCCGGCTCTCTTCGGTGATCTGCCATGAATAGATGCCGATGAAACCGATCGCGAGCAGGATCGAGAGCCAGACTCCGAGCAGGTAGATCCACGGCAGTTCAAGCGGGTCTTCGATATCCCAGGGCAGGGGATAGTGTGCGAACACCAGCACGGTCGCGCACAGCATCGCGAACACGCCGAGAATGATGGTGATGCGCGGCGGCAGCGCGGTGGCGGACAGCAGTACTGGCGCAAGGAACAGGAACGCGAATGGATTCTCCAAGCCGCCAGTTAGAAACAGCAGAACTGCGAGTTCGGCGATGTCGAAGGCCAGAAGCCAGGCGGCGCGCTCGGGCTCCAGCCGCTGGGTCGGGCTAAATCGCAGGCGTAGCGCGACGTTCAGCCACGCCGACAGCCCGATCACCGAAAAGCATGCCCAGATCGGCAGTGGAAACTCCACCCCGTACTGGACCACCAGGACGGCGATGGTCTGCCCAATGATCGCAAGCCAGCGCAGCCGCAGCAGCGTGTCGAGACGCACGTTTCGCCGCTGCGGCAGATGCAAGACGTCGGCGGTGTCTTCGAGCATTGGCCTATCTTAGTTTGCCGGACGCGGTTCTCAATGTTGCAAACCGGCACACGCAACACGGGCCGGATCGACCTTAGCGGCGCGATGAAAGGTTAGAGATGTCATTTCGGGGCGCGTCCATAGTGCGTCTTCGACGCTATGAGCGCGAGCCCGGAATCCAGAACACAGGAATTCCCGTCATTTCCGGATTCCGGGTCCGCGCTTCGCGGGGTCCCGGAATGACTGCGGAGAGTTTTCAGACGCCTGTTAGAGCAGATATGAGGGGCTTGCGCCGGGCCCCGTGCCGCGTCAAATCTGCGCAGCCATGCTCGTCCCCTCCGTGAACGCGTCCCCAATCGTCATCGACCGCCTGGTCAAGCGCTACAAATCCGTCACCGCGGTGGACGGCATTTCCTTTGCCGTCGGCGCGGGCTCCTGCGCCGCGCTTCTCGGCGGCAATGGCGCCGGCAAGACCACCACCATCTCCACCATCATGGGACTGGTCGAACCGACCGAGGGCGCCGTCACTGTCCTCGGCGCGGCAATGCCGCGTCAGCGCCATCGCGTGCTGCACCGAATAAACTTCGAGAGCCCCTACGTGAACATGCCGATGCGGCTCACGGTTCGACAGAACCTCAATGTGTTCGGCATGCTTTACGGCTGTGATGATGTGGCGGGCCGCATCCGTACCTTGGCCGAAGAGTTCGACATGCATGCCTTCCTCGACCGCGAGACCGGCAAACTTTCATCCGGCCAGAAGACCCGCGTGGCGCTGGCGAAGTCCCTGATCAATCAGCCGGAGATTCTGCTGCTCGACGAGCCGACGGCATCGCTCGATCCCGACACCGCCGACTGGGTGCGTGGGCGGCTTGAGCGGTATCGCCACGAGCGGGGCGCCACGATTCTGCTGGCGTCGCACAACATGAACGAGGTCGAGCGGTTGTGCGATCGCGTGATCATGCTCAAGACCGGCCGCATCGAGGATGACGACACGCCGGCGCGGCTGGTTGCCCGCTATGGCCGCAGCAATCTTGAAGAGGTGTTCCTCGACATCGCGCGCGGCACCGGCGAAGCGCGGGAGGCGGCGCGATGACCCAGCAATCTCCCGACCACGTCGCATTCTCGCCCCGCCGCGTCGGCGCCATGGTGCTGCGCCACTGGTATCTGCTTAGTTCGTCGTGGCCGCGCGTGCTCGATTTGATTTATTGGCCCGCAGTGCAGATGCTGATGTGGGGCTTTCTGCAGCAGTACGTTTCGCAGAACTCCGGCTTCTTTATGAAGGCGGCCGGCACTTTCATTGGCGCGGTGATGCTGTGGGACATCCTGTTTCGCGGCCAACTCGGATTCTCGATCTCGTTTCTCGAGGAAATGTACGCCCGCAACCTCGGCAACCTGATGATGAGTCCGTTGCGTCCGGCGGAGTTCGTCGCCGCGCTGATGATTCAGAGCATGATCCGGCTTGCGATCGGCATGGTGCCGGTGTCGCTGCTGGCCATCGCGTTCTTCGGTTTCAATCTGTGGGGGCTCGGGCTCGCACTCGCGGTGTTCTTCCTCAATCTCCTTCTCACCAGTTGGGCGATCGGCATTCTGGTCGCGGGCATCCTGCTTCGTCACGGGCTCGGCGCCGAGAACATGGCGTGGAGCTTCATGTTCCTGTTTCTGCCGCTGACCTGCGTCTATTACCCGGTTGATGTACTGCCGGGCTGGCTACAGGTGTTCGCCTGGATGCTGCCGCCGACCTATGTTTTCGAGGGCATGCGGGCGCTTATCGTCGAACACGTGTTTCGCGCAGACCTTATGATCCAGTCTTTTGGGCTGAACGCAGTGTGGTTCGCTGGCGGTGTAATGGGATTCCTGCTGTTTCTACGCAGCGCGCGCCGCGAAGGGACATTGCTGCAGGGCGGAGATTAGCCGTGGACCAGCCCCTTTTCATCGCTCGCCAGTGCATGCTGCAATCAGACGCGCTCCGGTGTCGTTCAGCCTTGGAGAGGCAATGATCTGCGCCACCGTGCTCCGCGCGCTTGTGCTGATTGCAATTTCTGCCGCGGCGCTGACGCCGGTCACGTGCCTTGGCGAAGACAACGACCCGCCGCCGTCGCCCAAGGTACCCAAGTTGCCGGCCAAGGCAACCAAGAAGCTGCCGCCTGAACTGCTCGCGCTGCTTCGGCAAAAGAATATGGCCGTGCAGTCACCGATCCTTGTGCGCGTTTTCAAGGAAGAGGCGGAGCTTGAAGTCTGGAAACAGGACGCCACCGGTCATTTCCAGATTCTCAAGACCTATCCGATCTGTCGGTGGTCGGGCGATCTTGGGCCGAAGTTTTGGGAGGGCGACCGTCAGACTCCAGAGGGATTCTACAGAGTGACCCCCGAACAGATGAATCCTCACTCCAATTACTATCTTGCAATTAACATTGGCTACCCCAACAGCTTCGACAAAGCGAACAAGCGCGACGGCAGCTTGCTGATGATCCACGGCGACTGCTGGTCCGTGGGCTGCTTTGCGATGACCGACGAACAGATCAGCGAAATCTATGCGCTCGCGCGCGATTCATTCGTGGGCGGCCGGTCGTCATTCCAGGTTCAGGCCTATCCGTTCCGTCTGACGCCGGCGAATCTGGCGCGGCATCGAAATAATCCGAACCTAGCCTTCTGGAAGAATCTCCAGATCGGCAACGATCACTTCGAGGCGACGAAACTCGAACCCAGGGTGGACGTGTGCAACCGCCACTATGTATTCGACGCGCAACGTCCCCCGAATTCATCGAAGCCTCTCGTCTTCAACCCCGCCGGTAAATGCCCCGCCTTTGTCGTCAATCCGAAAGTCGCGCAACTGGCGATACACAAGCAACGCGCCGACGATCTCGAATACGCGCGATTGATTGCGGAGAAGACGCCAGCCGCCCCCATTTACAGCGAATTGGACGGCGGAATGAATCAGGTTTTCCTCGATCAGTTTGCGGACCGGGTTTCGCTTTCAAGACGGCTTGGCCTCGATCTCGCTCAGCACCCGGTCGAACTGCTCATGGGGGCACACCGACGGATGTACTCGTTTGACCGGACTGACGGCGTGCCGCTTTTCGAAGCGCCTGACATTGCCGTTCCTCCTGCGCGCAGGGCTGACTAGCTGCAGCCTGAATTCTTAACTTGGAACAAACGCCGGGAGCGAACGTTCCCCGGTATCCCCTGAACCGGGTGGAAAGAGCCTGTTTGGGGCTCCTAACCGATCGCCAACGGTCCTTTGATAGGTTGACCAAATCACTGCCCCGTTATTATGCTGCGGCGCAACAATTGGGCCGGGAGCCCGAATAAGCATGGCAATTGGCGAATTCGGCAGAATACCGGCCCCGATCGGCGAATTTGGCGGGGCACCTGCCTCGGCCGGACCTTTGGCGGCGAACGGCATGTATTGGCTGTACGAAGCCAGTCATGCCGCGCTGCAGCCAGCGCGCGCCATGGCCGACGTGACGCGACTGTTCTTCAAGAACCCCTTCAATCCGCTCTCCCATACCTCCTACGGCAAATCCGTGGCCGCCGGCGCCGAACTGTTCGAGCGTTCGACCCGCCGATACTCCAAGCCCGACTGGGGCATCGAATCTGTCCTGATCGGTGGCGAGCGGGCGCCCATCAACATCGCAACGGCGTGGGAGCGTCCGTTCTGCAAGCTGCTGCACTTTGAGCGCATGTTCTGTCACATGCCGCGCCGGCCACAGCCCAAGCTGCTGATCGTGGCGCCGATGTCCGGCCACTACGCGACGCTGCTGCGCGGTACGGTCGAAGCCTTCCTGCCCAATCACGACGTCTACATCACCGACTGGACCGACGCGCGGATGGTGCCGTTGTCGGAGGGCCGTTTCGATCTCGACACCTACATCGACTATGTCATCGCGATGCTGAATTTCCTCGGAGGCGATACGCACGTTGTCGCGGTGTGCCAGCCGTCGGTGCCGGTGCTGGCCGCGACCGCGCTGATGGAAGAGGACAACAACCCCTGCGCGCCGCGCTCGATCACGCTGATGGGTGGACCGATCGACACCCGCAGCAACCCCACCGTTGTGAACAAGCTGGCTCAGGAGCGCGGTGTCGGTTGGTTCCGCCGCAACGTCATCACCAAGGTTCCGTTTCCCCACCCTGGTGTGATGCGCGAGGTCTATCCCGGCTTCCTGCAATTGCAGGGGTTCGTCAGCATGAACCTCGACCGCCACGTAGACGCGCACAACAATCTGTTCGTCCATCTGGTGAAGGGTGATGGCGACTCGGCGACCAAGCACCGCGAATTTTACGACGAATATCTCGCGGTCATGGACCTGACTGCCGAATACTATTTGCAGACGGTCGATACTGTGTTCATCCTTCATTCCTTGCCGAAGGGGCACGATGACGCATCGGGGCCGCGGGATCGACCCGAGCAAGATTCACAACACTGCGCTGCTCACCGTCGAAGGCTAGCACGACGATATCTCCGGTGTCGGACAGACCGAAGCGGCGCACAAGCTGTGCTTCAACATTCCGGCGGAGAAGAAGATGCACTATCTCCAACTCGGCGTCGGTCATTACGGTGTGTTCAACGGCTCCCGCTTCCGCTCCGAGGTGGCGCCGCGCATCTCCGACTTCATCCTCAGCGTTCAGGTGCCGGCCAAGCAAGCGGCGCGCCGGCCGGCGCTAAAGGTCGTTGGCTAGTTCCTTGGGCAAAGCAGACGCTCAACCTGTTCGCGAAATTGTGGCCGATCTGCTATTCTTGGACTCGGGATTCGGGTCATTGATGATGCCGCTGCGCGCGCTGCTCTATCGCCGGCCGAGCGAACCGCAGACGATCCAGGTCGTCTTCGACCAGGCAATCTATCCGGTGCGCATCCGCCGCCACCGCCAGGCCCGCCGCTACACGCTTCGCATTCACGCCGCGAGCCGCGAGGTCATCCTGACCATGCCGCCGCGCGGCAGCGTCCGCGAGGCCAAGGAGTTCGCGCAGAGGCACGGCGGCTGGATCGCGGCGAGGCTGCGCCGCCTGCCGGAGGCGGCGCCGTTTGCCGACGGCACCGTATTGCCGCTGCGCGGCGTGCAGCATCGCATCGTTCACCGGTCCGGCGTTCGCGGTACGGTGTGGCAGGAGGCCGGTGCCGATGGCGAGGGTCTGCTTTGTGTCGCCGGCGAGGTGCCGCACATCGATCGGCGGGTCAGCGATTTTCTGCGCCGCGAGGCGCTGCGCGATCTCGACGCCGCGACGAAGCGCGCGGCCGAGCGGTTCGGCGTCTCGGTCAAGCGCATCTCGGTGCGCGACCAATCGAGCCGCTGGGGCTCGTGCTCGGCCACCGGCGTGCTGTCGTATTCATGGCGGCTGATCCTCGCGCCACCCTTCGTGCTCAACTATCTCGCCGTGCATGAGGTCGCTCATCTGATCGAGATGAACCACTCGTCGCGATTCTGGCGGCTGGTCCAAGGCGTTTGCGCCGACCCCGCCCGCGCCAAAGTCTGGCTCGACATCCACGGCACCGACCTGCATCGCTTCGGCATGCCGCGCGCCGGCCAGTAGCCGCGCGGTGCTGGCCCCCGGATCCTTGGCACTGACATTGCTGTTGGCGATGCTGACGGGCATCGGTCCGCTGTCGATGGACATGTATCTGGCGTCGCTGCCGTCGATCGGCCGTCTGCTCAATGCGCCGACGTCGCAGGTGCAACTTACCATCTCGGCCTATCTGATCGGGTTTGCCGTCGCGCAGGTGTTTCACGGGCCGCTGTCCGACCGCCACGGCCGGAAGCCGGTGCTGCTGACGGCGCTCGGCATTTATCTCGTGGCGACCCTCGCGTGCGCCCTATCGACGTCGATCGAAATGCTGATCGCCGCTCGCTTTCTTCAGGCGGTGGGCGGCTCGGGTGCCAGCGTGCTGGCGCGGACCATCGTGCGAGACATGTACGATGGCCGGAGGATCGGCCGCGAATTGGCGCGGATGGCAGCGATCATGGCGCTGGCGCCGCTTGTCGCGCCGCTGATCGGCGGCGTCCTCGAGACCGCGTTCGGCTGGCGCTCGAATTTCGTGCTGCTGCTGTTTGTCGGCGCGGCGACCTGGACCATGGTCTGGTTCCTGCTGCCGGAGACGCTGCGTCAGCGCGCGCCCGAGCCGGTGTCGGCCGGCTCGATCGTTCGGTCCTACCGGCGCTTCCTGGCCGACAAGAGCTTCGTGATCCATCTCGGCATCGCGACCTGCTGCCTGACCGGGTTGTTCGCGTGGATCTCCGGCGCAGCCTTCGTGCTGCAGGACATCTACGGCATGTCGGCGTTGGCGTTCGGCGTATCGTTCGCGATTGGCTCCTCGGGCTACATGCTGGGTACCATCATTGCCGCTCGCTTCGTCATGCACTGGGGCAGCGGCCGCACGATGGGTCTCGGCGCCGCCGCCATGGCCCTCGGAGGCGCCGTGATGGTGGCGATGCTCGCCTTCACGCCGGTCGGCGCGTGGGGCATCGTCGCCGCGGTCGGGCTCTATCTGGTGGGCATGGGCATGACGCTGGCGCAGGCGCAGGCCGGCGCCCTGCTGCCGTATCCCGACCGGGCGGGTGCGGCGTCGTCGCTGCTCGGTTTCGTCATCCAGACCGCGTCAGCGGTGATGGGCGCCATCATCGGCCATGTGCTCGGAACGACGGCGTGGCCGCTCGCCATCGCCATGATGCTGGTGGGCGGCCTTTCGCTGGTGCTGTGGACCTTGAGCCGCGGTGTCCGCGGCCGCGTCTAGCGCCGGCCGAACAGCCGGTTGATCAGCCAGTTGTCGATGCCGCCATCAGCGGACGCCGACTGCACCGGACCTTCGGAGTTGCCGACCGGCGCGGGCGGCGCGATGCGGCCGTTGCTCCACGGTGCGAGGCTGGCGGTCAGCGGCGCGCTGCCAACGCCGGGCAGGCCGACCACTGGCACGCCCTGGTGCGCGGCCTTCATGAACCGGCTCCAGATTTCCACCGGCATACCGCCGCCGGTGGTCTTCTTGGTCGGTGAGGAATCGTCATTGCCGAGCCACACGCCGGCGACCAGATGGCCGGTGTAGCCGATGAACCAGGCGTCGCGGAAATCCTGCGAGGTGCCGGTTTTGCCGGCGGCCGGCCAGCCGGGGAGTTCGGCCTTGCGCGCGGTGCCGGTGAGCAGGGTATCTTGCATCATGCCGTTCATCATGCCGGCGTAGCGCGGCTCGATGATGCGGCCGAGATTGTCGTTCTTGCGCTGGTACAAAAGCTTGCCGGCCGCGGTCGTCACGCCTTCGACGACATGCGGCTGCACCGCCATCCCGCCGTTGGCGAAGGCGGCGTAGGCCCCGACCAGTTCGAGCACGGACACCTCGGAGGTGCCGAGCGCGAGCGATGCGTTGGGCTCAAGCTTGGAGGCGATGCCGAGCCGGTGCGCGGTGCGCATCACCGCGGTCGGCCCGAATTCCAGGGTCAGCCGCACCGACACCGTGTTGAGCGACAGCGCCAGCGCCTTGCTCAGCGGCACCGGCCCGAAATACTCGTGGCTGTAGTTTTCCGGCTTCCAGCCCTTCACCGCGATCGGCTTGTCCTCGCGGATGGTGTCAGGCGTCAGCCCGCGTTCGATCGCGGTGAGATAGACGAACGGCTTGAACGCTGACCCGGGCTGCCGCTTGGCGGAGACCGCGCGGTTGAACTGGCTTTCGGCATAGTTTCGCCCGCCGACCAGTGCCCGCACCGCCCCGTCCGGCGTCAGCACGACGACGGCGCCCTGGCCGACGCCGGCCTTGGCGCCGTTTTTGTTCAATTCATCGACCAGCGCGGTCTCGGCGGCGTTCTGCAGCGCCGGATCGACCGATGTTTCGACCACGATGTCCTGCTCGACCCGGCCGATCAGGTCGTCGAGCACGTCCATCACCCAGTCGGCGACATACCCGGCGGAGCCCGCGCCGGGCGGTTTCACCGTATGGGCCGGCTGCATCAGCGCCAGCTTGGCCATGTCGTCGGTGATGAACTTCATATCGGTCATGGCGGCCAGCACGACCTGGGCGCGGCGCTCGGCGCCGTCCGGGTTGCGCGTGGGAGCGAGCCGCGTCGGCGAGCGAACCAGGCCGGCGAGCGTCGCAGCCTCTGCCACCGTCAGCTTCTGCGCAGGCTTCGAGTAATAGCGCT
The DNA here is from genome assembly GCA_026400395.1 of Alphaproteobacteria bacterium. Taxonomy (GTDB): domain Bacteria; phylum Pseudomonadota; class Alphaproteobacteria; order Rhizobiales; family Xanthobacteraceae; genus Z2-YC6860. The sequence continues at coordinate 6,213 of JAPLPD010000173.1, read as the reverse complement.
GCGCCGCCGCTTCGATGCCATAAGCGCCGGCGCCGAAATAGACCCGGTTCAGATAGAGTTCGAGTATCTGGGTTTTGCTGTATTTGCGCTCCAGCCACAGCGCCAGCCCAACCTCCTGAACCTTGCGCGACATCGTGCGCTCCTGGGTCAGGAACAGGTTCTTGGCGAGCTGCTGGGTCAGCGTGGAGCCGCCCTGCGCCACACCGCGGCGCAGGACGTTGGCGACCGCGGCGCGTGCGATGCCGAGCGGATCGACCCCATAGTGCGAATAAAAGCGGCGGTCCTCGATGGCGACGAACGCCTGCGGTACGTAGCGCGGAAATTCTTTCAACGGCACGGCGGCGCCGCCCATGTCGCCGCGCGTCGCCATCAGGCGGCCCTGCAGATCGACGATCTTGATCGAGGGCGGCCGCTTCGGGATTTCCAGCGACTGGATCGGCGGCAGATGGGCGCCGACCCAGACAACAATGCCAATGGTGGCTATCACCAGCCAGAGCCCCACCACCGCGCCCCAATAGGCGACCCGTCCGATGGTCCAGCGGCGGCTTCCGCCTCCACCGCCCTTCTTGCGGTTCCCAGTGCGGCGCTTGCGTTTTTTGGGTGGGCTATCGCCGTCCGGGGCAGCGCGGCGCGGCGCGGCGGCCTCATCGGCGGGCTCCCCGCCGGGCGCAACGTCGAACACCGGCTCGCGGCGTTCGCCGGGACGATTTTTGGCCTTCGGCGATCCCATGTCCCGTCCCGTAACCGTGCCGCAAGCAGCCTTGGCGATCCCTTGGCGGTGGCGCCCGGATGCAGGCTACGGCGACGGCTTTAAGGGACCGTTAAGCCGCCGCCGGCCGGGGGGCGAAACCCCAGGCGGGCGCTGGATTCGCGGGTGATTGTCGGGGTCGTGAGCGTCTTCCCAATGTCGCCGTTTTGTGCATGATTTCCAGTTACCGGGGAATCCGGTGGACATAGACTGGGGATTCAACATGCGCAAAGTCGCACTCTTCGCAGCTATCGCCATGACCGCTGCGTTCGCTAACACTTCTGCTCCGGCAGTGGCTCAGGACTTCTTCGAGCTGAACAAGAACTCGTTCAAGCTCCTGCAGGGGCCCGCAGGCGCGGCGGCCACCACGGCGGCGCCCGCTCCCGCCAAGACGGCGAAGAAGGGCAAGAAGAAAAAGTAGTCGCCTTTCCATTCCACGAGCGAATCTGGCCGCCGCGGACGGGTTTCGGTGCTTTCGTAGATGAAACCCGGTTCACGGCGGTTTTGACCCATACAACCGAGAAAACGTGCTCCAAATAATGTGTGGGTGTTGCCTGGAAACCCGTTTCGGCCGGGTAGCCGGTCATGCTAAGGTTTTAGGGTGTACCGCCACCCAAAATGCGGGGCGTAACAGGGGGATTAAAACTATGAAGAAGTTTGCACTTGCGGCCCTCATCGCTGTGGTCGCGGCCTCTCCGGCCGTCGCGGCGAAGAAGTCGAAGAAGGCTCCGGCGCCGGTTGCTTCGGCGAATTCGAACGAAAACAGCGCGCGCCTGGTGCGTGATTCCCTGCCGGTGTTCCTGCCGAGCTGGATGATCCCGTTCTACCTCGCGTCGAACAAGTCGTAATCGCAGCGCTCATCGTCTGAGCGAGCTAACGGCGATGCCGGTCATGAACCGGCATCGCCGTTTTTTTTGTCTGTTGGCCGCGCGAATGGATGGGTCGGCCAACCGTGTAAACGCCCCTGGCTCACGGGCGGGGAAAACCTCGATTTGCAGCGGATTGCACCCGGTGAACTTAATGACACGGCGCGCGTTGGTTCCCTCAACACCCAAGGGACAGCCAATGGACGCGAGCAAGATCAAAGAACATATGGAAATTATTGGTGTCGACGGAGTGCACGTTGGGACGGTCGATAAGGTCGAAGGGCAGCGTATCAAGCTGACCAAAAAGGACAGCGGCGAAGGCCGTCACATGGCGCATCATCACTTCATCGAGCTCAGCCTGGTTGCCGATGTGGGAAGCAATAAGGTTCGATTGACGGCGAACGGCCGCGTGGCGGTGACGATGGAGCAGGAACAATCGGCCAAGCCGTTTGAGCCGAGCCTTACGGCTGGTGCGTTCGAGCGAGTGGGATAAGACCAGCGAACGCGCCGCGCATAGCTCAGGCGATAAAGAATAGCGCGGCAGACCTAGCGGGCCGTAGCGGCCGTGGCCGGCTTAAGCGGCGTGAACAGCTCTAGCAGCGCGCGTTTGATTGCGATTTCGCGGGTCGGCGATCCGATTTTCGCGCCGAGCAGATCGGTCACGTAGAACACGTCCACCACGCGCTCGCCAAACGTCGCCACATGCGCCGAGGTGATGTTGAGGCTGAGCTTGGACAGCGCCGCCGTCATCTCGTACAGCAGGCCGGGCCGGTCAAGGCCGGTCACCTCGATTACGGTGTAGCGGTTGGACCACTGGTTGTTGATGGTCACTTCCGGCTCGATGGCGAAAGCTTTGATCCGGCCCTTGGCAATGGCGCGGCGCGTGACCACCTCCGGCAGCTTGAACGTCCCGCTCAGCGCCTTCTCGATGGTATCCGCGATGCGGGAGCCGCGGCGCGCCTCGTCGCCATCCTGGTCAAACTCGCGCGACACCGAAACGGTGTCGAGCACGCGCCCGTCGGTGGTTGTGAAAATCTGCGCATCGACGATGTTGGCGCCCGCGGCGGCGCAGGCGCCGGCCAGGGTCGACAGCAGCCACGGATGATCCGGCGCCAGCACCGTGAGTTCGATGACGCCGCGCGCGGCATCCAGGGCAAAGGCGGTGGCGATCGACTTGCCGGCGCTTTCGGCCTTCTCCACAAAACGCGCATGCAAGACACGATGCGGCACGTCGACCTTCAGCCAATAGGCCGGATAATGCCGGCCAATGTAGGCATCGATGCGGTCGGCTTGCCAGTCCTTGAGTTCGGCGCGAAGCTCGGCCTGCGCCATGGCGACGCGCTGGGCGCGGTTGACCTCGGAGAAGCCGCCGGTGAGCACCGGCTCGGTCTCGTAGTACAGCGTGCGCAGCAGCTGGGCCTTCCAGCCGTTCCAGACGCCGGGGCCGACCGCGCGAATGTCGGCGGTGGTCAGAATGGTGAGCAGCTTCATGCGCTCCAGCGATTGCACCACCGCGGCGAAGTTCTCGATGGTCTTGCGGTCGGACAGGTCGCGCGATTGTGCCACCGACGACATCACCAGATGCTGCTCCACCAGCCAGGCGACGGTGTCGGTTTCGGCCGGCGACAGCCCGATCCGCGGGCCGAACGCGCGCGCGACACGGGCACCGGCGATTGAGTGGTCCTCGATGCGGCCCTTGGCGATGTCGTGCAGGAACAGCGCCACATAGAGCAGCGTGCGGTGCTCCGGAAGGATCTTCCGGATCAGGTCGTTTGCGAGGGTGTACTCCTCGTTGCTGCCCCGCTCGATCTCGGCGAGGATGCCGATGCAGCGCAACAGATGCTCGTCCACCGTGTAGTGGTGATACATGTTGAACTGCATCATCGCTACGACGCGGTCGAACGCACGAATGAAGCGGCCGAGCACGCCCGCCTCGTTCATGCGCCGCAGGAAGACCTCGGCGTTGTTGGAGGTGAGGATTTCCAGGAACAGCCGGTTCGCCTCGGGATCATGCCGCAGCTTCGGGCCGATCAGGCGCAGCGACTTGCTGACCGCGCGCATCGCGTCGGGATGCAGCATCAGATCGTGCTTCTGCGCGAAGCGGAACATCCGGATCAGATTGACCGGGTCGCGCGCGAACACGTCCTTGTCCGCGAGGGTCAGGCGGTTGTTGTCTTCGAAGAAATCATGGGTGTCCGGCAACGCGCGCCGGCCCGGGACCGGGCGGAGCTTCGCCATCATCCGGGTCAGCACCGGCGCGGGCTTGGTCTGCTGGTCCTCGAGTTCGGCGCACAGGATGGCAGTCAGATCGCCGACATCCTTGGCGATCAGGAAGTAGTGCTTCATGAAGCGCTCGACATCCTTCATGCCGGGATGCTCGGTGTAACCAAGCCGCACGGCGATCTCGCGCTGGATGTCGAACGATAGCCGCTCCTCGGCGCGGCCGGTCAGGAAGTGCATGTTGCAGCGGACCGACCACTGGAAATCTTCGCAGCGGCGGAACAGCTTGAGTTCGTCGTGGTCGAACACGCCGCGGTCGATCAGCTCCTCGACGTCGTGCACGCGGTAGACATATTTCGCGATCCAGAACAGCGTATGCAGGTCGCGCAATCCGCCCTTGCCGTCCTTGACGTTGGGTTCGACCAGATAGCGGGACTGGCCGCCGCGCCGGTGGCGCTCCTCGCGCTCGACGAGCTTGGCGGCGACGAACTCCGGGGCGGTGCCCTGGATGACGAATTTGTCGAAGCGGGTCATCAACTCGTCGAACAGCTTCTTGTCGCCGAGCAGGAACCGCGATTCCAGGGTGGCGGTGCGGATGGTCATGTCCGCCTTGGCTTGGCGGATGCACTCGTCGATCGAGCGGGTGGCGTGGCCGACCTTCAGACCGAGATCCCAGAGACAATAGAGAATGGCTTCGGCGACCGACTCGCCCCACGCGGTCTGTTTGTAGGGCAGCAGAAACAGCAGATCGATGTCGGAGCCGGGGGCGAGCAGGCCGCGGCCGTAACCGCCGGTCGCGACGATCGCCATGCGCTCGGAGTCGGACGGATTTTTCGACGGGTAAAGATGCGTGCCGACGAACTCGAACAGCACGCGCAGGATTTCGTCCATCATGAAACACAGGCGTTCGGCGCAGCGCCGGCCCTGGCGATCCTTCAGCAGCGCCTGTTCGGCCTCCGCGCGGCCGGCGATCAGCACCGCCTTGAGCCGTTTGGCGACGGCGCGCCGCAGCTCCTGTTCGGAGCCGGCGTGTAGTTTGGCGAGTTCGGCGAGCTCCGCGATCAGGGCGGGCTCGTCGAACAGTGCACCGGCCACTCCGTTGGCGGTGTTGTCGGTGGTCTTGGGCGGCTTTTCTTGGGTGAGCATGTGGCCTTTCGGATAGCGAAGCGCGCGTCCGATGTCACGGCGCAGCGCACCATGTGGGAAAAACGAGATCGCTCCAAGTCCGCGCAAACGAGGCGGATTTCCCTCCGGGCTCCCGCCGGAAGTTTATTAACATAAGCAATGGGTTATGGCGCTGTTGCGCCAGGGTCTCGGATATGGTGGGACAGCTTGGTCAGCCGGGGATGATAGTCATGCGCAGCTTCCAAGTCTGTACCTGCGGCGAGCCGCTGCAACTCGCGGTCCACGCCACGCCCGAACCGCGCGGAACCGAGGTCCTGCTCAAGGTGTTGGCCGCCGGCGTCTGCCACAGCGACCTGCATTTGTCGGACGGCTATTTCGATCTCGGCGGCGGCAAGAAGCTCAACATCATCGACCGCGGCATGAAGCTGCCAGTGACGCTCGGTCATGAGAACGTCGGCGAGGTCGTGGCGTTCGGCCCCGACGCGCGCGGCGTCAAGATCGGCGACCGCCGGCTGGTCGATCCCTGGATGGGCTGTGGCGAATGCGGCGTCTGCAAGCGCGGCGACGAGCAGCTTTGCACCAAGCCGAGCAGCATCGGCGTGTTCCGTCCCGGCGGCTACAGCGATCACCTGATGGTGCCGCATCCGCGCTACCTGTTCGACATCGGCAACATTCCACCGGAGCGCGCGGCGCCGCTCGCCTGCTCGGGCGTCACCACCTACAGCGCGTTGAAGAAGGTCGGCCCGACGCTGACCACCGAGCCGACGGTGATCGTCGGCGCCGGTGGCCTTGGCCTGATGTGTCTCGCCTTGCACAAGGCGATGGGCGGTCACAGCGCCGTCGTCGTCGAGATCGATGCCGGCAAGCGCGAGGCCGCCAGGCAGGCCGGCGCGGCGGTGGTGATCGACGGCGGCGCGGCGGACGCTTCGGCGCAGATCGTCGCGGCGACCAAAGGCGGCGCCTGGGCGGTGATCGATCTGGTCGGCTCGGCCGGAACCGCGCGGCTCGCCATCGACAGCCTGAGCAAGGGCGGCAAGCTGATCGTCGTCGGCCTCTATGGCGGCGAGATCACGCTGTCGCTGCCGCCGTTCCCGATGCGCGCGATCACCATCCAGGGTTCCTACACCGGCAGCCTGACCGAGACCGCCGAATTGATCGAACTGGTCAAGCGCACCGGTTTGCCGGCGGTGCCGACCGCGACGCGTCGGCTCGACGACGTGAATGCGGCGCTCAACGATTTGCGCGCCGGCAAGG
>JAPLPD010000143.1 GCA_026400395.1 Alphaproteobacteria bacterium | reverse complement strand
GTTCAACAGCTACCGACGGGAGGAGTTTGTCCAGATGCCAGCGAAAATGGCCAGATCAGCCCCTCGACCACCGTTCGGGCTGGCCGAACAGCCGGTAATGCGTCGGCACCTCGCGTCGGTCTTGTGGCAAGGCCGTAAAACCCCAATACTCACGCCAGTTCGGGAGTCATCTGGAGAATCCCGGTCAAGTCGATCTCGGAGTATCCGCCGATGAGCGGCTACGACGACACCGGCCGCGACGGATTGAAGAGCTGGCCGCGCATCAAGGAACTGATCGCGGCGTAACCCGGAAAGCCTGAGCCTAGTAGGTGCGGCGCTTCTTCTTGCGGACGGGCGGATCGCGATATGCGCCATAGGCAGGATTCTGCGTGCAGAAGCCGCGATTGCCCTGGATCACCAGCCGCCGGCACGACTCGAACGAATCGAAGATGCAGTTCTCCTCGATTCGCTGGCCGCCGACATTTTCGCGGGCGCACCAGCGCCCCTCATAGACCGAGCCATGCGGGCGGCCGAACAGGATGCTCTGACCTTCGAAATACTGCGCCGAGGCGGCTCCGGCCGGTAGACCGAGCGGGGCGGCAACAACGAGAACGGAGAGCAGGATTCGAAGGCGCATCAAGACGCTCCAGACTTCAGCCGGCCAAGCAACAGTCAAACGAGGTGAAAACAAGGCGCCTATCCCACCGGCCGTTCGTCCGCGATCACCTTTCCGTCGTTCGGCAACGAGCCCGGCGCAACAAGCTTCACCGCGCCGCGGACCTTGGTGACCGATGCAAGCGTTCCGGCGAGCCCATCGGCGAGGCCCGCGTGGGCCGCCGCCTCCGCCTCAGCGTGCAACGTCATGACGTCCTGCTCGGCCTCGCGGCTGACGACAAGACGCACGCGTCCAACTCCAGCATGGCGGCTGGCCACCTCGGCGATCTGTTCCGGATGCACAAACATGCCTTTAACCTTGGTGGTCTGGTCGGCGCGGCCCATCCAGCCCTTGATGCGAGTGTTGGTGCGGCCGCACGGCGATGCGCCGGCCATCACCGCGGACAGATCGCCGGTGGCAAGCCGGATCATCGGATAATCCGGATTGAACGACGTGACCACCACCTCGCCGACCTCGCCATCCGCCACCGGATCGCCGGTGCCGGGGCGAACGATTTCCAGAATGAGATTCTCGTTGAGGATCATGCCCTGCTGGGCCTCGCTCTCGTAGGCGACCACCCCCGTTTCGGCGATGGCATAGCACTGCAACACCGAGACGCCGCGCGTCGCGAGTTCGGCGCGCAGCGAAGCCGGCAGCGCCGCGCCGGACACCAGCCCGCGCTTGATCGAGGATGCGTCCTTGCCGGCCTTCTGCGCGGTGTCGAGCAGTATCTTGATGAAATCGGGCGTGCCGAGATAGCCGGCCGGCTTGTAGTGGGCGATGGCATCGAGTTGCTGTTCGGTGTTGCCGACGCCGCCGGGAACAACCGCGCAGCCAAGCGCGTGGACGCCCGCCTCCATGATGTAGGCGCCGGGCGTCAGATGGTAGGAATAGGAATTGTGCACGATGTCGCCGGGACGGAAGCCCGCGGCGAACGCCGCGCGGGCCGCTCCGCCGAAGTCCGCGGCCATCCCCTCCGGCTCGAAGATCGGGCCGGGCGACATATGCAGGCGCCGGGCCTTGCCGGGCGGCGTGACGTTGTAGCCGCCGAACGGCGGATACTCCTTCTGCAACGCCAGCAGTTCGGACTTGCGCAGGAGCGGCAGCTTCGCCAGCGCGGCGCGCGATGCGACGGATTTCGGATCGACGCCTTTGAGATGCCGCGCCCAGCCGGGCGCCGACATGGCGCGGGCGATGGCCTCGGGCAACCGCGCGAACTGTTCGCGCTCGCGCGCGGCGGGATTGCGTGTCTCCAGAGCGTCGTGGTGATCGGGCATGCGAGCCTTCGGACCTTATGGAGATTTACGCCAGCCGCGGCGCCGGTCGGCCATCAGTATGGAAAAGCCCCAGATCGTGATTCCCGCCGGCAAGGCGACTAATGTCACGACGCTGACCACCGCCAAAGCGTAGAACAAATCGGACCTTGGCAGGCTGTCAAAACTTAGCATCAGCAACACGACCACCATGCACACCAGCGGCGCCGCGATCAACAGGAAGGCGATCCTCCGCCACACCACCGGCCCCCATCGCTTCGGCTAAGCCAACCACCTCTTGCGCCGCTTGTAGTGCTTCACATCGCGAAACGACCGGCGCTTGCCTTCGGCAACGCCAAGATAGAACTCCTTGACGTCCTCGTTCTCGCGCAGCGCCTTGGCCTCGCCGTCCATCACAACGCGGCCGTTTTCGAGAATGTAGCCGTAGCTGGCGTATTTCAGCGCCATGTTGGTGTTCTGTTCGGCGAGCAGGAAGGATACGCCCTCCTTGCCGTTGAGGTTCTTCACAATCTCGAAAATCTCCTCGACGATCTGCGGCGCCAGTCCCATCGACGGCTCGTCAAGCAGGATCATCTTGGGCCGCGACATCAGCGCGCGACCGACGGCGCACATCTGCTGTTCGCCGCCCGAGGTGTAGCCGGCCGTGGAACCGCGGCGCTCCTTGAGGCGCGGGAAATACGAGTAGACCAGTTCTAGGTCGGCCATGACCGCGGCCTTGCCGTCTCGGCGGGTGAACGCGCCGGTGAGCAGATTTTCCTCGACGGTAAGATGGGCGAAGCATCGCCGCCCCTCCATGACCTGGATGCAGCCCCGCTGCACCAGGGCGTTGGGCGACAGCTTGTGAACCTGCTCGCCGTCGAACACGATGGCCCCCTTGGTGACCTCGCCGCGCTCAGCATGCAGAAGATTGGAGATCGCTTTGAGCGTGGTGGTCTTGCCAGCGCCATTGGCGCCGAGCAGCGCCACAATACCGCCCTTCGGCACAGCCAGCGAAACGCCCTTCAGCACCAAAATGACGGAGCTGTAGACCACCTCGATGTTGTTCACCGAGAGGAAGGACGTCGTTTCAGTCTTGGCGGCGGGAGCGACGGTCGTCATTGAGTTCTCGTTGCAGGCGGCGGCCTCTTCCACCTCTCCCATCGGGAGATGGTCGACCGCCGAAGGCAGGCGGGTGAGGGGTTACGCCCTATCGAGAGTTCAAGGCCCTTCACCCCATCCCTCTCCCCCCAGCGGGGAGAGGGAGTAGCGCCCTGCCCGCGGGCAGGACGCATCAATGTCGAACGCGCTCAGCTTTCCTTCGAGCAATCGCGCGGCGTGATCTTCTTTTCGACCGCGTACTTGGCCGACTGATCCTTGACCAACGGGTCGAGGATCGACAGGTCGGCCTTGTAGTAGCCGGAGACTGTCTTCCACTCCTTGCCGTCCCACTGCTGCACGCGCGCCACGTCGGCGCCCTGGTGGTCCTGGCAAGTGAACTTCATCGGCTGCAGCATTCCCTCGAAGCCGAGTTCCTTGATACGCGCCTCGGAGAGGTTGAGGTTTTCAAAGCCCCAGCGGATCTGCTCGCCGGTCAGCGGCTTGTTGCCGTACTTCTTCATGGCGGTGCGGATCGCCTCGGTGCCGATCATCGAATTGATGACGCCGCGGTTGTAGAGCACCTGGGCGTAGTCGTCCTTGGCCACCGACTTGCCCTTGGAGACGACGAACTTGTCGAGGTCGGCATGCACCTGGAACTTGCCGGCGCCGTGCTGAAGCATCAACGCCTTGTAGCCCTTGGACTGATCGCCCGCCGGCGTCACGTCAGGCTCGGCGCCCGACCACCACACGCCGATCATCTTGTCGCGGGGATAGCCGACCGCCGCCGCCTCCTTGATGGAGGTGGAGTTCATCACGCCCCAGCCCCACAGCAGAACGTAGTCGGGACGGTCCTGGCGGATCGCCAGCCATTGCGACTTCTGTTCGACCCCGGGATGCGTCACCGGAATCGCCTTGAAGGTAAAGCCGTTCAGCTTGGCGCGCTCTTCCAGCGCCGCGATCGGCTCCTTGCCGTATGGGCTGTCGTGATAGACGAGGCTGATCTTCTTGCCCTTGAGATTTGCGATGCCGCCGAGTTCGTGGGCGATGTGCTGGATGGCAACGTCGGCCGCGGTCCAGTAGGAGCCGACGGCGATGAAGTTCCAGGGGAACACCGCGCCGTTCTTGGACTCGGAGCGGCCGTAGCCCATGGTCAGCAGCGGGATCTTATCGCCGGGCACCTTTTCGGTCAGCGCGAAGGTGATCCCGGTCGAGAGCGGCGAGAAGTAGCCGGCGCCGGTCGGGCCCTTGCCCTTGAGGCGCTCGTAGCACTCGACACCCTTGTCGGTGGCGTAGCCGGTCTCGCATTCCTCCGACGCGATCCTGACGCCGTTGATGCCGCCATCGCGCTCGTTCAGCAGGGTCCAGTAGTCCTGGACACCATCGGCGAACGGGATGCCGTTCGGCGCGTAGGGACCGGTGCGGTAGACGAGAGCCGGCAGAAATTGTTCGTTTGCCTGCGCCAGCGCCGGCTCGGCCACGGCCGTCACGCCGAGCGCGGCGGCGGCAAGAGCCACGGTGATTTTCATCATGTTCCCTCTCCTGTCAGACCGGCCCTTGCGGAGCGCAAAGTGCCGATGCCCTGAAGCGATTTTTGTTGTTCTCGTGAGCCGCGCCGCTTCTTTGCGCGACCGCACCGTGACTGCAAGCCTATGCCCTCAATAGGGGTAAGGCCAGAGCCGAAGCTTCTCCTTGCCGGTCGACCAAAGTCTAGCAAAGCCATGAGGTTCGACGATCAACAGCCAGCAGATCAGCGCCCCTGTGACAACGAAGACCAGCAGCGAAACGGTCTCGACCGAAACCGGCACGCCCAACGCATGTGGCACCTGATCGAGCAGGATCGGCAGCACCAGGATGAAGGCCGCTCCGAGGAAAGAGCCAAGGATCGAACCGAGTCCCCCAATGATGACCATGAACAGAATCTGGAACGAGCGGTCGATGTTGAAGGCGAGTGGCTCCCAGGCGCCAAGATAGATGAACGCCCAGAGCGCGCCGGCCACACCGACGATGAAGGATGAGATCGCGAACGCCGAAAGCTTGGCGTACAGCGGTCGGATGCCGATCAGTTCGGCGGCGATGTCCATGTCGCGGATCGCCATCCACTGCCGGCCGATGTTGCCGCGAACGAGGTTCTTCGCCAGCAGCGCAAACACCGTGACGAACACGAGGCACACCAAGTACTTCTCGATCGGCTTGTTGGCGAAGAAGCCGAAAAAATTAAGATCCGGCGCCACCACCGACCCGGACGAGGTGTAGTTGGTGAACCACTTCACTCGAATGAACACCCAATCGAAGAAGAACTGGGCAGCGAGCGTCGCAACCGCGAGATAGAGGCCCTTAATGCGCAGACTCGGGATGCCGAACAGGATACCGACGAAGGCCGACATCACTCCGCCGAGCAGGATGCACCAGAACACCGGCAGCGGCGGAATATCGATGGTGAATATTTCCAGCGGGATGCGGACACCGGTGCCAAATTTGTAGGCGCCGTAGGCGCCGATCGCCATGAAGGCACCGCTGCCGAGCGAAAGCTGACCGCAATAGCCGGTGAGGATGTTCAGGCCGACCGCGGCAAGCGACAGGATGAGGAACGGAATGAGGATGGCGCGGATGAGATACTCGCCCCGCAGCGGCCACACCTGGAACGCGTCCATCACCGGGATGCCGATGAAGGCGAATATCAGCAGGCCCCAGAGCGCGATGCGATCCTGGCGGATCGGAAAGATCGCCATGTCGGCGGCATAACTGGTCTTGAACTGGCCGGTCTCGCGATAGAGCATTTTTATATCCGCTCGATGATGCGCTCGCCGAACAGGCCCTGCGGCCGCATCAGCAGCACGATCAGCGCCAGCACATAAGCAAACCAGTATTCAATGCCGCCGCCGATAAAAGGACCGAGGTAGGCCTCGGCGAGCTTTTCGCCGGCGCCGACGATCAGCCCGCCGACGATGGCGCCCGGCACCGACGTGAAGCCGCCGATGATGAGCACCGGCAGCGCCTTGAGCGCCAGGAAGGTGATCGAGAACTGCACGCCGAGCTTGGTGCCCCACACCGTCGCGGCGACCAGGGCGACGAGCCCCGCCACCAGCCAGACCACGAACCAAATCCAGTCGAGCGGGATGCCGACCGACTGCGCGGCGGCGTGATCGTCGGCGACGGCGCGCAGCGCGCGGCCGATCTTGGTGCGCTGGAAGAACAACGCCAGTCCCGCCACCAGCACCGCGGCGATGACGCCGCCCCAAACATCGATCTTGCTGACCAGGATGCCGCCCGGAAAGGAACCTTCGAACAGAAACCAGGCGTCGGTCGGAAACAGCCGCAGCGGATAGACGTCGGAGCCGAACAGAAACTGCGCCGCCCCCTCGATCATGAAGGTCACGCCGATGGTCGACATGAACAGGATGAGACCGTCCTGGTTCACCAGCGGCCCGAGCACATAGCGCTCCACCAGAAACGCCGTGATCGCCATGATGACAGCGGCAAACATCAGGCCGGCGACGATCGCCGCCCACATGGGAAAGCCTTTGGCGACGAGCCAATCGAGCGAGCGCACCAGCGCCAGGCCCGCGAGCAGGACCATGGAGCCTTGCGCGAAATTGAAGACGCCGGACGCCTTGAAAATCAGGACGAATCCCAGCGCGACGAGCGAGTACAGCACGCCGGCCAGCAGACCGCTGATGAAGACCTCGAGGAACTGGCCGAACGCGATCACGCGGCGACTTCCCTACGGGTTGATGCAACGCTCAATGCGCAACTCCCAGATACGCGTCGATAACATTCTGATTGCTTTTCACCTCGCCCGGCGTGCCGTCGGCGATCTTGACACCGTGATCGAGCACCACCACGCGGTCGGACAGGTCCATCACCACGCCCATGTCGTGTTCGATCAGCGCGATGGTGGTGCCGAAATGATCGTTCACATCGATGATGAAGCGCGACATGTCCTCCTTCTCTTCGAGGTTCATGCCCGCCATCGGCTCGTCGAGCAGCAGCAGGTCAGGCTCCATCGCCAGGGCACGCCCGAGTTCGACGCGCTTCTGCAAACCGTAGGGCAGCCGCGCAACCGGCACCTTGCGGATCGCCTGGATTTCGAGAAAATCGATGATCTCCTCGACGCGGTGGCGGTGCGCGATCTCCTCGTTCAGCGCAGGCCCGACGCGTAGCAACTGCCAGAGAAAGCCGCGCTTCATCTTCAGCGTTCGGCCGGCCATGATGTTGTCGAGCGCGCTCATGCCCTTGAACAGCGCGACGTTCTGAAACGTCCGCGCGATGCCGCCGCGCGCAGCATCATGCGGCTGCATCTTGGCGCGAGCCTGCCCCTTGAAGGTGATGCGGCCCTGCTGCGGATGATAGAAGCCGTTGATGACGTTCAGCATCGAGGTCTTGCCGGCGCCGTTCGGACCGATGATCGCGCGCACCTCGCCCTTCTTGATGTCGAACGACACGTCGCGAATGGCGCGCACGCCGCCGAACGACAGCGACACGTTCTCGATCGAGAGGATGGTCTCGCCGGCCGAGATGTCGATGTCGGCGGGCGCTCTCATGCGGCCTTCCCGAGCGCCGGGGGCGGAACGGTGGCGACGTCACGAATTTTGACCCGCGCGGACAGCACGCCCTTGCGCCCGTCCTCGAACGTCACCTCGGTCGAGATGTCGGCTTCGCTGGAGCCGTCGTAGAGCGCGGTGATCAGCGGTGCATAGCGCTCGGCAACGAAACCACGGCGGACCTTCTGCGTCCGGGTCACCTCGCCGTCATCGGCGTCGAGCTCCTTGTGCAAGATGAGGAATCGCCGGACCTGCGCGCCCGCGGTGACCTTGTCCTCGGCCAGCGAACGGTTGGTCTCCTCGATGTTCTTCTGGATCATGTCGTAGACCATCGGATGGCCGGCCAACTCCTGGTACGAGCCATAGACGACGTTGTTGCGCTCGGCCCAGCTTCCCACCGCGGCAAGGTCGATGTTGATCATCACGGCGACGAAATCGCGGCTATCGCCATACGCCACCACCTCGCGGACATTGGGATAGAATTTCAGCTTGTTCTCGATGTACTTCGGCGGGAACAACGTGCCGTCCTTGAGCTTGCCGACATCCTTGGCGCGATCGATGATCTTCAGGTGCCCGGTCTTGCCGTCAAAGAACCCGGCATCGCCAGTTTTTACGTAACCGTCCGGTGTCATAGTCTCGCGGGTCTTGGCGTCGTCCTTGAAGTAGCTGACGAACATGCCGGGCGATTTGAATTGCACCTCGCCGTTGTCGGCGATGCGCAGATCGACGTTCGGCAGCGCCGGACCGACGGTGTCGGCATGAATCTGTCCGTCCGGCTGCGCGGTCAGATAGAGGAACGCCTCGGTCTGCCCGTAAAGCTGTTTCAGGTTCAGGCCGAGCGAGCGGTAGAACGAGAACAGGTCCGGTCCGATCGCCTCGCCCGCGGTGTAGGCAACCCGCACGCGCGAAAGACCCAGCACGTTCTTGAGCGGAGCGTAGATCAGCACGTTGCCGAGCCAATACAGCAGCCTGCCGCGCAGGGAGACATCCTGCTTGTTGAGGATCGCCTCGCCGTAACGGCGCGCCACGCCGATGAAATAGTGGAACAGACGACGCTTGAGGAAACTCGCGTCCTCCATGCGGATCATCACACGCGTAAGCATCTGTTCGAAGGTGCGCGGAGGCGCGAAGAAAAACGTCGGGCCGATCTCCCGGAGGTCCGCCATGGCGGTGTCGCCGCTCTCCGGGCAGGCCATGCAGAAGCCCGCAACCAGGCCCTGCGCATAATTCAGATAATGATCGCCGACCCAGGCAAGCGGCAGGTACGCCAGCGCCTCGTCCCGCTCCGTCAGCTTATCGAAGGCCACGGTGTCGGAGCTCGCGCCGATGCAGCGCTCCGCCGACAGCACGACGCCCTTGGATTGCCCGGTGGTGCCCGAAGTGTAGAGGATGATCGAGGTGTCTGAGCCTTTGCCCGCTGCGATCTCGTCGTCGATCCAGGCGCCGAGCTTCGGGTCGTCCGCCAGCGCCTTGAGGCCATCGGCGATGACGTCCTCCATGGCACGCAGACGCGCGTGATCGTAGTCGCGCAGGCCCCGCCGCTCGTCATAAACCATGGTCTCAAGCTCGGGCAGGCGATCCGACACCGAAAGAATCTTGTCGACCTGCTCCTGGTCCTCGACCGCGGCAAAACGCACCTCGGCGTGCGCCAGCACGTAGGACAGTTCGTCCGCCACCGCGTCGGCGTAAACCGGCACCGGCACGGCGCCGAGCACCTGCGCCGCCATCACCGATGCATAAAGCCTGGGCCGGTTGGCGCCGACGATGGCCATCGTATCGCCGCGCCGGAGACCCAGGCGGTGCAGTCCCACCGCATAGGCGCGGACGTCGTCCAACAATTGCGCCCACGTCAGCGTCTGCCAAATGCCGAGATCCTTGTGACGCATCGCCGGACGCTCGCCGAAGCTGCGCGCATTGCGGACCAGCAACTTCGGAAAGGTATCTGCCTCGGCGGGTACCCGGCTCGCCACGGCTCCTCCCTTGGGCTTCCTTTGCGCCGCGCCCTTAAACCGCGCGCCGCGGAATGACCCTTCACCTGCCCCAGCGACAGGTTCAACGAACATAACAGAGGACCGGCGCTGGCTGGTCAAGCCTCGGGAGGGCGTGCCCGACCAAAGGCTGACTGCGCCGGGTGGGCTGTGTTAAAGCTAGCGCCTCCACGTTATTCCGGGCGACGCCCCGACATGACAATGGGGAACGTGGCTGGGCATCGAAATTCGAGGGCTGAAATGGGTGAGTTTGCGATCGGTCAGGGCGTGCCGCGGTTCGAGGATCCGAGGCTGTTGCGCGGCGGCGGCAAGTACGTTGACGATATCGTCCTGCCCGGCATGGCGTTTGGGCATGTGCTGCGTTCGCCGCACGCGCACGCCAAGATCAAGTCGATCGACACCTCCAAGGCAAAGGCCGCGCCCGGGGTGCTCTGCATATTGACCGGCGAGGACTGGATCGCCTCGAAATGGGGCGACCTCCCTGTGCCCGGAACGCACAAGCGCCGCGACGGCTCGACCAACTACAAGCCGCGCTATCCGGCGCTGGTGAAGGACAGTGTCCGCTTCGTCGGAGACTACGTCGCCTTCGTCGTCGCCGAGACCAAGAACCAGGCGATGGACGCATCCGAGCTTATCGAGGTCGACTACGAACTCCTGCCGGCGATCGTGGCGACCGCCGACGCCGCCAAGCCCGGCGCGACGCTCGTCTGGAACGACTGCAAGGATAACATCTGCTTCACCGCGATCCATGGCGACAAAGCAAAGACCGAGGAGGCATTCAAGAAGGCCACCCATGTGGTGAAAGAGCATCTTGTCATCAACCGCGTCACCACCGCGTCGATGGAGCCGCGCGGCTCGGTCGGCGACTACAACGCCATTGAAGACAAATACACGATCTACACCACCCTGCAGCGCGCGCATCCCTATCGCGCCGAACTCGCCAAGCTCGTGCTGAAGGTTCCCGAACACAAGGTGCGCGTGGTGGCCCCCGACATCGGCGGCAGCTTCGGCATGAAGTCGGCGATCTACAACGAGGTGCCGCTCTGCCTGCTGGCGTCGAAGGCGATCGGCCGCCCGGTGAAGTGGATGAGCACGCGCTCCGAGGCGTTTCTCTCCGATGCGCAGGCTCGCGACAACGTCGTCGATGCGGAACTCGCTCTCGATAACGACGGCACCTTTCTCGCCTTCCGCGTCTCGGCGTTCGTCAACACCGGCGCCTATCTGCAATCGGGCTTCCAGGCCTACACCGGCAATCTCGGGACGCTGGCCGGCGTCTATCGCACGCCCGCCATGTACGTGGAATCGACCGCGGTGTTTACGCACACGCAGCCGATGCGGCCCTACCGCGGCAACGGACGGCCGGAGGCCGCCTATGTGATCGAGCGTATGGTTGATGTCGCGGCCGCGCGGCTCAAGATGGACCCCGCCGAACTGCGGCGGAAGAACTACATCCCGCCGCAGGCAATGCCGTTCAAGACGAGCCTGACCTTCACCTACGATTCGGGCGAGTTCGAGAAGGGCATGGACATGGCCCTCCAAATGGCCGATTGGGCCGGCTTCGCCAAGCGCAAGGCGGAATCGAAGCGGAACGGCAAGCTGCGCGGGCTCGGCATGTCGAACACCATCGAGCGGGCCGCGGCGCCGAGCTTCGAAGGAGCGGAAATCCGCTTCGATCGCGGCGGCACCGTGCAGATTTTCTCCGGCAGCATCAACCAGGGTCAGGGCCACGAAACCACGTTCAAGCAGGTGGTCGCGGACAAACTGGGCGTGCATCCGAACGATATCGAGTACATCCAGGGCGACACCGACAAGGTGTTCTTCGGCGAAGGCACCGGCGGCTCGCGCTCGGCCACCATGTCGGGCGCCGCGTTCCATCAGGCCGGCGAGAAGGTCATCACCAAGGCCAAGGCGATTGCCGCGCACAACCTCAAGGTCGACATCGCGGACGTGAATTTCAACGACGGAATTTTCTCGAGCACCAAGACCAACCAGACCACGACCATCCAGGACGTGGCGCAGGACTCCTTCAATACGGCCAAGCTGCCGAAGGACATGGAGGCCGGCCTCTACGCGACGGCGGTTTACAAGGCGGACATGGAGAACTTCCCGAACGGCGTCCACATCTGCGAGGTCGAGGTCGATCCCGAGACCGGCAAGACCGATGTGGTGAAGTACAACGTCGTTGACGACGTCGGTACGGTAATGAACCCGCTGTTGCTCAAGGGTCAGATCGTCGGCGGGGTGGCGATGGGCCTCGGGCAGATCCTGAAGGAAGACATCAACTTCGACGCCGAAGGCCAGCTTACCACCGGATCGTTCATGGACTACGCCATGCCGCGCGCCCACGACTTCTGTGCGATCGAGGTCAAGGCCAATCCGGTGCCGACCAAGACCAACCCGCTCGGGGTCAAGGGCGCGGGTGAAGCCGGCTGCGTCGGCGCGATGCCGGCGGTCGCCAACGCCGTCGTCAACGCGCTCGCCGAGTTCGGCATCCAGCACATCGAGATGCCCGCCACGCCGGAGCGGGTGTGGCGTGTGATCCATAGCGGCAAAGCCTAGAACACGGGGCCTCATCGTGGGGACTTTGTTGGCGTTCGCGCCGTCCTAACCATCGCGGTGCTGGTCGGCGCGTTCAAGTTCACCCACGGGTATCCAAACTCGATTGCGAACAACAAGAACGGATAAGAACAATGGCTCCCATGACGCACGCGGAAATCAAGGAAAAGATGATCTGGGCCGGCAAGGTGCTGGTCAACGAAGGGCAGGACGACTTCACGCGCGGCCATATCTCGTGCAGGCTGCCGGACAATCCGAAGCTGTTCTTCATGAAGTGCCACTCCATCGGCCTCGACGAGATCACGCCGGAGAACATCCTCACCATCGATCTCGAAGGCAACGTCGTGGCCGGCACCTCGCGCCGCCACAGCGAGGTCTACATCCATTCCGAAATCTTCAAAGTGCGTCCGGACGTGCACTGCATCCTGCACACGCACCCGCTTTATTCGATCGTGTGGTCGGGCGGCGGGCGGCCGTTGAAGGCGATCAGCCAGCCGGCGGCGCTGTTTCACGACGCGGTCGGAACCTACAAGGACACCATCAACCTGATCCGCAGCCAGGAGATGGGCGCGGGCGTGGCTCGCGATCTCGGCCCGCACAGCGTTGTGATGTTGAAGAACCACGGCATCGTAACCGCCGGGCCGACCGTCGAGGAGGTCGTGATCCGCACCATCATGTTCGAGAACGCGGCGCAAATCCAAGTGCTCGCAGAAGCAGCCGGCGACGTAGCACCTGAATTCCCCAGGGCCGACATCGAGCAACTCAAGCACGACATCAGCCGGCCGGACCAGTTCGCGGTGAACTTCGACTATCTCGTTCGGCGCGCGAAGCGTCGCGAAGGGCAGAAGCCGTGATGCGCGCCGCCGCTCTCGCGTTCGCGTTCGCGCTGCTGGCGTTTGCGCCGCCGGCGCAGGCGCAGTCCGCGCGCACGATCAAGGTCATCGTGCCGTCCACGGCCGGCGGCGGCGCCGACACGCTGGCGCGGCTGCTTGGCGATCAGGTTGCGCGCAAGCAGGGCCAGACCGTCGTGATCGAGAACCGTCCCGGCGCGGGCAACACCATCGGCACGGAATTCGTCGCGCGCGCCGCGCCCGATGGCAACACCGTGCTGGTGACGACGCCCGAGTTCGTCATCAACGCGCACCTGCGAAAGCTGAACTACGATCCGCTGACCAGTTTCGAGCCGATCTGCTATCTGGTGAAGTCGCCGCAGCTGATCGTGGTGCATCCGTCCTCGCCATATCGGACGCTGACCGATTTCCTGAATGCGGCACGCGCCAAGCCCGGCGAATTGACCATCGCCAGCGCCGGTCCCGCATCCAGCCCGCATATCGCCATCGAGGCGATCAAGCACGCCTCCGGCGCCGACATCAGTTTCGTGCCGTATCAAGGGTCGACACCGGCCGTGAACGCGCTGCTCGGCGGGCATATCACCGCGGCGATGGCGAGCTATCCCAATCTCGCCGAACTGATGACGAGCGGAAAACTCCGAGCCATTGCCACGGCGTCCGCCACGCGTATCGCCCCGATGTCCGACGTGCCGACGGTCGCCGAGTCCGGCTTCAAGGACTTCGAAGCCGACATCTGGTTCGGGCTGGTGGCGCCGGCGAAGACGCCGGGCGACGTGCTCACGCAACTGGCTGAATGGTTCACCGCGGCGCTCAAGGATCCGGAGGTGGCGCCGAAGCTTGCCGCTCAGGGGCTGTTCCCCGTGGGCGCCTGCGGCACAGCCCTCTCAGCCTTCACCACCAAGCAATACCAGGATTATGGGCGCGCGATCCGCGACGCCGGCATCAAGGCGCAATAGCCGCACCATGCGCATCGCAACCGCCTTCGCCCTGTGTGTCGCGCTGGCGAGCGCAGCCGCCCCCGCGCAAGCTCAGCACCGGTCCCGCGAGACCATCCAGGTCGGACTGATCGACCGGACCTTCTTCCCGCAGCCGGTGTTCGTCGCGATCCAGAACGGCTATTTCGCCGACGAGGGCCTGAACGCCAACATCCGCTTCATCCGCAGCGGCGAAGGCCAGGCTGCCGGGCTGATCAAGGGCGAGCTCAATTTCGTCCTGTCGTCGGTCGAAGGGATCATCCAGAACGTCGAACGCGGCGGTCCGCTGCGTATGATCGCGGCGAACTCCGGCAAGCTCAGTCACTTCATCATCACCCAGAAGAAGTTCGCCAAGGTGGAGGACCTGAAGGGCGCCACCGTCGGCATCCTCACCATGACCGAGGGCAGTTTCTTCAACTGGCAGGAAATCGCTCAGAAGCACGGCCTCAAATTCCCAGAGGATTACAAGGTGCTGGAGACCGCCGGAGCCGGCGCACGGCATCACCTGCTGCAGGAGGGCAAGATCGACGTCGGCCTGCAGTCGATCCCATGGGCCTATGTGGCGGAGGACGCCGGCTTCAGGAACCTCGGCGCCGCGGCCGACTACGTGCCCGATTGGCAATTCACCGTCTACAACGTCAACGGCGACTGGGCGAAGGCGAACGCGCGCAAGGTCGAAGGCTTCCTCCGCGCAATCCTGCGGGCGACCGACTGGATTTACCGCAACCGCGCCCAGGCATCCGAGATCGCCGCGCGCGAACTGAACATCAAGCCGGCCTACGCCGAACGGGCCTGGGACTTCTACACAACCACCGGCACGCTGACGCGCGACCTGTCCTTCACCGAGGCCGGGCTTCGCAAGGTTCACGAGACTCAGATCAAAGCCGGCCTGTTGCCGAAGGACGCCAAGTTCGACATGTCGCGATATGTGGCCGACAGCTACCTCAAGCGGGCGCGCGCCACCGTCAAATACGACAAGTGAATCAGCCCCAATAGCGCCCGCTCGATCCAACGATCACGACAAGCAGGCCGAGCGGCAAGTTCACCGCGATGATCTGACGGATGCGGTTGAGATTGGCGCCGGCGACCGGCCAGTCGGAGGCCTCGACCGCGCGCTTGAACTTGAGCCACGGCCCGTGGAACAGCCAGAGAAACAGCGCGATCATGATCCAGCCGAGGCCCTGCATCAGGTGAATGTGCAGCCCAATTCCCTTCATGCCACCGAAGGTCATGAATACCATCCAGTAACCGCTGGCGAGCAGCAGCAGGATCGCGGCCCAGACCCACGGAAAGAATTTCTGGAAGAACGCGCTCCAGAGTTTCAGCCGGACCGGCGGTTCAAGCGGACCGGCAGCGGGGCGCAGGCACATGTAAGCCGCGAACATGCCGCCGACCCAGACCACGGAGCCAAGAACGTGCAGAGCAAGAGCCAAGGCGGTCATTGAAACATCCCTTCATCGCCGGTGCGTCGTACCCGGGACATTGCGTCACGGCATGGACCGCCGCAAGGCGTCGAACTGTGGTATGAAGCCGCCACGGTGGCAAACGCATGATTCCCCGTTTGAAACGAAAATCCTGGGCGGCACTGCTCGGCGCGGCGCTGATTTGCGCTGTGCTGCCGTCGTTCGCTCAGGATGCATCGGATGGCAACACGCCGGGCGCGACAGCCCCGCGCGGCGCCATCGAAGCCTATCTCGCGGCCCGCCGGACCTACGAGGCCGAGGCCCAAACCTACTGGCAATCGATCACCGACAAGCGCCGCGTGCGTTTCGCCAAGCGCCGTGACGGCAAGCCGATCGCGCTCGACGACTATGTGCTGACGCAGCCGCCGCTCTACAGCGGGCCGCCCCGGCCGGCCGGATACATCCCGCCTGAAAAGGAACCTGCCCCCCGGCCCGAGCCGATTCCCAACATCGCGGACTTCCTGAAGGCCGCGGAGGAACAGTACCGGTTCGTGCCGGAGCGGCCGAAGAACGATCTCGAGTTCAAGCGCGCCTATGCCAAGGCCGCGGCGGCGGCCGGTCTCACCCGCGAACAGGCGGTCCGCATCTACGCGTTCGAAACTGGCGGCAATGGAACCTACGACGGCCAAGCCGGTATCGTCGGCAACCGAAAGAACGCACGCCCGATCTCGCCGGCCATGGGCTACAATCAATTGCTCAGCACCAATTCCGTGAGTCTGTTGGCCGAGCATGGCGACAAGATCGTAAAGACGCTGAAGGCAGCGAACGTCGCGGCGACCAAGATCGCGGCATTGCAGCAGATGGTCGATTTTAGCCGCACCGTGCCAAACGTCTGGAGCCATCACGACAGACTCGCCAAGACCACGCCCGGCGGCATGGGCATCCATGCCGCGGTGCTCGACCGCGACATAGGACCGCTGCTGCAAACCCAGAAGCTGCTCGATTCCGTCGTGTTCGCCCGCTCCAAAGGGCACGAACGGGCGCTGACCGCCGCTGAGTTGGAGATGATGAACTTCACCGGCGACGGCAACGGCTTCGATCTGGTGACGATGCCGCAGGATTTTCGCGAGAAGGTGCCGACCTCGAATTTTTTCCAGCGCGGCGGCTATGAGCGCAATCCGATCGCGCGCCGGACCGGCACCGCCGCGGCACTCTTCAAATCCATCGACACCAAGATGGATAGCGCCTCCCAGGCGCAGGGGGCCAAGGAACTCTTCGCAGCGTTCTAGAAGCGGCATCCGACGTTCATCCCGGGAACCCGCCCTGGTCACTCCTGCACGGATCTGTCTAGACTAACAAAAAGCCGATCGGGAGGAGACCATGAATCACGCAAGCGCGCTCGCGTCGTTTGTTGTCGCAGCATGGGCGCTCGGCGGAGCCGCTTCCGCGCAGACCTTTCCAAACCGGCCAATCACACTGGTGGTGCCGTTCGCGGCAGGCGGAGCGACCGACGCCATCGCACGGGTGCTGGTCGACAGCCTGTCGCAAAATCTCGGACAGCAGATCGTGATCGAAACCGTCGGCGGCGCCGGCGGCATGATCGGCTCCGCCCGCGTCGCGCGCGCCGCGCCCGACGGTTACACCATCCTGCTGCACCAGGTCGGACTGGCGGCGGGAATGACGCTCTATCCCAATCCTTCATTCGACGCGGAAAAGGACCTCACCGGCATCGGCCTGGTCAACACCAGCGCTTCGACCGTCACCGGGCGAAAGACGTTGCCGCCGAACACCATGGAGGAACTGGTGACGTGGATGAAAGAGCCCGGCCAGAACACCAAGGTCGCGCATGCCGGCGTCGGCGCGTTCGGTCATCTGTGCGGCGTGCTGTTCGTCCAGGAACTCGGCGCCAAGGCCGATCAGATACCGTACCGCGGCGGCGGTCCCGCGCTCAACGACCTGGTGGCGGGACATGCCGACCTGAGCTGCCTGTCAGCGGCCGTCGTCGAACCCCAGGTCAAAGGCGGCAACCTCAAGGTCTACGGCATTGTCGGCAAGCGCCGGTTCGCCGGCCTGCCGGGTGTGCCGACGCTGGGTGAAGCAGGCTACAAGAATCTCGATCTCGATTTCTGGCACATCCTGTTCGCACCGGCCGGCACGCCGAGGCCGGTCATCGACCGGCTCAACGCCGCGCTGCGCCAGTCCCTGGCCGACGCCAGGGTCAAGGAGGCGTTCGAAAAGAACGGGATGGATCTTTATCCCCCCGACCAGGAATCTCCGGAGATTGCCACGGCAATGCTCAAGAGCGAGATCGCGCGCTGGGGTGACGTCATTCGCGCCAACAAGATCACGGCGCAATAACAGGCGCCGGTTGAGCTACGGCTCGTCCTGCGGCGGAAATGGTGGCGGCGGCGCGCGATAGATTCTGTGAACCGGCGGTGGGCCGTAGTACGCCTGCATGCGCAGCCCGGGCGGCACACCGGTAACGTCGGTGCCGGCGGCCTTGTCGAACCACAGCGACTCCTCGACCGAGAGCGGTGGGGCGATGGCGCAACCGCCGAGACTTGCTGCCGCGATGGCTCCCATCGCGATCGCTATTGTCCTGTTCAAATTCACCACAAGGCTCCCCGCACGTCCGGCGAATCGCCGGCAAGCCATTGGGGGCCCAAGCCGTTAACAGGAAATTAACCATACCCGCGCCGATCGGCGCTGGGATCGCGGCGGCACTATTCCGCGGCCTTGAGTGCGGTCGGCAGCCCCGAACGAAACCGCTCGAGCAGCGCGGCCTCGTCGGCCTTGGCAGCGGCGAGATGGCGCGCCTTCACCGGGCCAAAGCCGCGGATTTTTTCCGGGATTGCCGCGAGGCCGACCGCGGCGGTGTGATTGTCAGGCGTGAGTTTGGCGAGGATTTCGCCGAGCAACGCCTCATAGTCGGCGATCAGCTTGCGCTCGGTCCGGCGTTCGCCGGAGTAACCGAAAATGTCGAACACAGTGCCACGCAGGACTTTCAGCTTCGCCAGCGCCTTAAAGCCGCTCATCATCCAAGGGCCGAAGCTCATCTTGCGGGGCTCGCCGGTCGCCGGATTGATTTTCGTCAGCAGTGGCGGCGCGAGGTGGAATTCGAAGCGGAGATTTTCTCCGCCAAGCTCGCTCGCCACCTGCTTCAAGAAATTGCCGTCGGTGTAGAGCCGCGCAACCTCGTACTCGTCCTTGTAGGCCATCAGCTTGAACAGGTAGCGCGCGACGGCCTCGGCGAGTCCGCATTGGCCGGGCGCTTTGGCGCTTTCGGCGGCCTTCACCTTGCCGACCCAGTCGCGGTAACGCGCCGCATAGGCCGCATTCTGATAGGCGGTGAGGAAGGCCACCCGCCGTTCGACGGTTTCCTCGACCGTCTGCGACAGCGTGCGGTTCTCGTCACGGCTCTCGGCCTTCGGCTTGGCCAGCGCCTCGACCGCATCGCGATCGAGCGCCGCGCGGCGGCCCCAGTGAAAGGCCGCGAGGTTCATCGGCACCGCTTCGCCGTTCAGAGCGATCGCCTGCTCGATGGCGTCCGCCGACAGCGGCAGAGCGCCGAGTTGGTAGGCGTAGCCGACCATGAAGATGTTGGCGCCGAGCGACGAGCCAAGCAGCGCGGTGGCCAGCCGCGACGCGTCGATGAAATGGGTGTGATCCTTCCCCGCGCCGCCCGCGATAGCGCGCCTCAAGCGCTCGGTTGGCAGCGAAAAATCGGCGTTGCGGGTGAAATCGCCCGGCAGAAATTCCGAGGTGTTGACGATCATCGCGGTGCCGGGCTTCACCGCCGCCAGCACCTTCTTGTTGCCGGCGACGACGATGTCGCCGCCGAGCACCAGGTCAGCACCGCCGGCCGCGACGCGGATGGCGTGGATATCCTCGGGCCGCTCGGCGATCCGCATGTGGCTGTAGACCGCGCCGCCCTTCTGGGCGAGGCCCGCCATGTCGATGACGCCGACGCCCTTGCCCTCCAGATGCGCGGCCATGCCAAGAATACCGCCGATGGTGACAATGCCGGTGCCGCCGACGCCGGTGACGATAATGTTGTAGGTCTGGCCGAGCTTCGGCAGCTTCGGCTCAGGCAGCGCGACCACACCCTGGTCCTGCGCCACGCCCTTGCCCCGCTTCAATTGCGCGCCGTGGACGGTCACGAAGGACGGGCAGAAGCCCTTCACGCAGGAAAAATCCTTGTTGCAGGACGACTGGTCGATGGTGCGCTTGCGGCCGAACTCGGTCTCCAGCGGCTGCACCGACACGCAGTTCGATTTCACGCCGCAGTCGCCGCAGCCCTCGCACACCAACTCGTTGATGATGACGCGCTTGGCCGGATCGGGGAACGTGCCGCGCTTCCGGCGGCGGCGCTTTTCAGCGGCGCAGGTCTGGTCGTAGATCAGCACGGTGCAGCCGGGAATTTGGGACAGCTCCTTCTGCACCGTCTGCAGATCGTCGCGGTGGTGGAAGGTGATGCCCTCCGGCCATTTGGTGCCGGGCGGATACTTCTTCGGTTCGTCGCTGACCACGACGACGCGCCGGCCGCCCTCCGCCGCGACCTGCGCGGCGATCTTCGGCACATTCAGCCCGCCGTCGTTGGTCTGGCCGCCGGTCATGGCGACCGCGTCGTTGAACAGGATCTTGTAGGTCACGTTGACGCCCGACGCGATCGAGGCGCGCAGCGCCATGTAGCCGGAGTGGTTATAGGTGCCGTCGCCGATGTTCTGGAACACATGCGGCGTTTTCGAGAACGGCGCCTCGCCGATCCAGTTCGCCCCCTCGCCGCCCATCTGGGTGAAACCGAGCGTCGAGCGGTCCATCCACTGCGCCATATAGTGACAGCCGATGCCGGCATAGGCGCGCGAGCCCTCCGGCACCACGGTGGACGAGTTGTGCGGACAGCCGGAGCAGAAGTACGGCACACGCACCGCGACATCCTGGGTTTGCGCCAGCCGCGCCTGCGCCTCCTTGAGCCGCGCGACGCGGCCCTTGAGGTTCTCGTCGGTGACGTAGTTCAGAAGCCGGTCGCCGATGCAGATGGCAACGTCGTTGGAATCCAGCGCGCCCTTGACCGGGAACAGCCAACTGCCCTGCTCGTCCTTCTTGCCGATGACCGCGGGCTGGTTGGAGGTGCCGTAAAGCTCCTCGCGCACCTGCACCTCGATCAGCGAGCGCTTTTCCTCGACCACGATGATGAGATCGAGGCCCTTGGCGAAGTCCATCAGCTCCGGTTTGCCGATCGGCCACGGGCAGGCGATCTTTTCGATGCGCAGGCCCCAGTCGTTGCACTTCACCTCGTCGATGCCGAGTTCGTCGAGCGCCTGACGCACGTCGAGATAGCTTTTGCCCGTGGTGATGACGCCGATCTTCGGATTGCGCCCGCCGGTGGTGATGGCCTTGTTGAGCTTGTTGGCGCGGATGAATGCCAGCATGGCGTCGCGCTTGTAGTCGTGCAGCCGCGCCTCCATGCCGAGCACGGTGTCGTTGAGGCGGATGTTAAGTCCGCCCTCGGGCATGCTGAATTCATCGGGACCGGGGATGACGATGCTGAGGCGGTCGAGCGCCCCGTCGATCACGGCGGTCGCCTCCACCGTCTCGTGCATGCACTTGAGCCCGACCCAGGTGCCGGTGAAGCGCGACATGGCGAAGCCGTAGAGGCCGTAGTCGATGATCTCCTGCACCCCCGCCGGATTGAGGATCGGGATCATCACGTCGACGAAGTTGAATTCGGACTGGTGCGCCGTTGTGGACGATTCGGCGGTGTGATCGTCGCCCATCAGCGCCAGCACGCCGCCGAATTTCGAGGTGCCGGCGAAGTTGGCGTGGCGCAGCGCATCGCCCGAGCGGTCCACGCCCGGCCCCTTGCCGTACCAGATGCCGAACACGCCGTCGTATTTGCCCTCACCGCGCAACTCGGCCTGCTGGGAGCCCCACAGCGCGGTCGCGGCCAAGTCCTCGTTGATGGCGGTCTGGAACAGAGTGTTGCGCGGCGCGAGATGCGAAGCGGCGCGCTGGAACTGGTAGTCGAGTCCACCGAGCGGCGAACCGCGGTATCCGGTGACATAGCCCGCGGTGTTGAGACCGGCGCGCTGGTCGCGCTCGTGCTGCATCAGCGTCAGCCGCACCAGCGCCTGATAGCCGGTGACGAACACACGGCTTTTCGTCAGGTCGTATTTGTCGTCGAGGGTGACGTGATTGAGCGACATTCGACGGCCAGTATGCCCCGGCTGGATCGGACCGGCCAGAGGGCTGTGAACATCAGGCACACATAGAGCCGCCGCGGCACGTCAGCAATGCCGCCGGTCCCGACCCCGGTCATTTCATCGGCCAGGCGGCCGCCGCAACGACGGTCCGCCCGCCGAAATAGCATTTTGGCGCAATGCAGCATGCGATGGTGCGCGCAAGGCCGGCGCGCTAACATGCAAGCTGGCATCCGAGACAGACATGAAACCGCACGATTGTTCCAAGATCGCAGGCGCCGCCGTATCGAAGCGGCCGTTAGCAGCATTCGCGGGGCGCCGGCTGATTGCCGCCGCCGCGCTCGTCGCCGTGTTTGCGGCAAGCGTCGATGCCCAGGTGGTGCCGGGAGACTCGCCCAACACGGGTATCGGCGCCGCGGCGGCTTCAAGACCGACCGGTATCGGCGGCATCAGCAGTTCGCGGGTGCCCGCGGGGCCGCGCGACGACTATCAGGGCGAACAGCAGTATCGCAAAGTTCTCCAGGCCATTCCGGACCGCAAGGTGTCGAACGATCCCTGGCGGACGATCCGGTCCGCGCCAGCCGCCGACCGGCACCGGGCGCAATAAGACCAGTCCACCCATTCTTCATGCTATAATTGGCGAACCGCATCGGAGCTTTGCCATGAACCAGCACACGAAAATCGAATCCGCCGCCCCGGCCGGCATTTCGGCCGCGGAATGGCAAGCCCGCACCGATCTCGCCGCCGTCTATCGGCTGTGCGCGCACTACGGCTGGGACGATCTCATCTACAATCATTGTTCGATGCGGGTGCCGGGCGAGCCGAGCAAGTTCCTGATGAAGCAGCACGAGCTGCTGTGGACCGAGGTCACCGCGTCTAACCTCCGCAAGGTCGACATGAACGACGACCTCGACGAGAAGTCGGGGGTCAACCGTCCGGGCTTCACCTTGCACGGCGGCGTGCTCAAGGGCCGGCACGATGTGAATTGCGCGGTCCACATCCATACCGAGACCGGGATGGCGCTCGCCGGACTCAAGGGCGGGCTCAAAATGGTCTCCCAACAGGCCATGCGCTTCTATCAGCGCATCGGCTACCATCCCTACGAGGGCATCACCGAGGACTTCAGCGAGCGCGAGCGCATCCTTAAGGCTTTGGGCCAGAACCGCGCTCTTGTGCTCCAAAACCACGGCTTGTTGACCGTGGGCAAGAACGCCCGGGAAGGCTTCATCCTCATGAAGTATCTGATGTCGGCGGCCACCATTCAGCTCAAGATGGACGCCACCGGCGGGGGAGCCATCGAGATCCCGGCCGCCGTCTGCGAAAAGGTGGCGGCCCAGTATCAGACTCACGATGCAGGACGCGGCGCGGCCGACTGGCCGGCCTACCTGCGGATGATGGACCAGCTCGATCCGGGGTTTCGGAACTAAGCCGCCGGAATGGTGAGGATGGAACACCAGCCTCCCAAACGCGTTGTATGAGACGAGCGGCTTGAAGCGGGCCGCCCTCACGTTCTGATTTTCGCGCTACCGCTGGATAGAGTGGGGCACGCCTAACCCGGCAGCGCAGCGACCCTTGGAGCGAGCCCCTGGACGTTCAGCACAAAGGCTGGAGCATCCGTCACCGCCTGATGCTGCTGACGCTCGCGGTGGCGCTGCCATTCGTGCTGCTGACAAGCGGCATCGTGTGGCAACTCGCCAACAACGAGCGCGCTAACCGGCGCGAAGCGATCCTTTTCTCGGCCCGGACCCTGATGAACGCGGTCGATACGATTCTGAGCAAGCAGATCGCGGTGGCGCAGATGTTGGCGAGGTCACCGACGCTGGAGGCTGACGATTTCCCTGCCTTCCGCCAGGAGGCGCTGCGAGCGATGGCGGGCCTGTCCGGGGGATGGATCATCCTCGCGGACGAGAACGGTCGGCAGCTTATGAACCTCCGCCCCGGGGCCATAGAACCACTGCCGAACCGCGTCGAAACCGGCATGACATTGCAGCGTCGCGCGTTTAAAACCGGCGAAGTCCAGGTCTCGGGCATCTTCAGAGCCGTCCGCAACTCTCCGACTGTCACCGTCGAGGCGCCGGTCCGGCGCCAGGATAAGCCTCCGCTCGAAATTATCATCGGCATGCATCCGGGGATCTTCCTTGCGCTGTTCGAGCAATGGAACCTGCCCGAAGGCTGGCTCGCCGGGCTGATCGATGGAAACGGCAATTTCATCGCACGCTCGCGCAACCACGATCAAACGGTCGGCAACCCGGCTTCACCCGACTTCCGCGCGGCGGCGCGGCGTTCCGCGGTAGGCTGGAATGAAACCCGGTCGCTCGAAGGTATTATTGTGGCGACCGCCCATGTCACATCGCCTTTGAGCGGGTGGGTGATGGGACTCGCCGCCGATAAAGCCGTCTTCGAAGCGCCGATCCGCGACACCATCATGCTGGCCGGACTGGCCGCGGGTGCAACAACGCTGCTGAGCCTGTTTTTGGCCATGTGGTCGGCACGGCGGATCGCCCGGCCGATCGAGTAGATCGAACAGGGCACTCATGCGCTGATGCTGCGGCGGACGATCACGTTTTCCAACACCGGGCTGCCGGAGGCAGACCGCACGCTCGACGCGCTGGCCGCCACGGCCCGCGTCTTCGAGCAGCACGACAAGGAGCGCGACGAGCGGGAATCGCACGTCCGCCTGATCATGCGGGAGCTATCGCACCGCTCAAAAAATCTGCTCGCCATCGTGCTTGCGATCGCGCGGCAGACCGCGCGCCATACCACATCGTTCAGCGACTTCGAATCGCGCTTCAATTCCCGCATCCAGGCCCTGGCCGACGCCCACGACCTGCTGGTCGATCAACAATGGAGCGGCGCGTATATCGACGATTTGATTCGTGCGCAGCTCGTGGCCTTCGGCATGGAGAAGGTAAGTTGCCACGGCGAGCGGATCATGCTGCGAACCGAGGCGGTGCAGAACGTCGCGCTCGCGCTGCACGAACTCGCCACCAATTCATCGAAATACGGCGCGCTGTCCGTGTCGTCCGGAAGCGTCTCCATCGACTGGGCTCGCCAGCCCGCGGCGGATGGAGGCGCGCCCGACCTCCGCTTCACATGGCGCGATAGCGGCGGACCGCCTGTCACGCCGCCAACCAAAAAAGGGTTTGGCTGCTTCGTTCTGGAACGCGTTACCGTCAACGCCCTAGGCGAAGGATCGATCGAGTTCAATCCGGAGGGCATCGTTTGGACCTGCATCATCCGGCCGGAACATATGTTCAGTGACGAGCCGCCCGACGCGGCAAAATCCAACGGCGGCGGTCAGCCCATGGCCAAGACCGCTTAATGAATTCCAGTCAGGGATGCCGCGCAACGTAGTAGGCCAGCGCCAGCATTGCAGCGGGTATCATCCACAGCAGCCATAGCAAGCGAATGCGCGGCTCTAGCACCGACTCGGCGGGATTGTCCGGATTGTAGTGCACCTCCACCGTTTGCCCGGCTGGATATTTCGCCGCGCTCCGGCGCGCGGCGGCATCGGAAGCCGCACCCGACGTGCCGACGGACGACACTTTATCGCCGGTGTAGCGGACCCCGGCCACGTCGTAACAATAGGTCACGTCCGCGCGATAGAAGGTCCGCACCTGCGAATGCTCGTTTGAATCGCTGGCGTGATACTCGCGAATGCCCGATGTTTCGATCCGCCCCTGCACGGTCGGCCACACCGGCGCCCGCGCACCCGCTTGTTGGAACGCATAGATGAACAGCGCGGACACCAGCGCGAAGCCGACGCACGCGGTGACGAACGGCGCCTCGGCCACATTGGGCACGCTCGAGGCGACGAAGATGCCGAGTTGCTTGAAGCCGAAGACGCCGCCGAGAATCAGCCCGATCAGACACAGCACGATGATCGTCACGCCCCTCCACAGCCCGGCAGGCGCATCACGTTCGAGCAATGCCCGATCGCGATGATTCGGGTCGTAGTAAACGGTGACCGTCCGGCCGACCGGATATTTGGCCAGCGTCGCGGCGACCTCCGAATTGCCCATGTCCTCGCCGACGCTGATACGGTTGCATCGATAGGTGTGGGTCGCGATCTTGTACTCGTAAACGACGCGGGCGAAGTTGCGGAGTTCGGTGTCGTCGGAATCCGGGCCGCCGGAACGGACACGGCGCGCTTCGGCCGCCGAGCTCACCACAACGCCCGGCACGCTCGGCCAGCGGCTGGCCTGCTGGATCTCCAAGTACTTGTAGATCGCGGCAACAACGATGAGGCCCGGAAACGCAGCCAGGAACATATAAATGGCTCATCAGGAAAACGAGTGGGTGAATCTGATGGGGAATGCGGCCTGAAGGCCTATGGATACTGGGTTTTCGGGGTTTCGTAAGGCGGTTGAATTGGGCATCATTTCCCGATGGCCAACTCATCGAAGCGACAGC
>JAPLPD010000096.1 GCA_026400395.1 Alphaproteobacteria bacterium | reverse complement strand
CCGCGGATGAGAGATTGTTGACCGACGTTTAAGTCCCGCCTCCTGCACCGCATATCCGTCGTACAAATGCCTCTGCCGTCGATCGGAATCGGCGGGCCAATTCGTATGCCAAAGACCCTTGTCAGCAATCATGAGAGTGGATGAAATCTGACGCTTGGTGCCCGTTTGAGAGCTGCGCCCATGGTTTCTAGCTGACACCTGCGATGAGCCATGTAGGATGGCCGATATGGGCCAAGCCAGCGTGGCCGACGCGACGAAGGGCTTTCCATGTCAGGGATCGATGTCACGATGCGGGAGGCCGAGGAACCGGACTACGATTACCTTCTCCGCGAGAACCTTCAGCGCGTGTTCAGCGAGCGCGATGCCACAAAGCGTACGGCGGCACTCGATGAACTCTTCGTAGCTGCCCCGGTTATGTACGAACCCACCGCTATTGTGAGGGGACGCGCTGCGATCTCCGAGGTGGCCGGTAAGCTGCTCGAACAGTTCGGTCCGACGTTCAGCTTCACACCCAAAGGAGCTGCTGTCGGTCATCATGGTTTGGGATCGCTGCAATGGCAGGCCGGACCCGCCGGCGGCCCTGTCGCGGTTACAGGGACGGACGCAGCCGAAATCGTCGATGGCAAAATCGCCCGCCTCTGGGTTCTTCTCAATCCGCCGAGTGCCTAAACGTTCGGTGGGCGCAACGCAGTAAGCAAGCGGTACCAAGCGTTAGGTTTGCGCCACTAGAGGTGGACGACAATTCCGGCCGCTGGATGTCCGTCAGCGGATTTGCGGTTGCTTAATGTGGCGGGTCGCGTTCTCCGCTTCGAGACGGGCCATGTCGAGGATGTAGCCCAGCGCATCGAGCCCGTGGCGGCGCGCTAGGACGGCGAGTTCCGCGGTCAGGTCCGCGACATAGCTGGCAGCGGCAGCCCGGTCCGCCGGGTTGCCCTCGGTGCCATCTCCCGCCTTGAGAGCGCCCGCCTCGTCGTTCATTCCCAGTCCAAACCGGCCCGCCCCCGAGCCTGCAGGCCACCATCGATTATGTCCTATTACGCGTATTAGTACAATTTATATCTTTATGGTTGTGTTGAAAATACCTGCCATCTCCGGTCATAACCCGCCCCGAGACCACGGGCGGCCACCCTTCACGATTTGACAGGGGGGGATGAGTTACCCATGTTCCCGGCGAGTCGGGTGGCTCGATTTGCGGAATTTCGCCCTAGAGATCGCCTCCAACCTGTTGGATTTCAATGAAAATTGTCGTTGTTGAATCGCCGGCCAAAGCCAAGACGATCAACAAGTACCTGGGCTCCGGGTACGAGGTTCTGGCTTCGTTCGGCCATGTCCGCGACCTTCCGGCCAAGGATGGATCGGTCGATCCCGATCACGATTTCAAGATGCTTTGGGAGGTCGACGACAAGTCCCAGAAGCGGCTGAACGATATTGCCCGCGCCGTCAAAGGCGCAGACGGGCTGATCCTGGCAACCGACCCGGATCGCGAGGGCGAGGCGATCTCCTGGCACGTCCTGGAGGTGCTCAAGGAAAAGAAGGCACTGAAGTCGCAGACCATCGAGCGCGTGGTTTTCAACGCGATCACCAAGCAGGCGGTCGGCGATGCGATGAAGAACCCGCGCCAGATCGACGGCGCGCTGGTCGATGCCTATCTGGCCCGCCGGGCGCTGGACTATCTGGTCGGCTTCACTCTCTCCCCTGTGCTGTGGCGGAAACTGCCGGGCGCACGCTCGGCCGGCCGGGTGCAGTCGGTGGCATTGCGTCTGGTGTCAGACCGCGAACTCGAGATCGAGAAATTCGTCGCGCGCGAATACTGGTCGCTGGTCGCCACCCTGGCCACCCCGCGCAGCGAGACCTTCGAGGCGCGCCTGGTCGGCGCCGACGGCCGCAAGATCCAGCGCCTCGACATCGGCTCAGGCACTGAGGCCGAGCAGTTCAAGCGCGACCTGGAGAGCGCCACCTTCACCGTCAACTCGGTCGAGGCCAAGCCCGCCCGCCGCAACCCCTACCCGCCGTTCATGACCTCGACGGTGCAACAGGAGGCGAGCCGCAAGTTCGGTTTCGCGCCGGCGCACACCATGCGGCTCGCCCA
Organism: Alphaproteobacteria bacterium; assembly: GCA_026400395.1. GTDB lineage: Bacteria > Pseudomonadota > Alphaproteobacteria > Rhizobiales > Xanthobacteraceae > Z2-YC6860. The sequence continues at coordinate 10,235 of JAPLPD010000096.1, read as the reverse complement.
GCGCCTCTATGAAGGCATCGAGCTCGACGGCGAGACCGTCGGCCTCATCACTTATATGCGAACCGACGGCGTCGACATCGCGCCCGAGGCGATCACCCAGGCGCGTCGCGTGATCGAAAGCGACTACGGCAAGCAGTACGTCCCGTCTTCGCCGCGGCAATACGTGTCGAAATCGAAGAACGCGCAGGAGGCCCACGAAGCCATCCGCCCGACCGACCTCGCCCGGCGTCCGAAGGACGTCAAGAAGATGCTCGATAACGACCAGTACCGGCTCTACGAGCTGATCTGGCTGCGCACCATCGCAAGCCAGATGGAATCCGCAGAGCTTGAGCGCACCACCGTGGATATCACGGCGAAAGCCGGCGCCCGCAACATCGAGTTGCGCGCCAACGGCACCGTGGTGAAGTTCGACGGCTTCCTGACGCTCTACAACGAGGATCAGGACGACAAGGCCGACGACGAGGATGCCAACCGCCTGCCGCAAATGGCAACGGGCGAGAAACTGCAGAAGCGCGAGATCGCCTCCACCCAGCACTTCACCGAACCGCCGCCGCGCTATTCAGAAGCCTCTCTTGTGAAGCGCATGGAAGAGCTCGGCATTGGCCGGCCGTCGACCTACGCCTCCATACTGCAGGTGTTGCGCGACCGCGGCTACGTCCGCCTCGACAAGAAGCGCCTCGTCCCCGAGGACAAGGGGCGCGTGCTGGTCGCGTTCCTGGAGAACTTCTTCGCCCGCTATGTCGAATACGACTTCACCGCCAACCTGGAAGAACAGCTCGACAAGATTTCCAACAACGAACTGCCTTACAAGGACGTGCTGCGCGACTTCTGGAAGGACTTCATCGGCGCGGTCGCCAACATCAAGGAGTTGCGCATCACGCAGGTGATCGACGCGCTGGACGAGATGCTGGCGCCGCACCTGTTCCCGCCGAAGCCCGACGGCGCCGATCCGCGCAAGTGCCCGAACTGCGAGAACGGCCGCATCGGCCTCAAGCTCGGCCGCTTCGGCGGCTTCGTCGGCTGTTCGAACTATCCGGAGTGCAAGTTCACCCGCCAGCTCACCGTCGGCGCCGACGGCCAGGGCGGCGGCATGCGCAAGCTCGGCGAAGATCCCGACACCGGCCTCGAAGTCACCGTACGCTCGGGCCGCTTCGGCAGCTACCTGCAACTTGGCGAACCGACCAAGGACGAGGCCGGCGAAGCGGTCAAGCCCAAGCGCGCGAGCCTGCCGAAGGGCGTCGCGCCCGATGAAATCGATCTTGAGCGCGCGGTCAAACTGCTCGCCCTGCCCCGAACCATCGGCAAGCACCCGGACGACGGCGAGGACATCATCGCCGGCGTCGGCCGCTTCGGTCCCTACGTGAAGCACGGCAAGACCTACGCCAACATCGGCAACGACGAGGACATTCTGGCGATCGGCCTCAACCGCGCGGTGACGCTGATCGAAGAAAAGAAGCTCAATCCCGGCAAGGGGCGCCGCTTCGGCGCCGATCCGGGCAAGCAGCTCGGCGAGCATCCGCAGAAGGGCGGCATGATCGTCGCCAAAAATGGCCGCTATGGGCCCTACGTCAGCCACAACGGCGTCAACGCCAACCTGCCGAACGAGAAGACGCCCGAGACCATCACCCTCGACGAAGCCGTGGGGCTGATCGACGCCCGCGCCGAGAGCGGCGGATCAATCGCCCGGCGAAAGCGTCCGGCCCGTGGCGCGGCCCCGGCGAAGAAGGCCGCGGCTCCGAAGGCGGCGGCCCCGGCAAAGGCTAAAAAGCGCGCGGCGGCCAGCACCGCCAAGGCCCCGCGCAAATCGAAGAAGCCTGTCGAAGCGGCGGAGTAGCGGCGTCTGCTGGCCTTGGCGTTCGTCATGGCCGGGCTTGTCCCGGCCATCCACGCCTTGCTTGTATGACTAAAGCCGTGGATGCCCGGCAAACGGCCGAGCATGGACAGGCGTTGCGAAGCCGGAAGGCAGTGCTGGCAAAGCGCCGGCACAAACCCTAAATTTCAATCATAGCGCCAGTGGCGCAGAGAATTTCATTGGTCAAATATCAACCCAAGCAAATCCCCTTCCCCACCAAGGAAGAAATCATCGCCTTCATCGGCGACAAGCCCGGCGAGATCGGCACCCGCGAGATCGCCCGCGCCTTCAATCTGAAGAACGACCGCCGGGCCGAGCTCAAGCGCGTGCTGCGCGAACTGGCCGACGAAGGCCGCATCGCCTCCAAGAGCGACAACGGCAAGAAGCTGCACCATGCCGGTTCGCTGCCGTCGATCACGCTGGCCGACATCACCGGCCGCGACAGCGACGGCGAACTGATCGCCACCCCGACCGAATGGGATACCGAGGCGCACGGCCCGGTGCCCTCGATCAGCATCGCCATCGCGCGCAAGGCACGGCCCGGCGAAGTCGCCGGCGTCGGCGATCGGGCTCTGCTCCGCGTCGAGGAAACCGGCGAGGATGCGGTGCGCTACGCCGGCCGCATCATCAAGGTCATCGACAAGGTAAAGGTGCGCGCGCTGGGCATCTTCCGCGCGCTACCCGCCGGCGGCGGCCGCCTGCTGCCGATCGACAAGAAGCAACTCGGCAAAGAGCTTGCGATCCCGCCCGGCGCCACCAAGGACGCGCAGGACGGCGACCTGATCGCGGTCAGCGTGCAGCAGCACAGCCGGCTCGGACTGCCGACCGCGCGCGTCGAGGAACGTCTCGGCTCAATCAAGAGCGAGCGAGCGGTGAGCATCATCGCCATCCACGCCCACGAGATACCGCACGTCTTCCCGGTCGCCGCCGAGGCCGAAGCGCACGCCGCGCAGGCCGCCGATCTCACAGGCCGCGAGGACTGGCGAAAGCTAGCGCTGGTCACCATCGATCCGGTCGACGCCAAGGACCACGACGACGCGGTCCACGCCGGGCCCGACCCCGATCCGGCCAATCCCGGCGGCCACATCCTCACGGTCGCCATCGCCGACGTCGCGCACTACGTGCGGCCGGGCTCGGCGCTCGACCGCGAGGCGCAAAAGCGCGGCAACTCGGTCTACTTCCCCGATCGCGTCGTGCCGATGCTGCCGGAGCGCATTTCCAACGACCTCTGTTCGCTCCGTGCCGGAGAGAACCGCGCGGCGCTCGCCGTCCGCATGATTATCAGCCGGGATGGCCGCAAGCAGTCGCACACGTTCCACCGAGTGCTGATGCGCTCCGCCGCCAAGCTCAACTACCAACAGGCCCAATCGGCGATCTCCGGCCGTCCGGACGACATCGCGGGACCGCTGGTCGACAACGTGCTCAAGCCGCTCTACGCCGCTTATGAAACGCTGAAGAAGGCGCGCGACGCCCGCGGCCCGCTCGACCTCGATCTGCCCGAGCGAAAAATTCTGCTCAAGGCCGACGGCACCGTCGATCGCGTGGCGACACCCGAGCGGCTGGAGTCGCACCGGCTGATCGAGGAGTTCATGATCCTCACCAACGTCGCCGCCGCCGAGACGTTGGAGCAGGCGCGCGTGCCGCTGATCTATCGCGTGCACGACGAGCCGTCACTGGAGAAGGTCGAGGCGCTGCGCCAGTTCATGGCGACGCTGCACATCTCGGTGCCTAAGGGCGGCGCGATGCGGGCCGAGCAGTTCAACCGCATCCTCGCCCAGGTGAAAAACCAGGATCACGAGAAGCTGGTCAACGAGGTGGTGCTGCGCTCACAATCCCAGGCCGAATATTCCGCCGAGAACTACGGCCACTTCGGGCTGAACCTCCGGCGCTATGCCCACTTCACCTCGCCGATCCGCCGCTATGCCGACTTGATCGTGCATCGCGGCCTGGTCCGCGCCCACAAATTCGGCTCCGACGGTCTGCCGGAAAGCCAGGATGTTGCGGCGCTGATGGAGATCAGCGCGCAGATTTCCGCCGCCGAGCGCCGCGCCATGAAGGCCGAGCGCGAAACCAACGACCGGCTGATCGCGCACCATCTCGCCGACCGCATCGGCGCAAGCTTCGAAGGCCGCATTTCCGGGGTCACCCGCGCCGGCCTGTTTGTCAAACTCGACGACACCGGCGCCGACGGCTTCATCCCCGCGCGCACGGTCGGCAACGAATATTTCCGCTATGAAGAGGCGATGCACGCCCTGGTCGGCAACCGCACCGGCGAGACGCATCGGCTGGGCGATCGTGTTACCGTCAAGCTCGTCGAGGCCGCGCCAGTGGCCGGCGCGCTGCGCTTCGAACTTCTGTCGGAGGGGCGCATCATGACCGGGGCGCAACGCAGCCCATCCAATCGTCCGGGCAGCCGGGCTTACAAACCGCGCGGCCGCGACAAGCCGTTTCGTGGAAACAAAAAGCGCCGCCGATGACCGATCATCCTTCCGAACTGATGCAGAAGTTCACCAGCGACGCTGCGGCGGGCCAGGTGAACATCCAGCCAAAGGATGCCTCGACGCTCATCCTGCTCGACCTCAGCGCGCTTTCGTATTCCCCGGCGGCAGCGTCGACGCCGCCTACCGGCAGATGACGGTCGGCGCGCCACTCGATCCGCGCGCGGAGAACAAGCTGATGCTGCACACGCGGCGGCCGAGTGCGGCCAAGGCGCAAGGTCTTGCGCTCGCCGCGATCCGCGAAACCTTCGAGGAGACTGGCCTCCTGCTGGGATCGAAGCGCGACGCCCCGCCGCGCGCCCCGGACGGACCGTGGAAGGCGTTCGCCGACGCCGGCATCCATCCCGATCTCTCAACCGTTCACTTCATCGCTCGCGCCGTCACGCCGCCGCGGCGAAAGCGCCGCTACGACACCCGCTTCTTCACCGCCGACGTCAGCGCCATCGCCCACAAGATCGAGGGCAAGGTCGGCGCCGAATTCGAATTGACCGAACTGGTTTGGCTGCCGCTGAAGGGAATCAAGGAAAGGATCGAACTGCTGGCGATTACGGAGATCGTGCTGATTGACCTGCAAAAGCAGATCGAGGCGGGCTTCAGCCACGATCTCCCGGTGCCGTTCTACCGGGTGCGGCACGGCAAGCGGGTCCGGGATCTGCTGTAACGCCCGCCACGGCCCCTTTTCGGGGCGCTTCACGCTGGAATAAGGCTGTTTCCTTGACTTTCGCGGCGCGGACAGTAGTTTCCGCCCCAACACGCTTAACCCTCGAGGATTGTCATGGCCAAGGCCGTCACCACCAAGATCAAGCTCATCTCCAGCGCGGACACCGGGTTCTATTACGTCACCAAGAAGAACTCGCGCACGATGACCGAGAAGCTGAAGATGAAGAAGTACGACCCGATCGCGAAGAAGCACGTCGAGTTCGTCGAAGGCAAAATCAAGTAACTCGATACGCGATAACTAAAACGAAGGGCGCCCTCGCGGGCGCCCTTTTTTCGTTTCGGCACTTCGGTCTGGTTGATTTCGTCTTTGCAGACTTTTCGTCTTTGCAGAAAGGTGGCCGGTCGGGAGCGATGTCATGAGGAGGCCACTCGCATCGCCCCCAGACCGGCCGAACCCCAAGGACTCAGGAGATGCGGCGGACCTGAGCAACCCGTAGGGTATTCGCAAGCGGCTTCCGCACTTTGAACCGTGACCTCAGCGCCTCTGCTGAACTCTCGGCCGCCGCCCGTAGGTGAATTGAAACTACAAGATCACACGTTGCACACAACGCTAACACACTCGACAAACGCTGCGTTTGCCGAGAAGCGAATATCAACCTAACAAGTTATGCTTAAGGTCGGCGCGTTAACCGAAGCGCGCGACGAATTCGATCGCAGATCACCATCAAACCGAGCGGTTCAGAAAAAATGCGCACGGTCCTCTTCGATCTCGACGGCACGCTGACCGACTCCGGCCCCGGCATCACCGCGTGCATCCGGCACGCGATGACACAGATGGGCCGCGACGCACCGGACTCTGAAACACTGCACTGGTGCATCGGGCCGCCGCTGTCGGCAAGCTTCGCAAAGCTGCTGTCGACCGACGACCCCGCGATGCTGGCGCAAGCCGTTTCGCATTACCGCAGCCGCTTCGCGACCACGGGATTCCTGGAGAACGCGGTGTACGACGGCGTTGTCGATATGCTGGAGCGCGTGCGCGAGCAGCGATACCGGATGCATCTCGTCACCGCCAAGCCCCTGCCTTACGCTACCAAAATCGTCGAGCACTTTGACTTGCGCCGGTTCTTCGACGGGCTGTACGGCAGCGGTATGGACGGCACGCACGGCGACAAGACCGAGCTAATATCTCATGTGTTGAGCCAAGAGCACCTGACCGCCCGCGACACCGTGATGGTCGGCGACCGCGAGCACGATGTCATCGGCTCGGCCCATTGCGGCATCGGCTGCATCGGCGTGTCTTACGGCTACGGCACCGCGGCCGAATTGCGGGGAAGCCGCGCGATTGCGGCGCGGCCGGGCGACATCCCCGGCCTGCTCGCCGCGTATTTTGAAACCCCTGGAAAGCCCTAGGCTGCGTCGGCGACGACGCGATTGCGGCCATCGCGCTTGGCGCGATACAGCGCCTGATCGGCGCGCTTAAGGATCGTCGCGGCGTTGTCGTCGACGGTGTCCAACGTGGCGAGCCCGATCGAAATCGTCACTTCGATGTACTTGGTGCCCTGCGCGATCCCGAACGCCTCTGAGGCGATGCGCCGGCGCAGCCGCTCTGCGACGATGGTGGCAACCGCCATATCGGTTTCCGGCATGACGATGACGAACTCCTCGCCGCCCAGCCGACAGGCGAGATCGATGCCGCGGATCGACTTCTTGATGCGAGTGGCAAACTCGCGCAGCACATCGTCGCCGGCATCGTGGCCGTAGGTGTCGTTGACCGATTTGAAGTAGTCGATGTCGAGCACCAACGCCGTCAACGGCTTGCCGCGCGCCGCCGCCTGCTCCACCAGCGCACCCAGGTGGCTTTCCATGTAGCGGCGGTTGTAGAGGCCGGTGAGCCCGTCGGTGATCGCCATCTCGATTGACTGCTGGACGTTGTCACGCAGCCGCTCGGTGTAGCGCTTCTTGCGAATCTGGGTCTTGGCGCGGGCATGCAGCTCGTTCTTATCGACCGGCCGCATCAGGTAGTCGTTCACGCCGATTTCGAGGCCGCGGATCATGCGCGCGTTGTCCTCGCTGTCGCAGATCGCGAGAATCGGCACGTTGCGCGTGCGGTCGAGCGAGCGGAGCTGGCTGCACAGCCGGAGCGCGTCGTGGTCCCGCAGGGCGAGTGACACGATGACGAGGTCGAAGTTGCCTTCGGCGGCGTGAAACAGCGCCTCGTTCGGATTGGTTTCGATTTCGACGGTGTGCTCGCTTGAAAGCGCGATAGACACCCGGTCGGCCGAGGTGGCACGGTCATCGACGATCAGCACGCGCCCGTCCCGGCCGGCGTCGGCCATCGCCTGGCTTTCCGGATCCTGGATGCCGATTTCGCGCGACGTCAGCGCGCGCATGCGCAATTCGTCGGTCATCATCTTGAGCCGCGACAGCGAGCGCACCCGCGCGATAAGCGCCACATCGGAGACAGGCTTGGTCAGAAAATCGTCGGCCCCCGCCCCAAGCCCCTTCACCCGGTCGGACGGCGCGTCGAGCGCGGTCACCATGACGACGGGAATGTGGTGGGTCGAACGGTTCGCCTTGATGCGGCGGCAGACCTCGAAGCCGTCCATGTCCGGCATCATCACGTCGAGCAGAACGATGTCACACTCCGCCTGCTCGCAGATCGCGAGCGCCTCGGCGCCGCTCATGGCGGTGATAACGTCAAAGTACTCGGCCGACAGGCGAGCCTCGAGCAGCTTCACGTTGGCTGGGACGTCATCGACGACTAGGACACGCGCGGTCAAGAACGAACTCCTTAGGCGTTGCCGAGAAAATGGCGGATCGTCTCGATGAACTTGCCGACCGAGATCGGCTTTGAAAGATAGGCCTCGCAGCCACCCTCGCGGATACGCTCTTCATCACCCTTCATTGCGAAGGCGGTGACGGCGACCACCGGGATGGCCTTGAGTTCCGGATCGTCTTTGAGCCATTTGGTGACTTCAAGGCCGGACACCTCAGGCAACTGAATGTCCATGAGCACCAGATCGGGCCGGTGCTTGCGGGCAAGATCGAGCGCCTCGATGCCGTTGCGCGTACCGACGGTGTTGTAGCCGTGCGCCTCCAGCAGATCGTGGAAGAGCTTCATATTGAGTTCGTTGTCCTCCACGATCAGGACGGTCTTGGCCATGGCCCCACTTCCCCCTGCCGACAGGCCGGCGCAACGCTGTGCACGGCCATGGCACAATGTTTAACAACCTAGTCCGCAAGTGTTACGGAAAGGAAAACGCAAGCCCGCCGAAAGCCCCCTGTCGCAGGTGTTAACACCCTGACATACTGATAAAATTCGTTGATGCATAAGTAGCCAGCCGGACACGAAAGGCGGTTGAAAGCCGCTCGTGTCGCCCCAATTTTGGGGATCGGCGGCAGCGGGATTGCTAAGCTGCCGCCACAGCAGAGTCGGCCAAGCCATGAAGAGCGACAAAATCCGCAGCAGCAAGGACAGCGCCCGCCGCGAGGCGGCGCTGGCGCTGGCCGTCGCGGCGCTGTCGTATCTCGCCTCCGAGCCCGACCATCTCGGCGGCTTCCTCGCCGCCACCGGCATAGGCCCGAACGAGCTCCGCAACGCCTCCCGCGAACCGGACTTTCTCTCCGGCGTTCTGGACCATTTTTCCGGCAATGAGGCGCTGCTGATCGCCTTCGCGCAGCAGCAGGGCATCAATCCCCTCGAGATCGAACGCGCCCGCGTCGCGCTCGGTGGCGTGTGGGAGCGGGATATTCCGTGATGGCCGCGTTCTGTCGCGATTGCCTGCGCGACACCGGCGATGCCACACGATGCCCATCCTGCTTCTCCCCGCGCATTCTGCATCACGCGGAGCTCGATACGTTGACCATCTGCCATGTGGACTGCGACGCGTTCTATGCCACCGTAGAAAAACGCGACGACCCAAGCCTCACCGACAAGCCGCTGATCATCGGCGGCGGCAAGCGCGGCGTGGTTTCGACCTGCTGCTACATCGCCCGCACCTTCGGCGTCCGCTCAGCGATGCCGATGTTCGAGGCCATGCGGCTGTGCCCGCATGCAACGGTGGTCCGCCCGAACATGGACAAATACGCCGGCGTCAGCGGACAGGTGCGCGCCCTGATGTTCGACATGACCCCGCTGGTCGAGCCCATTTCGATCGATGAGGCATTCATGGACCTCGCCGGCACCGCGCGCCTGCATGGCATGAGCGCGGCGAAGGTACTGGCGCGGTTTGCCGCGCGCGTCGAAAAGGAAATCGGCATCACCGTCTCCATCGGACTCGCGGCGAACAAATTCCTGGCCAAGATCGCGTCGGACCTGGACAAGCCCCGCGGCTTTGCGGTGATCGGCCAGGCCGAGGCTGCGGCGTTCCTCGCCGACAAGCCACTCACCTTCATTTACGGGGTCGGCAAGGTCGCGGCGGCGCGCTTCGCCAAGGACGGATTCCGCCTGATCGCCGACTTCCAGCGCGCCGACGAACGCGACCTGATGCGCCGCTACGGGGCCGAGGGTCAGCGGCTGGCGAGGCTCGCCCGGGGCATCGACGCGCGGGTGGTCGATCCGGTGCGCGAACGAAAAAGCGTGTCGGCGGAAAACACTTTCGAAACCGACATCGCCTCGTTCCGGCCGCTCGAGAAGCGGCTGTGGGCCGCCGCCGAAGAGGTCGCCGACCGGTTGAAGGAAAAGCAGCTCTGCGGTTCGACTGTGACCCTCAAGCTCAAGACCTCGGACTTCCGCATCCTCACCCGCTCGCGATCGCTGGAAAATCCAACGCAGCTTGCCGGCAAGATATTTGAAGCATCGCGCGAACTGCTCGAGCGCGAGATCAACGGCACCCGCTACCGCCTGCTCGGCGTCGGCGTGAGTGCCCTCGCCGATGCCGAGGACGCCGACCCGGCCGATCTGATCGACCAGTCCGGCGAGCGCCGCGCCGCCGCCGAACGCGCCATGGACCGCGTTCGCGGCAAGTTCGGCCATGAGGCCGTGGTGAAGGGGCTGGCGCTAGAGGAAACCGACGACGTCGCCTTGACGCCGAAGGCTTCCGAAACAAAGATATCGTGATTTGAAAACTCGACCGTACTTAAAAAAATGGGTCTTCAGGAAAACGAGTGGGTGTTTTCAGCAACTTCAGAGCGCTGGGAGCATGCATGTGAGCACCTTGAGCCGCAGATATTCCTGGTCGCGTAGACCGTAGGCGCGCCGCTGGATGACGCGGATCTTGTTGTTG
>JAPLPD010000363.1 GCA_026400395.1 Alphaproteobacteria bacterium | reverse complement strand
GGTCGCGGCTCTCAATGAGGCCGGGCGATCCGATGTCGTCGTCAATGATGTGCTCGGCACCGACGAAAAGTGGCGTAACCTCGCCAAGCGGCAGGTGGCGGACGTGGTCGCGCCGGCCGATCTGATGCGCTGGCTCGACGGCCGCAAGCTCGATTCCGTCATCCACATGGGCGCGATCTCCGACACCACGGCGACCGACGCCGACCTGGTGACCGAGAACAACTTTCGCACGTCGCTGCGGCTGCTCGACTGGTGCACGGAGGCACGGGTGCCGTTCATCTACGCCTCGTCGGCGGCGACCTATGGCGATGGCAACGAGGGCTTCGAAGACGACTGGTCGCCCAAGGCGCTGCAAAAGCTCAAGCCGATGAATTTATACGGCTGGAGCAAGCAATTGTTCGATCAGGTGGTGGCCGATCGTTCGGTGAAGAAAGCAAAGCTGCCGCCGCAATGGGCGGGGCTGAAGTTCTTCAACGTGTTTGGGCCCAACGAGTACCACAAGGGCGAGATGATGAGCCTCGTCGCCAAGCGGTTCGACGACGCCAAGGCCGGCCGCACTGTGCGTCTGTTCAAGTCCCATCGCGATGGCATAGGCGATGGCGAACAGCGGCGCGATTTCATCTATGTGGATGACGCGGTGGCGGTGGTGCGCTGGTTGATGGAGACGCCGCAGGTGTCTGGTATCTTCAACGCGGGCACCGGCAAGGCGCGCAGCTTCCGCGATCTGATCTCGGCGCTGTTTCGCTCGCTCGGCCTCGATCCTCGGATCGAATACGTCGACATGCCGGAGAACATCCGTGGTCAGTATCAGTATTTCACCGAGGCGAAGGTCGAGAACCTGCTTCGCGCGGGCTACAACGCCGGATTCTCCTCGCTGGAGGATGGCGTGAGCCGCTACGTCACCGGATTCCTCAACACCGCGGATCGTTATCGCTGATGTTCGATTTCGAAAAACGGCTCACCGAGATCGGCCGGCAGACCGTGCTCTGCATCGGCGACCTGATGCTCGACGACTTCGTGTATGGCGATGTCTCGCGCATATCTCCGGAGGCGCCGGCACCGGTGCTTCGGGTGAGCCGCGAGGACGTGATCGTCGGTGGCGCGGGCAATGTGGCGCGCAACATCGAAAGTCTCGGTGCGAAATGCCTGTTCGTCGGCGTAATCGGCGATGACGTGACCGGCGAGATTCTGCGATCCGAGCTCAACCAGAACAAGCGCGGCATCGCCTCCCATCTCGTGGTCGATCCGTCGCGGCCGACGACGCGGAAGCTTCGCTTTGTGTCGGAGCACTTCTCGACGCATCTGCTGCGCGCGGACTGGGAGCTGGCGCGGCCCGTCGATGCTAAAATCGAAGCCGCGCTGATCAAGCAGGCGCTCAAGCTGCTGCCGAAGGCGGGGGCCGTGGTGCTGTCGGACTACGCCAAGGGCGCGCTGACGCCGAAACTGATCCGAGCGGTCATCGATCGCGCCAAAAAACTCGGCAAGCCGGTCGTGGTCGATCCCAAGGGCGGCGACTTCTCGATTTACCGCGGCGCCACCATCATCACACCGAACCGTAAGGAACTGGCGGAGGCGACGCGCCGCCCGGTGGACACCGGCAACGAAATTGCTGCGGCGGCCAAGGCGCTCGCCGCGACAGTGAAGAGTCAGGCGGTGCTGGTGACGCTCAGCGAGGACGGCATGCTGCTGCATGCCGGACGGGCAGAGCCGGTCCATGTGCCGGCCTATTCGGTGAAGGTGCGCGATGTGTCCGGCGCGGGCGACACGGTCGCCGCCGTGCTCGCGGTCATGCTGGCGGCGAAAGCGGATTTCGAATCGGCGATGCGGGCCGCCAATGCCGCGGCCTCGGTGGTGGTCGGCAAGAGTGGCACCGCCACAGTCTCGATGGCTGAACTGCGGGCAAGCATCCTGCCGTCGGCGACACTTTCCGAGGAAAAGATCGTGCTCGACTGGCGCGACCTCGACGCGCGGCTTGAGGTATGGCGCGCGCAGGACCTTCGGATCGGCTTCACCAACGGCGTGTTTGATCTGCTGCACCCCGGCCACATCAAGGTGCTGGCTCAGGCGCGCGGCGCCTGCGACCGGCTCGTGGTGGGCGTGAACAGCGATGCCTCGGTGAAGCGCCTCAAGGGCAAGGATCGTCCGATCCAGACCGAGCAGGCGCGCGCCGAGGTGCTGGCCGGACTTGAAGCGGTCAACCTCGTGACGGTGTTCGGCGAGGACACGCCGCTGGAGTTGATCCGGCGCATCAAGCCGACCGTTCTGGTCAAGGGCGGCGACTACAAGCCCGATCAGGTGGTGGGACGCGACGTGGTCTGGGCGCAGGGCGGCGAAGTCATCGTGGTCGATCTGGTGCCGGGATTCAGCACCACGCGGATCGTCGAAAAATCCCGCACGCGCAAGCGGCAATAAGTAAGGTTCGATCCGTGGCAATTCATCCGACCCACCAGGAAGAGGAAAAGCTCGTCCGCGATTTCTTCGGCGGCGAGACCGGATTTTTCGTCGAAGTCGGCGCCAACCATCCGACGGAAGGCTCGCAGACCTGGCATCTCGAACAGACCGGTTGGACCGGTGTGCTGGTCGAGCCGCAGCCGGATCTCGCCGCGTTCCTGACGACCGCGCGGAAGGCGAAGGTGTTCGCCACCGCCTGCTCGTCGCCGCAAAACGCCGGCCAGTCGTTGACCCTGCACGTCGACGGCGCACGCTCGGCGCTCGACCGCGACAGGATGGCGCCGGGCGCGGAGGCGGCCTACACAATTCTGGTTCCGGTTCGCACGCTCGACAGCATCTTGGAGGAGGCGGAGGCGCCAATTCCGATCGATCTTTTGTCGGTCGATGTGGAAGGCCATGAGACCGAGGTGCTGAGCGGTTTCGATTTCCGGCGCTGGCAGCCGTTCCTGATCCTGGTCGAGGACCACGTCGGTCACCTGCGCACGCATCGATTCTTGAAGGCGAGCGGCTACAAGCTGGTCCGGCGAATCGGCAACAACGGATGGTACGTGCCCGCCGACGAGCCGATCGGCATGTCCACGGCGCACCGCTGGGAGATCCTTCGCAAATACTATCTGGCGCTGCCGTTCCGCTGGTTGCGCAACGTGTCGCGCCGCGTCCGCCGCGCCTATGCCGACTGGTGGGCGGGCCGTTGACGACTCAACTTTTGGAGCGTGTCAGCGTTTCGCTGACCGGCGGCTTCCAGTCCTGAGTTTCCTCGTAGCGTTTGGCATAGCGGTAGAACGTGCCTTCGAAATTGCCGAAGGCGATGATGAACCCGGCCCAGCCGTCCTTGAAGCCCCGCTTTAGAATGTAATGCTTGATGAACGACCACAGGCCGTGGCCGAACGCGCCCGCCATCGTCACCCGCTTGCCGGTGAGTTTCGATGTCCCTAGCGACGAATAGCGGTTCATCTTGCGGATGACCTCTTCCATGTTCCGGAACGGAAACTGCTGGATGGCATTTCGCAGATGGCCGAGCGGCTTTGCGGTGAGGAGTTCGTAGCCTTCGTGGACGGGGTCGGGCTTGTAGCGCATCGCGCCCTTGCGAAAGAGTTGCGGCTGCCGGTAGTTCGGATACCAGCCCGAACCGGTGATCCAGCGTCCCATCATGTAGGAGCGGCGCGGCACCATGTAGGCGTCGTGCGCAGGCTCCCCTGCGATCAGGACGAGGACCTCGTCGCGGACCTCGGCGGTGCAGCGCTCGTCGGAATCCAGGCTGAAAATCCACTCGTGGTGGCAGGCTTCGATGGCGCGGTTGCGCAGTTCGCCGAAGCCGGTAAACGGCACCTGGACCACGCGGGCGCCAAGCGCCTCCGCCAGCGCGATGGTGCCATCGGTGCTGTTGGAATCGGCGACCACGACCTCGTCGGCCCACAGCACGCTCGACACCGCGGCTTCGATCTTGGCAGCTTCGTTGAAGGCGATGATGTAGGCGGTGATTTTCGGCATAGCCCAGGGTGGTTGCGAGGAAAGACAACGCGGCGGCGGCAATTGTCCGGTGGGTGAGCCTTTTTACCCGGCCACCATGCGCTTGGCCATTGCAGATATCCGCCGTGGAACGGCATAACATGCGCCGCACACCGCGAAAGAAGCACAGACCGTGGCCGACCTGATTTCCGTCATCGTGACGACGCTCGACCGGCCGGATGCGCTCGACGCGGTGCTGCGTTCGCTGGCACGCCAGAGTGATCGTGGCTTCGAGGTCGTGGTGGCCGATGACGGATCGGGGCCGGCGACCGCGGCGCTGATCGCGAACTGGAAGCCGGGCAGGAGCAGCGCGGCTTTCGCGCCGCTGAAATCCGCAACCGGGCGATCCGTGTGAGCGGCGGCGCCTACTGCGTGTTCCTCGATGGCGATTGCCTGGTGCGGCCCGACTTCGTGGCGACGCACCGAAGGCTTGCGGAGAGTGGCTGGTTCGTCACCGGTAACCGTGGACTGATGACTCCGAGCCTGACCGACACCGTGCTGGGCAAACATCTCGAAGTCGAAACATGGAGCACCGCGGACTGGGTCGGTCAGCGATGGAATGGCGGCCTCAACCGGCTGGCCCCGGTGCTGCGGTTGCCGCTTGGTCCGCTCCGTAAAATGCGGCCGCAGGCGTGGGAAGGCGCGCGCTCGTGCAATCTCGCGGTGTGGCGCTCCGATCTCGATCGGGTCGATGGCTTCGACGCCGCCTTCAGCGGCTGGGGCAAGGAGGATTCCGATCTGCTGGTGCGGCTGCTGAATACCGGCGTGCGCCGGAAGGACGGCATTTGCGCCACCGGCGTCTTGCATCTGTGGCATCCGGCGGCCGACCGCTCGCAATTGGCGGAGAACGAGCAGCGGCTGGCCGAGGTGATCGCGGAGCGGCGTGTGCGCGCCGGCCGTGGCATTTCAAGTCTTGAGGGCGACGCCGGGCTTGCGGCCGCGCGGCCCCTCAATATGGAGGCGCGCGGCGGGGCATGACCGGGACGGCGAACTGGACACAGGTATTCACGACGTTCGACCGCGAACGCAGCGAGCGCATCGCCGACGGGCTCGCGGTCGCGCTCGCGGTTTCGCTGCCGTGGTCGACCTCCGCGACCAGCATTCTCGCCGTGCTGTGGGGCATTGCGGTCCTTCCCACACTGAGCATGGCCGCAGTGCGGCGAACGCTTTTGACGGCGGCGGGGGGGCTGCCGGTGCTGTTCTGGCTGCTCGCAATGGCCGGCATGCTGTGGGCGGTCGACGTCTCGATGGCGGAACGCTTGGACGGCTTCAGCCCATTTCACAAGCTTCTGGTGATTCCCGTGCTGATCGTTCAGTTCCAGCGCTCCGATCGGGCGCCGTGGGTGTTGAAAGGCTTCCTCATATCCTGCGGCGTTCTTCTTGCGCTGTCGTGGCTGTTGACCTTAAGGCCGGATCTACCCTGGCCATGGCTAAAGCGGGACTTCGCGGGAATTCCCGTCAAAGACTACATAGCGCAAAGCGGCGAGTTCACTTTCTGCGCATTCGCACTTGCGGCGATCGCATTGTATGAGCAACGACGCGGCATCGTGATCTTACTGCTGCTGTTCGTCATATCGTTTCTGGCGAATGTATTCTACGTCACCCCAAGCCGTACGCCGCTCGTCGCAATTCCGCTATTGTTCTTGCTGTTTGGGGGCAAGCTGTTGAGTCGGAGTGGGGCGGTTGGGCTTCTTTTCACAGCGATCCTCGTAGGCGCGCTTGTTTGGTCGTTCACGCCATCGGTGCGAGACAATGTTTTCAATGTTGTCAGTGAACTTCGGAGTTATGAGCCAGAGGGCGCAAGAACGCGCGCGGGCGAGCGGCTTGAGTTTTGGCGAAAGTCGATCGGGTTCGTTGCCGAAGCGCCGATTCTTGGCCATGGGACAGGTTCGATACGTGGCCTGTTTAGGGTCTCGGTTGATGGAAAGACCGGCATGGCTGGCCTTCAATCCGCACAATCAGATCTTGGCCGTTGCAATTCAGCTCGGGCTGATCGGCACTGTGGTACTTGTTGCGTTTTGGATAGCCCACCTACTTTTATTCAGCGGACCGGCACTAGTAGCTTGGATTGGGCTTCTGATCGTGGCCGAAAATATTATTGGTTCACTATTCGGCTCACACTTGTTCGATTTTACTCAAGGCTGGAGTTACGTCGTCGGGGTAGGAGTGGCAGCGGGGGCTGTCCTGCGGAGCAAAGCGGGGCCTGATGCCGGTCCAGTTGACGTCAGTCCGGGTCAGCAGTGAGGGCGGCGAGGCCAGAGCGCGTGTCGACCGCCGGCCGCCATCCGGCCAGGACGCGTTTGGCGGGGTCGACGACCATAGCGCCGCCGATACGCTGCCAATCGTCGCCGCGGCCCATGGCATTTGCCGCGAGGGCAATGAGTGCCGGCGGAATAGGCAACAGCCCCGGTCGCCGTCCTTGTCCAGCACGCAGAGCAGACACGATCTCGGCCAGTGTCAGAGGCCGCGGGTCGGCGACGATGTAGGTCTCGCCCTTGGCTGAGGGCGTCTGCAGAGCAAACTGAATGGCGCCAATGAGGTTCTGGCGGGCCAGCATTGAGCGGCGGTTGCGGCAGAAACCGAGCGGCAACGGCCAGGGTTTCTGCGCCAGACGGATTAGGCGATCGAGGTTGCCTTTGACGCCTGGTCCATAGATCAGCACCGGCCGCAGGATTGTGAATGGTACGCCGGAGGCACGTATGGCGTCCTCGGCGGCCAGCTTTGAGCGGCCATAGGCGTCGGTCGGGCGTGGCTCGTCGGCCTCGCGGAGTACCACGTCGGACGATGGCCCGCTCTGCGCTCGGATTGATGAAATGAACACCAGATGGTGAATGCCCGCGGCCTTGGCCGCGGTCGCGAGTTCGGCCGTTGCCAGCCGATTGACGCGGTCGTAGGCGTCATCGGCAATTTCGGGCCCGGCGTGTGCGATGCCTGCCAGATGAACCACCGTATCGACGCCCTTGAGCAAAGAGCGCCATTCGACCGGGCGGGTCAGGTCCGACACCGCCACCACCTCGACCGTGCGCGGGAACACATCGGCGGGCTTCCGCATAGCGGCCCGCACCAGATAGCCTAGGCTCGCCAGTTCGTCGACCAGGCCACGGCCGACAAAACCCGATGCGCCGGTGACCAGGATCACGATTTGCTCCGCGAGAATCGATAGAGAAGCCAGCCGACCAGCACGCTGCCGCCGCAGAGCGCGACTGTAGCACTGAGCGGACCAGGCCACGCCACGCTCGCGGTCGCGAGCGCGACCAGCGCTATATTGACGGCGAACACGCGGGCGACGATCTTGGACACGCTAAAGCCGTGGTCGGTCGCGCGTTGGTAGAAGTGGGTCCGATGCGCTTGCCAGAATGGCTCGCGGTTGGCCATGCGCCGCAGCAGCGTGAGCGTCGCATCGGCGAGATAGTAGAGCGGCAGCACCAAGGCCGCGGCCAGGTGCCCGTTTCCGGCCAGTAGGACGAGCAGCCAGCTCAGTAGAAGTCCAATGGGCAGGCTGCCCACATCGCCCAGAAAAATGCGCGCCACCGGTTTGTTGAAAGGTGCAAAGCCGATTAGTCCGCCGCAAAGGGCAACTGCGACGACCACGCCCTGCGTCGGCAACGCGCCGAGGAACCCGATCAGCGCCAGACCCGCTGTGATCGGGACGAACTCGGCGACCGTCATCCAATCGATGCCGTCCATAAAGTTCGTCAGGTTGACGAACCACAAGCACGCCATCAGCAAGAGCGTGCGCTCGATCCACCACGGCAGCATCGGCACGACGCGCGCCTCTGCCGGGAGGCTGGCCAACATAATCCCTACGGCGAGCGCCTGAAGCGCCAACCTGGGTGCGACTTCGA
>JAPLPD010000346.1 GCA_026400395.1 Alphaproteobacteria bacterium | reverse complement strand
GGGCGCGGCTCGCACCGTCACCGCTCTGATGAAGCTCATCGGCAAACTCCTCAAGACGTTTGCGCCCGAGCAGTGCGCAAACTACTTTCGACATGCCGGATACCGGTGATGACCCAAATCAAATGGAAAACGCTCTAGCGGCGAAACGTTGAAGATCGATATGACCGGCAGCGTCAGCGGATAAACAATCAAATTCCAGGAGTTCGTGCCGGCGCTTCGCTTAGCGTTTTTCCGGCCAACGTAAAGCGGGCGAACTCGAAAAAACTCAAAGTGGTAAAAATAAGCCCGCTTTCCTATGGATTGCGACCCAAAGTCTTGGCGTGGTGTGTCGTCAGGCCGCCAAAAGCCACGACAAGCTCGCCGCCATCTGCTCTGTCCATCCAAGCGGGCAGCCATTCGACTGTGGTGGTGCGTAAGGCGTCTCCGACTTGCGGCATCCTCACAAGCCCTGATTTCGTGCTATCCAGGGCGCGGACGGGGAGGATCGGCATGAAACGGATGCCCTGCATCGACGACCTTAGAACGCGCGCGAAGCGCAACGTGCCGAAGATGTTCTTCGAGTACGCCGACGCCGGCTCCTACAACGAGGAAACGCTGCGCGCCAACCGCTCCGACATGAAGCGCATCAAGCTGCGCCAGCGCGTGCTGGTGAACGTCGATCAGCGCAGCACCGCGACCACCATCCTGGGCGAGCCGGCGCCGGTGCCGCTGGCGCTCGGCCCGATCGGACTCGGCGGCATGATGCACGGCGACGGCGAGATTCTGGCCTGCCGCGCGGCGCAGGCGGCTGGCATCCCGTACACGCTGTCCACCATGTCGATCAACTCCATCGAGGACGTCGCCGGAGCGGTCGACAAGCCGTTCTGGTTCCAGCTCTATGTAATGCGCGACCGCGGCTTCATCCGCGAATTGATCCAGCGCGCCGTGGCGGCGAAGTGCAGCGCGCTGATGCTGACCGTCGATTTGCAGGTGCTGGGCCAGCGGCACAACGACGTCCGCAACGGACTGACGGTGCCGCCGGAAATCAAGTTCAAGAACATCGTCGACATTGCCACCAAGCCGGCCTGGGCGCTTTCGATTTTGAAAGGCAAGCGCAAGACCTTCGGCAATCTGGCCGGTCATGTGAAGGGCATGGAGAACATCAACTCGCTCGCCGAATGGACCGCGAGCCAGTTCGATCCGACGCTGAGCTGGAAGGACGTGGAATGGGTCAAGAGTCTTTGGCCCGGCAAGCTGATCCTCAAGGGTATCCTCGATGTCGATGACGCCAAGATCGCGGTGACCACCGGCGCCGACGCGATCAGCGTGTCGAACCACGGCGGACGCCAGCTCGATGGCGCGCCGTCGGCGATCGTGTCGCTGCCGCGGGTGGTGGACGCGGTCGGCTCCGAGATCGAGGTGATGTTCGACTCCGGCGTTCGCACCGGCGCGGACATGATGCGCGCGATGGCGCTCGGCGCGCGCTCTTGCCTTGTCGGCCGCCCGTACATTTATGGGTTGGGCGCCGGCGGTCAGGCCGGCGTCGCACGCGCCATCGATATCCTGAAAAAGGAACTCGATGTCACCATGGCGCTGTGCGGTGTGAAAAGCATCTCCGAGATCAACCGCGACGTGCTGGCCGATACGCAGTCGCAACGCAGGCCGCAGTGAAAGCGAGATTGTCATGAAGATTCCCGGACCCGACCATCCAATCACCATCACGCCTTCCACGGGCCGCGTGCGCGTGACCTTCAACGGCGAGATCGTCGCCGATACGAAGCGCGCGCTGGTGTTGCAGGAGGCTGCCTACAAGCCGGTGTTCTACATCCCGCGCGAGGACGCGCAGATGGCGCTGACCGAGCGCACCGCCAACTCGACCCACTGCCCGTACAAGGGCGACGCCTCGTATTACACCATCAAGGTCGGCAACAAGGCCGCCGAGAACGCCATCTGGAGCTACGAGACGCCGTTCCCCGCGATGAAGGAGATCGCGGGGCACCTGGCGTTCTATCCCAACCGCGTCGATGCGATCGAAGTGACGCCGGGATATCCAAGGGTCGAGAGACCCCGTTGCCTGTCAGCCCAAAGATCGAATGACGTGCTCCTTGAGCCGTTGCGCGGGAACTGACAAATCTCCCTTCTGGAGAAGAGCGATCTCGGTATCTTTCAAGTCAGGCAGCGGTTTGCCGTCGACGATATGCAACTCGGATGGGACCATGTCCTTCGGTAGCACAGTCATGCCCAAGCCTGCTTTTACCGCCGCCAACGATCCGGCGAGCGATCCGCAGGTGTAGGCAATCCGCCATGGACGCCGCGCCCGGTCGAGTGCTTCCGTCGCCCTCTTGCGATAAACGCATGGCGCAGGGGAAACAACGAGCGGCAACGGCCCATCGGCCGCCCCGAAATCCCTGTCGGCTCGAACCCAGACCAGCGGCTCTCGCCAAACGCGGATGCCCGTCGCCTCCAAGGAACGCTCGCGTTTGATCAGAGCAAGGTCAAACTCACCTTTTCGGAATCTCTCCATGAGATTGAGCGTGAGGTCGCATGTCACCTCCAAGGCGACGGCGGGATAGGCTTGAGCGAAACGCGCCAACACACTTGGCAGGTGTCGCGTTGCAAAGTCTTCAGGAGTGCCGAGACGGACGGTGCCTTGCATGGTGGGCTCCTTGACCCGCGCAACCACCTCGTCGTTGAGATCCAGCAGACGTTTGGCATTAGCCAAGAAACGTCTCTCCGTCAGATGTCAGACGCACCGAACGTGGACTTCGGCTCAGGAGTTTTCTGCCTATCGCATCTTCGAGCCGCTGGACCTGCAACGAAACCGTCGATTGTTGCCGTCTTAAGGTTTCAGCTGCCCGCGTGAAGTTGCCGACGCTCGCTATGGTGACGAACGTTCGAACAAGATCGATATCCAGATTGGTCAGCGGCCTCGGCATCACAAGGTCCCATGATGAATATTATCAATGATAACACTTAATAGGGTCTTCAGGAAAACGAGTGGGTGTTTTCAGCAACTTCAGAGCGCTGGGAGCATGCATGTGAGCACCTTGAGCCGCAGATATTCCTGGTCGCGTAGACCGTAGGCGCGCCGCTGGATGACGCGGATCTTGTTGTTGAG
>JAPLPD010000252.1 GCA_026400395.1 Alphaproteobacteria bacterium | reverse complement strand
GGTGCTCACATGCATGCTCCCAGCGCTCTGAAGTTGCTGAAAACACCCACTCGTTTTCCTGAAGACCCTAAGTTGTAAACGTCAGCGTGCTGATGGGTTTGCAGCATCGGCGTGAGTTCGGCCAGCGCCCCCTTGAAATCCTTGACCTTGATCTTTGCTCGCACGGAAGTCAGATCAGGTGCATCACGGGACGTAACGTTATCGACGGCGTATGCACCATCGATATTGACAGATGCAGCAGCGAGTACCACTGCGAGCGTACCCCTGGCATCAGCAATGTGCCAAACGCCAGCATCGTTGACGCCAGCGCCAACAGGAAACGGATCGGCAATCGCCTCGGCAAGAGCCCGCAGGCAATCGTCGCGATACCGGACATGAGCGAAAAGCTTCCGACGATCATCGCCGCCGTGGTCGGGTCGAGGCCACGCTCCACCAGATGCGGCGCCTGATGCAGGCTCACCCCGGCCTGCACAGGATAGACCATCACCGTGTAGAGCATCAGGAGCCAGAAGGCGGGCGTGCGGATCGCCTGCCTACGCGAGAAGCTAGGCTCGGCCTGGGGCGTGGCGGCTGATCCTGGCGGCTGAATAGCGAAGCCAGCACGATCGGGCTGGAGGCCCATATCCTCCGGCCGGCGCACCAGGAGCAGCCAGACCGGAACAAAGCCCACAACCAGGGTCACGACACCTAGCGCAAGCCAGCCGGCGCGCCAGCCATCATGCAATATAGCGAACTGCGCGATCAGGGGCATCGCCACCAACCCCAGCATCTGTGCCAGGGTCGCGACCGAGGCCGCTACGGTGCGTCGTGCAACGAACCAATTGTTGAGCGCTCCGTAGATGCCAAGATCAAAGGGGCCTGCCCAGTTCATCCGCGCAACGCAAAACAGCAGGTATAAAGACCAACAACGAGGGGGTCAGCGAGAGCAGCAGCAGGGCGACGCCGTTCATCAAGACAGCGACGCACAACACCAGCCGCGAGCCGCGACGGTCGAGCAGCGGCCCAATCAGCGGCGAGACCAGCGCGGCCAGCAGCCCGCCGAGCGAAACTGCCCCAGACACGGCGGTGCGAGACCAGCCGAAATCGCGGGTCAGTGGCTCGACAAAGATCGACAAGGTCGCCACTGCCGGCCCCTGCCGCGCAAAACCGGCGCAACACAGGCACGCAAGGACAATCCAACCGTAATAGAAGGGCACGTACGCCGCGAGCGCTCGTGGCAGCGCCTGCCCCATCGGAATCTTACCCTCTGCTTGGCTCACGGGACAAAGCCGCCCCCAAGATATTCTGCGAGTGCCAGCGCCTGATTGTGTTCCGTGTCGCGCGCCGAGTAGAGGAGCGTGACTGGCCCGCGAATGCACATGGCGCGTAGCTGGGCCACCGTGTTGGAGTTGCGATCAAGCTCTGCCGCGTAGCGAGCACGGAACTGCTTCCAGCGCTCCGGACGATGATCGAACCATTTGCGCAATTCCGTGCTTGGGGCGGCATCCTTGAGCCAAATTACGTCGCCCAGCTTCGCCTTGCTGATACCGCGTGGCCAAATTCGGTCTACCAGAACGCACTGCCCGTCGGCCGGTGAGCGCACTTCATAGACTCGTTTGATTTGCAGATTTGCCATGTCCGACCGATGCTCAGAGGCATCGTATCGGCTCAAAGGAGCACTTTGACAGAGCCTCGGAGCAACGTCGGGCTGGATTCGTCAAGCGTGGGCAGCCTATGCACCGGAGCAAATAGCCTCACTATTCGATCATCTCGTCGGCACGGGGGAGCAACGTAGTCGGCGCGGTGCGGACAATCTGGATGAGAACTCCGCGACAATCAGGATGGCCATTTTGGCGGTCGCGGCGAGGAGATGATTGTCGCGGCGCGACGATAACGCAAGCGATATTTTCGTGACGCGTGATTTGATTGTCGTGGAGCGACAATCAGG
>JAPLPD010000251.1 GCA_026400395.1 Alphaproteobacteria bacterium | reverse complement strand
ACGCACGACGCCCGCCCGTTCGCGCTCCGACGCGCTCATCGTCAGTAATCCCCTGTCCATCAATGCCCCGTCGAATCAAACTCGAAAAGGGGACATTCTCACTTTGCACAAAGGGGACATTCTCATTGTGCGCTAACATCCACTTGGTCGTCCGCCGTCCGATCGAGACGACGATGTCGCGGTATCTGATCGACCGCATCAAGGCGCTGCCCAACGTGACGATCTACACCGGCGCCGAGGTGATTGCGCTCGAAGCCGATCCGTCCGGGGCGCTCAGCGCGGCGACATTCCGCGGTCTCGATTCCGGCAACGTGAACACCTATACGATGCGGCACCTGTTCCTGTTCATCGGCGCCGATCCGAACGGCGACTGGCTCGCCAAGCGCGTGGCGGTGGACGGCAAAGGCTTCGTCATGACCGGCGCCGATTTCGCGCCGACCGATGAGCCGATCGGACGCGCGCCGCTGTCGCTGGAAACCAGCGTCGCCGGCGTGTTCGCGATCGGTGACGTGCGGGCAGGCTCGACCAAGCGGGTGGGCGCGGCGATCGGCGAGGGCGCCGCGGTGGTGGCGCAAATCCACGCCGCGCTGGCGAACCAGGGCGTGTAGTTGATTGCGCCGATAGCAGGTCCTGCCTCGTGCGCCGAGTGCGACAGTATCAGGTGTTCACTCGATCACTTCGTCGGCGGTGGCGAGCAGCGAAGGCGGCGGGTTGAGCCCGAGCAGCTTTGCAGTCGTCAAATTGATGACGAGTTCAAACTTCGACGCTTGCATCACGGGCAGGTCCACGGGTTTGACGCCCTTGAAAATACGCCCCGCATAGACACCCAACTGACGGTAGGCATCCAAGATGCTGGGTCCATAGCTCATCAGCCCGCCGACCTCCGCGGCTTCGCGGAATGCATAGGCCGAGGGCAGCCGGTGAAACGCCGCCAGTTGAGCCAATTGGACACGGCGGGTGTTCAGGAAGGCGGCGGATGCCACGAACAGGGCGTCGGGTCTCTCCTGCCGTGTCGCCGACAGGGCCTCAGCGATCTCAGCCGCGGTGCTGGCCCTCAGAATCTGAATCTGCAGGCCGATCGCGCGAGCAGCGGCCCCGACATCGCGCAACGTGGTCTCGGTATTCCAGCCATCGGCCGAATTGACGAGAACGGCAATGCGAGCGGCTTGGGGCGCCAACTGGTGCAGCAGTTCCAGCCGCTTGGCCTCCAACTCGTTGGCGAATAGATTGATCCCGGTGAGATTGCCGCTCGGTCTGGTGAGGCTGCTGACAAGACCGAGCCGGGTCGGGTCTTCTCCGACCAGAAATACGACAGGGATCGTCGTGGTGGCGGCTTTGGCCGCCAGCGCGGCGGGAGGGCCGCCCGTCGTAACAATCACAGCGGCTTTTTGGCGGACCAAATCGGCCGCCATCTCGGGGAGGCGGTCGACTTGATTCTCCGCCCAACGGTATTCGATCTTTAGGTTCTCACCCTCAACAAATCCGGCTTCTCTCAGGGCCTGGCGGAATGCACTGAGACGGCTCGCCATTGCCTCCGACGATCTGCTGTCGAGAAATCCGAGCACTGGCATCGCTTGCGCATTCGCAGCGAACGGGCCGGCAAACGGCGCGACCGCAGCGCCGCCCAGAGCACCGAGAAACGCCCGCCGCCTCATGCTGCCTAGCCTCGCCCGACGAACGGCATGCCGTTGGCCATCACCGTCATGAACAGCACGTTGGTGTCGAGCGGCAGGTTGGCGATGTAGACCACCGCGCGGCCGACATCGTCGGCGCTCATGCGCGCTTCGATTGCCATGCTGCCGTCGGGCTGCAGCACGCCGGCGCCCTGCACCATGCGGTCGGTGAGCGGGGTCGCGGCGTTGCCGATGTCGATCTGGCTGCACAGGATCATGTCGTTGCGGCAATCCAGCGCGGTCTGCTTGGTGAGGCCGGTGACGGCGTGCTTGGTCGCTGTGTAGGCGGCGGCACGCGGGCGCGGGGTGTGCGCCGAGATCGAACCGTTGTTGATGATGCGGCCGCCCTTCGGCGTCTGCGCCTTCATGATCTTGATGGCCTCCTGGGTGCAGACGAAGATGCCGGTGAGGTTGGTGTCGACCACCTTCTTCCAGGTCTCCAGCGGCAATTCCTCCATCGGCACAGCGGGCGCGCCGATGCCGGCGTTGTTGAACAACAGGTCGAGGCGGCCGAATTCCTTCTTGGTGCGGGCAAACAGCGCCTTGATCGATTCCGGATCGCTGACGTCGGTCGGCACCGACAGCGTCTTGGCGTTGCCGGCCTCCTTGGCGGTCTCGTCGAGCTTGTCGGCGCGGCGGCCGGCGAGCACGACGGCATAGCCGTCCTTGGCGAGCGCCAGCGACACCGCCTTGCCGATGCCGGTGCCGGCTCCCGTTACGATCGCGACCTTCTGCTCTGCCATGGTTCCCTCCCGGAAATGCTCATCGTGGTTCGCCGACGACAGAAGCAAGACGTCGATGGCCGGGTCAAGCCCGGCCAATGCTAGCCGAAGGGGGATGGCGAACTCGATTGGCCGATCAGGAGAGGTCAGCCCGCGAGTGCGGCCTTGGCGTCGCCTTCGATGGTGCGATAGACGCCCGGGTTGAGGATCCGGGCGGTAACCGCCAGCGGCTCGACCGGCCGGCTGAAGCGGAAGCCCTGCATGTAGTGCACGCCGGCGGCGCGCAGGAACAGGTGCTGTTCGGCGGTCTCGACGCCCTCCGCCGTCACCTTCATGCCGAGGCCGCGGCCAAGGCTGATCACCGCGTGAACGATCGCGGCGGCGTCGGCGGTCCTTTCGATGTTATGCACGAAGGTCCGATCGACTTTGAGCTTGTCGAACGGAAAACGGCGCAGATATAGCAGGCTCGAATAGCCGGTCCCGAAGTCATCGAGCGCAAACCGCACTCCAAGCGCCTTGAGCTTGTGCATGGCGGCTTCCGCGCTTTCCACGTTGCCCAGCAGCGTGGACTCCGTGAGCTCGAGCTCAAGACGCACCGGATCGAATCCCGTCTCGTAGAGGACCTGCTCGACCATGTTGACGAAATCGAGCCGGCGGAATTGCAGTCGCGAGACATTGACGGAAACCGTGATGCCCGGCCAGGCCAAGCCATCGAGGCAGGCCTGCCGCAGCACCTTGGTGCCGAGTTCGATTATGAGGCCCGAGTGCTCGGCGATCGGGATGAATTCGCTCGGCGGAATGAAGCCGCGCGTCGCGTGCGGCCAGCGTGCCAGCGCTTCGACACCGATGACCGTCTCGCCGCTGGCGTTGAAGATCGGCTGGTAGACCACCTTCAGGCCGTCATTGTCGATGGTCTCGCGCAACTCCTGCTCGATTAGCTTGCGCTGCGAGAGGTCGGCATCCATCACAGCGTCATAAACGCAGGCGCGGTTACGGCCTTCATTCTTGGCACGATACAGCGCCATGTCGGCGTAGCGCATGATATCGGCCGAGCCGACCGAGTGCCGGTCGATCACGGCGATGCCGATGCTGGCGCCGATGACGATGGTGTGCCCGCCGATCGAGTAGGGGGAGCTCAGCGCCGCGATCATGCGGCTCGCGATCGTGTGCAATGCGGCGTTATCGGCTGAGGCAACGGTGATCACCGCGAATTCGTCGCCGCCCAGCCGTGCCACCAGGTCATCGTCGCGAATGATGCGCGACAGCCGCAAAGTGACGTTGCGGATCAGTTCGTCGCCGATCGGATGTCCGAGCGTGTCGTTGACGTCCTTAAAATGGTCGAGGTCGATGTAGAACACCGCCCCCGTCGGTCCGCCAATTTTGATGTCGGCGATGGCCTCTTCCAGCCGGTCGCTGAAGAAATTGCGGTTGGGCAGGCCGCACAGCGAGTCGTGCAGGGCCAGATACCGGAGCCGGTTTTCGCCGGCGGCGATCATCGCAGCGGTCGCGCGCATGTAGCGCAGGACCAGGGCGGCGAGCAGCGAGAAGCCTCCGAGTGCAATCCCGATGAACGGGATGACAGAGCCTAGGATTTCGGCGCCGGGCTTCTGCGGCAGCCAGGCGAAGCGAACGACCGGTTGGCTGTCGGCGTCGTTGAACTCATAAAGATTGTCGCCGTCCGGCTTGGCGCCACCGATCATCCGCAGATTGGCGAGTTGAAGCCGTTCACCGACCCGGTTCAGCACGTCCTGATCGATGGTGCGGACCGTCAGCACGATAGGTGAGGGCGCATTGGCGGCTTCGCCGATACGCGCCACGGTGAACAGGTTCAGACGGTCGAGGATGGTGAGCAGGAACACCGCTTCGGTCACGCCGCCGTGGCTCGCCGACGGGGCGCCGCCGAGCAGGCGAACGACGCCAGCCGGCATGGGGGCCATTGGAGCTCGCATGGACTCGACGATGTCGTGAGCCCGCGAGAGCGCCGCCTTCGATCGTTCCGGATCGACGAGATTGGGGCCGGGCTGCGTATAGACGATGCCGCCCGAGGAGTCCGCCACCAGCACGAGATCGTGGTCGCCCACCGGGCTGAGCCAGGCGCGCAGCCGCATTTGGATCAGCGAAGGCAACTCGTTGATGTCACCGGCGCTGACCGCCTCGCTGGTTCGCATCAGGTTCTTCAGCCGGACCAGCGACCATTCGCCTTGGTTGACGATGGCCCGGGCGAGCAGCTGCCGTTCACGTTCGAGGGCGACATCATCGGCGCGTTGCGCCGAGGTGAGCGCCGCGACCACGATGCAAACGATAGCCACTGCGACCACCGCGCCTAGCGGCACTAGCACGCCAAGGCGGGTCCGGTTCCATTGGGTCGGCTTGGAAGCCGCTCGCGCGCCGTGCAGCCGCGAGTGTGCAACGCCTGACACAATAGTGCTCCGAGAATTGCCTGCGTCGATTGCGGCAATTTATGGGACAATAATTGCCATTCGCTTGCGGAATGGGCCGCCAGGACATGGTTGCGCGGACCGTGCTGCATTTCACGCCACGGAGTTAACCGGCAGTTAGCGTCCGCGCCAGGATTCAGGTCTTGGTCACGTAGGGAGGGCGCGGAATCGCGATGTGGGCGGCGCGCAGGGCCGCCGACCAGCGCTCGCTGAGGTCGTGGAAATAGGGCTCGCCGGGCTCAATCCGATAGATCAACTCGGCATCGCAGACGTCGCGGCGGACCACAGTCACGTCGATCGGCATGCCGACGCCGAGGTTGGAGCGAAGGGTGGAATCCATCGACAGCAGGGCGATCTTCAGGCCGTCATAGATGTCGATGCCGTAGCGGACCGCCCGGTCGAGGATCGGTTTGCCGTATTTGTGTTCGCCGATCTGCAGGTAGGGCGTATCGACCGTGCATTCGATGAAATTGCCAGCGGAATAGATCATGTAGAGCCGGAGCTTATCGCCCTTGATCTGGCCGCCAAACAGGAACGACACCTCAAACTTGACGTCGGAGGCCTCCAGCGCCGGGCCTTCGATGTGATGGACCCGCCGGATCGCTTCGCCGATCCGTTGCGCTGCCTGGAACATGGTCGGCGCGTTCATCAAGGTGGCGGCTTCGCCGCCTCCGGGATTCTCGATGCCTTCGTTGAGCAGGGCGACCACCGACTGGCTGATCGACAGGTTGCCGGAGGAGGTGAGCGCCAGCACCCGCTCGCCGGGGGTCCGGAACACGTTCAGTTTGCGAAAGGTCGAGATGTTGTCGAGCCCGGCGTTGGTGCGCGTGTCCGCGATCATCACCATTCCGTCGCGCACCAGGATGCCGCAGCAATAGGTCATTGAACCCCTCCGTCCGGGGTCGTTTATAGCGATGCTCATGACGGCCCGGCAACGGGGGCGAAAAAGCCCGTGAAAACGGCAATTTGAGCGAGGCCGTCGGCTTGAGCGGGCGGGGCGTCCGCGCTACAGGATGAGGCCGCTGGAGTGGGCCAATGAACGACACGACGGGCGCCAAGGGTGGCGCGAAGGTTATCACCGCCGCGATTCTGGTGATCGGCGACGAAATCCTGTCCGGGCGGACCAAGGACAAGAACATCGGCTACATCGCCGAATACCTCACCAATATCGGCATCGACATCCGCGAGGTGCGCGTGGTGCCCGATATCGAGGGAGAGGTCGTGACCGCGCTCAATGCGTTGCGTAACCGCTACACCTATGTGTTCACCACCGGCGGCATCGGGCCGACCCACGACGACATCACCGCCGATTGCGTCGCCAAGGCGTTCGGGGTGTCCATCGACGTCGATCCGCGCGCCAAGGCGCTGCTGCTGACGCGCATCGCCGAGAAGGACTTGAACGAGGCGCGGCTGCGGATGGCGCGCATCCCGAAGGGCGCCGACCTGATCCTGAACAAGGTGTCGGCGGCGCCGGGCTTTCGCATCGGCAACGTGCATGTGATGGCCGGCGTGCCGACCATCATGCAGGCGATGCTCGATGAGGTTGCGCCGACCCTGAAGACCGGCGTGAAAATGCGGCGGGCCGCTGGGCGAAATCGCCAAGGCGCATCCCGATGTGATGATCGGCAGCTATCCGTTCCAGGACGATGGCAAGCCCAACACTAATCTCGTGGTGCGCTCGCGCGATCCGCAGAAACTCGCCGCGGCCAAGGCCGCCGTCGAGGCGATGCTGACCAAGGTGCACGCCAGCCTGCGGCAGAGCGCGTAAAGACGCGCGGGGGCGCACAGGGGGACTTCATGGCCGAGCCGCAAGCGTTGCCGGATAAGGCATTTCCGGTGTCCTGGGATCAGTTTCACCGCGACGCGCGTGCGCTGGCGTGGCGGCTCGCGGCGTCGGGTCCGTTCTTGGCGATCGTTGCGATTACCCGCGGCGGTCTCGTGCCGGCGGCCATCGTCGCGCGCGAACTCAACGTGCGGCTGATCGAGACGGTCTGTGTCGAGAGCTATCACGACTACACCAAGCAAGGTGAACTCCACGTCCTGAAGGGCGTGACGGACGCTGTCACCAAACTCGGCGGCAAGGGTGTGCTGATCGTCGATGATCTGGTCGATACCGGAAAGACCGCCAGGGTGGTGCGCGAGTTGCTGCCCGGCGCGCATTTCGCGACGGTCTATGCCAAGCCCATGGGCCGGCCGCTGGTCGATACCTTCATCACCGAGGTTTGGCAGGACACCTGGATCTATTTCCCCTGGGATACCGGGCTGGCCTTCGTGCCGCCGATCCGTGAAGGCGGCGCCTGAAAAAAAAGAAATCGGGAGGAATGGGTGCTCACTCGGCGTGATTTGATGGCGGCGG
>JAPLPD010000004.1 GCA_026400395.1 Alphaproteobacteria bacterium | reverse complement strand
TGGAACTGGACGAACGCAAAGGCTCAGCATGCAGCAGCCGCCTGATCAACAACCGCCTGCGGCCTTGGCCGGATGGATACGCATGAGCTGCTGCCGTGGAACTGGACGAACGCAAAGGCTCAGCAGGCAGCAGCCGCCTGATCAACAACCGCCTGCGGCCTTGGCCGGATGGATACGTGACGGCGACGGGGACGATGCGGCCGGCTTGTTGCGGACCAGGCCCTCGTCCCTGATCTTCACCCGCAGCGCGTCGAAGAAAACCAGCGGGTAGATCGGCTCCAGCGGACGCGCCTGCCAGGTGGCGATCTCGTCCAGCACCGCGTCCGTGACCGTGCTGATCAGGTCCGCCGAAACCTCGATGCCGTATAGATCCAGCAGATGGCCCGCGATCTCGCGCCTGCTCATCCCCCTGGCATACATCGAGATGATCTTGTCATCGAAGCCGGGGAAGCGCCGCTGGTATTTAGCAATCAGCAGCGGGTCGAAGCTGCCCTGCCGGTCCCGCGGAACCTCCAGCGCGATCCGGCCGCTGTCGGTCACTACGCTCTAGCGGCCATAGCCGTTGCAGCTGTTCCCGGCACCGCCATCGCCCGCCAGGTGGTGGTCCATCTCCGCGTTCAGCGCTCGCTCCGCCAGCGCCTTCTTGAGCTGGTCCAGCACCCCGCCTCGGTCGAACGCCGTGCTGGCCGCCGTCCCGGATAGCAACTGATCCAGGATCGCATCAGGTATCTGTGGCTCTTTCCGTCTGGCCATGGGGGACCTCCTTCTTTCCCATCATGACCGAACACACACGAAATTCCCGACAGTCCCAGCTCTCGGCCATCGCATTGTCGTAGGCATCACCGACCGAGCCCATGGAAGGCCGCACCCCGGCCTCGCCGCAGCGTTTGCCGAAGGCCAGCGACGTGTATTGGCTGTGACCTGCGCCCCAACTCCCCTCCACTCAAAGACGGAGTCCTGGTTCACCGCCACGCCCACCGTCACGATGTTTCTCGGTTTGGTCGAGGCGCGTTTCCCCGTCCCGGCCACAAGCATCCAGGCCGTCGCGCGCAGCCTGGGTCAAGGCTGGCCGCAGGACACCGGCGTAGCCGGCGCGCAGCGGCCTTGATACAGGCGAGCACGGCGGCATCCTCAGCGAGCCGGGCGCCCGACCGCCCAGCGCCGAATGCGGCCTGACCTCGTTGTAGTCCCACCGCCACGCCGCCAGCACCGCTCGTGCGTGCCGCAGCGAGGTAAACAAAACCTCATTCAGGCATTCATCCCGCAGCTTGCCATTGAAGCTCTCCACATAGGCGTTCTGCATCGGCTTGCCCGGCGCGATATAGTGCCAGGTCACGCCATGCCTCTGTGCCCAGGCCAGAACCGCCATGCTGGTCAGCTCCGTGCCATTGGCGCTCACCACCACCTCGGGATAGCCCCGCTCAGCCGCGATCGCGTCCAGCTCCCGCACTACCCGCTGACCCGACAACGACGTGTCCGCGCCCAGCGCCAGTTTCTCCCGCGTGCAGTCATCCACCACGCACAGCACGCTGAACCGCCGCGCATCCGACAGCGCGTCGGAGACAAAATCCAAGGACCACCGCTGGTTCGCCATAATCGCCGGCACCAGTGGCGCGCGTATGCCCAGTGCGCGCTTGCGGCCACCACGCCGGCGCACCTGGAGCTTCTCTAGCCGATACAGCCGCCGTAATTTCTTGTGGTTCAGCATCACGCCCTCGCGCGCCAGCAGCACGCCGAGCCTGCGATAGCCGAACCGCCGGCGCTCGCCCGCCAGCGCCCGCAGCCGGCCGCGCACCGCGGCATCATCGCCCCGCCGCGCCCGATACCGCACCACGCTGCGCTCCGCGCCCAACACAACGCACGCCCGACGCTCGCTCGCCGCATGCGCAGCACGCAGATGCGCCACGGCCTGCCGCCGCGCGTCGGGCGTCGCCACTTTTTTGACGCCACGTCTTTCAGCATCGCGTTGTCCAGCATCGCGGCAGCCAGCAGCTTCTTGAGCCGCGCGTTCTCTGCCTCCAGCACGCGCAGGTGTCGCGCCTCCGACACCTGCAGGCCGCCGTATTGAGCTTTCCACTTATAGAACGTCGCCGGGCTGATCCCGTGACGAAGGCACGCATCCGCCGTCGTCGACCCGGCCTCCTGGTCCCGCAAAAGGCCGATGATCCGCCCCTCCGTAAACCTGCTCCGCCGCATCTCCATGCCTCCTCATCAGGAGGACTCTACCCGAAAATGGAGGGATTCTCGGGGCGCAGGACACCACCTAGAAGTGACGAACGAGCCGTTGGGGCGGATCATACTCATTGTTGATCCACTCAAAGCCCAAATGGGCGGCGTCAGCCCAAAAAGACGGCTTGGATTCACAATAGAATGGCGCCCTATATTTCAGGCGATTGTCTAGCGTTCCCCGATAGAACCTCCGCGCACCAAATGAAATTTTTTCTCCATTATCGTAGTTTGAAAAAATCCAATCGATTTTTGAGATCGGTGTATTATCCACAAAATATCTGTGCTTATTCTGATATGAATCGAACAATATTTCTAAATCAGAATTGTATGAGCGAAAAATTTCATACATGCGTTTTGGCACGCCTTTGTCAAAACCCGAGAAGTGAAAAAATAACAATTGGCATTCGCCGGCATATAGATCGCCGCCGCGACCTGTGATTGGGCGGTTGCTGATGTTCCAGGAGGATACGTTGCAACCCGCATGACTCAAGACTTTGACGCCATCGAAAAAGACAGGCACTAGGTTGAACCATTTTTGATCTGTCCAAAGACCCTTGGCGTGCTCCTTGAGACTGTATCGGGTCAGACGATGGCGCCAAAACTCAATCACCTTGCGCGCGTCACTCGTGTTGCGGGCCCCCAAAAACCCGAGATTGAAGACGCCGTGGGCGAGTACGGACATTTCGCTGTAATAGATTTCGGCATCGGATTTGGCCGGCGCGTTCATATGCGGTGTCAATAGGATCGACGCGTCCTTGAGTTCATCGAGCAGCGGCGTCAGCGACGAAAACACCTCGATGTCCGGGTCGAAAAAGAAGACGTGTTCGTAACCGTGCTTTAGCAGTTCCAAGAAATAGAACGGTCTGGACGCGCAACAAAGCTCCTCGGCGTCTTGGCCAAAGATCCACCCGTGCTTGCGATCTATCGCCAATTGGCGGATGGGGACGATCAGATCGACATTTTCCAACTCCGATCCTTCATCGTCGGGCCAGCTATCGTTCATGAGGATATGGTATTCCCAATCCGGGTTGAATTTTCGCAGCGAGGCGGCGAAGAGACGGGCCTTAGGGAGATAGAGTCGCGACAAGCTGGTGAACACGACTACTTTGCCTCTGCGCTTGTGGGATCGCAATGCGTGAGGTACGCGCGACGGATGCAAGGTCCGTGGCGAGAGAGCATCTTCGAGAGTATGCCAATTTGGGCTTTCGCTGATCATTTAAATACTCATGTATTCCGTACATTAACTTCGGTAATTTCATGAACTTTCGCTACTGAGACCGCGGCCTTGAGCAGATCCCGGCCGTCGTTGACGACTTGACTCAGGCGCCATACTCCTCGTTCGGTCAAAAATGAATCTCGTTGCATTATGTAATTTTGTTCCATGGCCAAATGTTCTTCCCTACGTTGGGCTAACTTAGCTTGGTCTGAGGGCACGAAATATCTGCTCGTGATTTCGGGCGTCCAAACAACCTTGGTTTCCAGCAACAGCTCAATCCAGAACAGCCAATCTTCCAATGCGTCTAGAGATTCGACCATGCGTTTATGAGCGACATATTCTTGCCGAAACAAGATCGCGTGGATCGGCACAACGTTGCGCTCCAAAAACTCAGACGTGCTGGCAAGCGGCACCAAGAACACCTTCTCGCTGCCCCAACCAGGCGCCTGACCTAGGGCTTGGCGGTCGGTACTCTCGAGGGAAGCAGAATACGCGGCCGCCGCGATTGGGTGCTTGTCAAATAGCCCCATGAGCGTCGACACGTGATGGGAAAAGAGCTCGTCGTCGTCGTCCAGAAAGCACAGAAATTCGCCCGAAGCGTTTTTCAGTCCAGCATTCGCGGCGGCGGCCCGGCCGCGTTTGGGATTGTGGATGACACGGCAAGTCAGGCCTGGCGGCAAGTCAAGAGCGCGAATGACTTTATCTGCCTCACCGTCACCGTCTTCGACGACGAGCCATTCGATAGGGCGGTAGCTCTGCGCGATCACACTCCTCGCGGCGCCGGCCAACAACGCACCGCGCTGACCGTAAGTTCTCGTAATAATGGTGACTAAGGGGTTGTCAGGCTCTTCGCCTGCGTGCGCCGCATCGCTACCGCCCATCGTATGAATTCCCTCACTCGAACGTATTGCAAACAGCCGACAAGGTCTCGAGCCGGCCTTTGGAGGCGCAAAACTCATCGAAGGACCACAGGGTGGATTTCCGCTCAGCGAGGTTATCCCATTGCGACAACTCCCTGACGAACACGTAGAGCGGGCTGCAGGAAAGAAAATCTACACCCTTTCGCCTTTGTTTAAAGCCAACGACATCGAAGTAAGGCAGTGGTCGATATTCCTTGAGATGACCTATCCGCAAGTAATGAACTAATGGCGGAAGGCTCTGGCTCGCCACTTCGGGATAAGAAGCCACATACCATTCCGCATCAAAATACTCGCTTGGGGATACGGTGCAATTGCCACCCCTCGCAAGGTAATGTGCGATCGGTTCTCCGCCACGGTCGTTCGGCGCGAGGCCTTTGTGAAAGTGAAATAGATCAAACAGAGGGTGCGGAGATTTGCCTTCTCGATAACCCCATAATAAATAATGCTCTATGGCGGCCGTCGGAGTTTTCTCCTTAATTTCATAGCGGTTGGCGTAGTAGTACTCGTCGAAAAGCCCCGATCCGAGCACGATGCTGGAGTGGAAATTGAAATCGTTCTGAGCCATCTCGCTGACTCGTAAATTGATCATTGCCGCTTCATTTACGCCTCCGCCGGAGCTATCGAGTGTGGCCGCAGTCTCGGCTAGAATTTCATGTGCGGACTCTTGGATCGCCCCGCCCGCGTGCGCGACTTGAGCTGATCCTTCCGCCATAGCGATTACGACATCAACGGGCATCACATTGCCACGGATTTCACATTGGATTTCGGCAGTGACTTGTGCGTGCTCTGGACCTAGATCGTCCGTGCGCGCCTTCAGGGCGCACGCTTGCTCGTTAGCGACGGCAGGCGGCGGTTCCCAATCTAGCTTTTCGGACGCTGCCATTTGATCTTTGAGCGTGGCGCCCAAAAGGGCCTCGCCGCCGGCGTTGCGGCCCAACGTGGCCTGCGGACTGGAGATCGCCTCGATCCGTTTCGAGATGTCTTCCAACTCGCGCTGGATTTCTTGGTAGTTCGGATCAATCTGCGCGCAGCGCCTATAGGCGCTGCGCGCCTCCTCTAACCGACCACGTACTTTCAAAAGGTGACCCATTTGCATCCATGCATCGGCCTCGGAAGAAACAATATCAATCGAGCGCATATAGGCTTGCTGAGCAACCTCAAGAGCCTGAAGCGCCGCTTCTTTAGAAGTGTTTCCCAATTGGGTCCAGATTTGATAATCGTCATGATGATTCATGAGATGTTTTTCATATAAACTGGCCGCAGTCGCCCATTGCTTGTTATCGCGCGCCAGATTTCCGAGGTCTAATACACTGGATTTTCGTTCTTGGTCGCGTCTTGAGCGATTAAAGAGAAATCTCAGCACTGCCGCAACTCCGCTATGTCAAGTGTCCGCCTGCGTGCCGGACAAGATGCAAGATTATAACGACGACACATTTTTCCTTAGATTTGCCGACGAGTCAAGATGGGGGGAGACAAAGTCGTGTCCTTGTTGGTAGTTTAGGGCTGGCAGAGATAGCGGAACACCTCCGATGACCCCGTTCTGAGAACCCATCCAGCAAGTTCTCTTTGATGCTGAGTGCTTTGGCGCCAACCACCGCAACATGATGCGGATCTTGTCCTCGGCAGAATGGTGCTTGCGGGTCGCACGGCGAATGTCGCGCACCAGCCGTTCGGCAGGCGCCTTGGCGGTGGGGGTTAACGTCCGCGCTGGTGGTGGAAAATCATTGCTGATCGCCGGTGGGATTGCCGCCGTAGGTCGGCGTAGCCGACCGGAGGTGGCAATCCCACCGGCGGCGCTGGTCTGGAGTGGTCATCGGCTTAAGCGGCTAGCCCGAAAAATTCATCACGTGGTGCGGGGCGCGGATCGGGCGCGGGGGGCGGCTCGCCTGATGGTTGTGGGCGCGCGGGATAGCAGGCTGGCGAATGACGCCGGCGCGGTGGTGCGGATGGCGAGGCTTGGGGTTTG
>JAPLPD010000202.1 GCA_026400395.1 Alphaproteobacteria bacterium | reverse complement strand
AGGTCCTGCACCACGAGATGTTCGAGATGCGCCAAGGCCTGACGCGCATGATTGAGATCGGGGTCGGACATCGCCGGATTTTCGCCCTCGATATACATGCCTTTGATCTCGTCGGCGTGCACTGCGTCCATGATCTCGACGACGGTCGCGCCGCGCTTGGGCGGCAGCTTCACGCCCCACGCCTTCTCGTACTGGCCGCGGATTTCCGGATTCTCAACCGACTTGTAGTCGGGGAAGAACATCGGGATCAGGCCCGCGTCCGACGCGCCCTGCACGTTGTTCTGGCCGCGCAGCGGATGCAGCCCGGTGCCCGGGCGGCCGACCTGGCCGGTGATCAGCGCCAGCGCGATCAGGCAGCGCGCGTTGTAGGTGCCGTGGGTGTGCTGGGAGACGCCCATGCCCCAGAAGATGATCGAGCTTTCGGCACGAGCGTAGGCGCGCGCGACCTCGCGCAAGGTGTCGGCGTCGCTGCCGCAGATCGGCGCCATCGCCTCCGGCCTGTAGTCCTTCATGTTTTCCTTCCAGGCGTCGAAGCCCTCGACGTATGTCTGGATGTATTGCTGGTCGTACAGCCTTTCGGTCACGATGACGTTCAACATGGCGTTGAGCATCGCCACGTCGGTCCCGTTCTTGAACTGCATCATCTTCCAGGCGTGGCGCTTCATCGCGGTGCCGCGCGGGTCCATGATGACGAGCTTGGCGCCGCGCTTGGCGGCCTGCTTGAAGAAGGTCGCCGCGACCGGATGGTTCTCGGTCGGGTTCGCGCCGATGACGATGATCAGCTCGGAATTCTTGACCTCGTTGAAGGTCGCGGTCACCGCCGCCGAGCCTACGCCTTCGAGCAGCGCCGACACCGATGAGGCGTGGCAGAGCCGCGTGCAATGATCGACGTTGTTGGTGCCGAAGCCGGTGCGGACGAGCTTCTGGAACAGATACGCCTCTTCGTTCGAGCCCTTCGCCGAGCCGAAGCCGGCCAGCGCGTCGGAGCCGTCGCGGTCGCGGATTTTCTTCAGGCCGCCGGCGGCGCGGTCGAGCGCCTCCTCCCAGGTGGCTTCCCGGAAATGCGTCCACGGGTTCGACGGGTCGATGAACTCATGCGGCACCTTCGGCACGCCGTCCTTGCGGATCATCGGCTTCATCAGGCGCTGCGGATTGGCGACGTAGTCGAAGCCGAACCGGCCTTTGACGCAAAGCCGGTTGGCATTCGCCGGGCCATTCTTGCCGGTGACGGCGACGATCTTGTCGCTCTTGATCTGGTAGGTGAGCTGGCAGCCGACGCCGCAATAGGGGCAGACCGAGTCCACCGTGCGGTCGGGCTTGCCGAGATAGACGTTGTTTTCGTCCACCATCGTCGACGGCATCAGCGCGCCGGTCGGGCACGCCTGCACGCATTCACCGCAGGCAACGCAGGTGGAAACGCCCATCGGGTCATCGAGATCGAACACGATCTTTTCCAGATGGCCGCGGCCGGCCATCCCGATCACGTCGTTGACCTGCACTTCGCGGCAGGCGCGGACGCAGAGATTGCATTGGATGCAGGCGTCGAGATTGACCGCCATCGCCACGTGGCTGCGGTCGGGCGGCGGCACGATGGCGGCTTCGCGCTTGGGGAAGCGGCCGGCTTCGAGCTTCTGCCGCTTTACGATTTTCCAGAGTTCAGAATCCGGATCGTGCGCCACCTCGATGGCGGGCTGATCGGTGAGCAGCAACTCGGCGACCATCTTGCGCGCGGTCTTGGCGCGGTCGGTCTGGGTCTTGACCTTCATGCCCGGCGTTGGCGTGCGCAGGCAGCTCGCGGCGAGCACGCGCTCGCCCTCGATCTCAACCATGCACACGCGGCAGTTGCCGTCGGCGCGGTAGCCGGGCTTCGGCGAGTAACACAGGTGCGGCAGCTTGATGTCGTGGCGGCGGCCGGCGCGGAAGATCGTTTCGCCTTCGCGAATGTCGATCTCCTTGTCGTCCATGAAGAAGGTGTTGGGCTTCTGCGCGGGCGCGTCGCTCATGGCAACATCTCTCTCACCATTTCCCCATCGGCTTGGTCAGCTCACCGGGGAAGAATTTCAACACCGACAGCAGCGGATTCGGCGCCGCCTGGCCGAGGCCGCAGATCGAGGCGTCGCGCATCAGGTCGGACAATTCGGTGAGCAGGGCCGCATCCCAGGGACCGCGCTCCATTAGTTTCGCGGCTTTTTCGGTGCCGACCCGGCACGGCGTGCACTGGCCGCAGCTTTCGTCCTCGAAGAACCGCATCAGGTTCAACGCCACGGCCTTCATGTCGTCCTTCTCGGACAGGATCACCACCGCGTGCGAGCCGACGAAGCAGCCGTATTTATCCAGCGTGCCGAAGTCGAGCGGCTCGTCGGCCAGTGAGGCCGGCAGGATGCCGCCCGAAGCGCCGCCGGGGAGATACGCCTTGAACGTCTCGCCATCGGCCATGCCGCCGCAATACTCTTCGATCAGTTCGCGAGCGGTGACGCCGGCAGGCGCCACCACCACACCCGGCTTCTTGACGCGGCCGGACACCGAATAGCTGCGGAAGCCCTTGCGCTCGCGGCGGCCCTGCGACGTGACCCACACTGCGCCCTTCTCGATGATGTCGCGGAGCCAATAGAGCGTCTCGACATTCTGCTCGAGCGTCGGGCGGCCGAACAGGCCGACCTGCGCGACATACGGCGGTCGGTGGCGCGGCAGCCCGCGCTTGCCTTCGATCGATTCGATCATCGCGGATTCTTCGCCGCAGATGTAGGCGCCGGCGCCGCGGCGCATATGGATCTTGGTGAACCTGTCGAGACCGGCGCGGCGGACCTTCTCGATCTCATCTTCCAGCATCAGGCGGAGTTCGGGATATTCGTCGCGCAGATAGAAATAGACCTCGGCGGCTTCGACCACCCAGGCGGCGATGAGCATGCCTTCGATGAAACGGTGCGGGTCGAGCCCGAGATAATGGCGGTCCTTGAAGGTGCCGGGCTCGCCCTCGTCGCCGTTCACCGCCATCAGCCGCGGGCCCTTCTCGGCAAGAACCAGCGCCCACTTGCGACCGGTCGGAAAGCCGGCGCCGCCGAGGCCGCGCAAGCCTGAGTCGCTGACGTTCTTGATCAGTTCATCCCGCGTGCGCTTGCCGGTGAGCGCTTCGGCCAGCACGCGATAGCCGCCGGCCGCCATGTAGTGCTCGAAGTCGGTGCCGGGCTGGATCGGATGGGCATGGGTGTGCGGATGCGCAAGATGTTTCACCGCAGCGTCGGTGGCCTTGTTCACCTGCACATGGCCGACGGCGCAGACCGGCGCATGATCGCAAGCGCCCATGCACGGTGCGCGAACGACGCGCACGCCCGCGCCAAGCATTCCCGGCAAATCGTTCAGCAGACGATCGGCGCCCGCCATCGCGCAGGAGAGTGAATCGCAGACACGCACGGTGACCGGCGGTGGCGGCGTCTGCCCCTCCTTCACCACGTCGAAATGTGCGTAGAAGGTCGCGACCTCATAGACCTCGGTCTGCGACAGCTTCATTTCGGCGGCGAGCGCGGTCAGATGCGCGCTCGAGATGCAGCCGTATTTGTCCTGGATCAGATGCAGATGCTCGATCAGCAGATCGCGCTGGCGCGAACGGTCGCCCAGCAGCGCGCTGACCTCGTCGGCCGCGGCCGGGTCGATCTGACGGCCCTTGGGCGTGCGGCGGGGCTTGCGGCGCGGTTCCGCGCCGTTGCCGCCGATGCGCGGCGGATTCTGAATGTTCATCGCTTACTCCGGAACGCCAGAATTGAACCCTTTCAGCCTGTAAGACAATCCCGTCGATTCCATCGAATGATAGAAAATATCTATCATACCCATGCCCTTTACCTGGAAAAACTTGAGTATCGAGACCATCTGTGGTTTGCTTAAACCATTGAATTGAAATGATTATCCGATGATCGACAAACTCGATTTCATTCTGGCGCTGGCTCGGGAACGGCATTTCGGCCGGGCCGCGGAGGTTTGCGGCGTGACGCAGCCGACGCTCTCGGCCGGCGTGAAGCACCTCGAAGAACAGATGGGCGTGCTGCTGGTGAACCGCGGCTCGCGCTTCCAGAGCTTCACCGCCGAGGGCGAGCGGGTGCTCGAATGGGCGCGGCGCATCGTCGGCGACACCCGGTCAATGCATGAAGAGATCAATTCGCTCCGGCACGGACTGAGCGGGCAACTGCGCATCGCAGCGATCCCGACCGCGCTCGGCATGGTCGCCGCGCTGACCACGCCCTATCGCGAGCGGCACCCGAACGTGCGCTTCACGATCTACTCCCGCACTTCGGTCGAAATCCTCGACCTGCTGGACAATCTCGAGATCGACGCCGGCATCACCTATCTCGGCAACGAGCCGCTCGGGCGGGTGAACGCGCATCCGCTTTATCACGAGAGTTACCGTCTGCTCACCTCGGCGGACGCTCCGCTCGGCAATCGAGACACCGTCACCTGGGCCGAGGTCGCGCAGGTGCCGCTCTGCCTGCTGACGCCCGACATGCAAAACCGTCGCATCATCGACGGACTGCTCAAGCAGGCCGGCGGCGAAGCACGGCCGACGCTGGAATCGGATTCGATGATCCTGCTGTTCTCCCATGTGCGCACCGGGCGCTGGGCCAGCGTGATGCCGGCCAAGCTCGCCGAAACGCTCGGCCTCACCGACACGCTGCGCGCCATCCCGATCACCGAGCCCGAAGCGGTGCAGACCATTGGCCTCGTGGTGCCGGCGCGCGAACCGATGATGCCGAACACCGTCGCGCTGGTTGCCGAGGCGCGCGAGGTGGCCGCGACACTGGACCGCGAATAAGTCACCCTTGTCCCCGCATTCCGGCTGGCCCACAATTCCGGCCAACCGGGGGGAATGAATGTACATCGCAGACGCCAAGCGCCTGACCCATGATGGCGCCAAGAAGATGATGGCCGTCGCCATCGACAAGGCCCGCGAGGCCAAGATCGCGATCTCGTGCTGCATCGTCGATGCGGGCGGCCATGTCGTGGTGCTGGAGCGCATGGACGGCGGCCGGTTTCACACGCTGCACTCCTGCACCACCAAGGCGGTGTGCGCCGCCTCCAACAAGCGCCCGACCTCGGCCAAGGGCGCTGTGGGACAAGACCTCGACGTCACCCATGCGCTTGGCCTGGCGCTCGCCGCCGGTCCGGAACGCTGGACCGCAATGGAAGGCGGCCTGCCGATCCTGGCGAACGGCGAATGCATCGGCGGGATCGGCGTCAGCGGCGGCGACTGGGAAACCGACCAGCGGATCGCCCAGACCGCCGTCGAGGCGATCGACGCGAGCTGGAAATGACCGAGCCCCTGCGCGTTGCCTGCATCGGCATGGGCTGGTGGTCGGACGTTCTCGCCGACGCGATCCATCGTTCCGACACGATCAAGATCGTCGCCTGCTACACGCGCTCCGACGACAAGCGCGCGGCGTTCGCCAAGAAGTACGGTTGCGCGCCGATCGCGACCTACGAGGCGGTGCTCGCCGATCCCGCTATCGAGGCGATCGTCAACACCACGCCCAACGACGTGCACCTGCCGACGACGAAACAGGCGGCGGAGGCCGGCAAGCATGTGTTCCTCGACAAGCCGATCGCCAACTCGGTGACTGAAGGGCGCGCCATCACCGATATCTGCCGCAAAGCGGGTGTGGTTCTCGGCATGGGCTATCAACGCCGGCGCGAGAGCCATTTCCGCTGGATCAAACAGCAGATCGACGCTGGCGCATTCGGCCGGCTGGTCAACGCCGAGGCCAACATCAGCCGCGACCGACTCGGCAAGATCGACCTGAGTTCGTGGCGCTACCAGGCTGCCGGCATGCCGGGCGGCGTGATGCTGCAGATCGGCATCCACTACGCCGACGTGCTGACCTACCTGATGGGGCCGGTGAAGGCAGTGCGCGGGCA
The DNA here is from genome assembly GCA_026400395.1 of Alphaproteobacteria bacterium. GTDB lineage: Bacteria > Pseudomonadota > Alphaproteobacteria > Rhizobiales > Xanthobacteraceae > Z2-YC6860. The sequence goes on along the minus strand of JAPLPD010000202.1, from coordinate 13,984 downwards.
ATTCGCGCAACTGGTGCTGCCCGGCGACAATCCGGACGTCGCCAGCATGATCCTCGAACACGAGAGCGGCGCGCTGTCGACGCTAAACGCAAGCTACGCCTCGGCCTCTGAATATTACCTGATGAACATCTACGGCAAGGACGCCACCGCCTACTACGATCTGCACGGCGGACTACGCCTGCTCAAGCGCGGCGAGAACAAGCCGGTCGCGGTGCCGGTCAAGGCGAACGACACCTTCGTCGAGGAATTGGAAGAGTTTGCCGCGGCTTGCCGCGGCAACGGCAAGCCCGAGGTCGGCGGCGACTACGCCACCACATCGCTCGCGGTGATCCGCGCGGGGATTTTGTCGGCGCGCGAGGGCCGCCGGGTTGAGGTGGCGGAGGTGCTGAAGAACGATTAGGGCCGGCGACCACCGTCCGGCGAAAGAGGCGGGGTCACAAGGAAACACGGGAGGAACCTATGATTTCGGCGAGGCAGCTATCCATCGCATGTGCCGTCGCACTCACGGCCGCCTGGTCCGCGCCTGCACATGCCCAGGACTTCCCCAATCACTCCATCAACGTCGTGGTGCCCTTCCCAGCCGGGGGCCCAAGCGACGTGGTGGCGCGGATCGTGACCGAGCAGATGGGCAAGGTGCTCGGCCAGTCGATGGTGATCGAGAATGTCGGCGGGGCCGGCGGCACGCTCGGCAGCGGCCGGGTCGCCGCCGCCACGCCGGATGGCTACACCCTGCTCGCGGGCAGCATGGGCTCCCACGTTGCGGCCCCGGTGCTGACGCCGAATATCAAGTACGACTCCGCGCGGGACTTCGCGCCGATCGGCCCGACCGCCCATTCGCCCGCCATCATCGTCGCGCGCAAGGATTTTCCCGCCAAGGACATGAAGGAGTTCGTCGCGCTGCTGAAGTCCGGCGGCTCGAGCCTGAAACAGGCGCACGGCGGCATCGGCTCGTCGTCGCATATGGCGTGCCTGCTGTTCACCTCAGAGATCGGCGCGAAGCCGACGCTGGTGGCGTACCGCGGCACCGGGCCGGCGATGAACGATCTGATCGGCGGCCACGTCGATTTCTTCTGCGAGCAATCGGTCAGCGTCGCCGAACAGGTGAAAGCCGGAGCGATCAAGGCGTATGCGGTGTCGGCGGCTGAACGCCTCGCTTCGCTGCCCGATGTGCCGTCCGCCAGCGAGGCCGGCGTCAAATACGACATGAGCATCTGGTCCGGAATCTTCGCGCCCAAAGGGACGCCGCCGGAGGCGATGGCCCGGCTTGCCGACGCGCTCGACAAGACCCTCGACGACAGCGGCGTAAAGACCCGGGTCAACAATCTCGGCGGCTCGATACCCGAGAAGCGCGAGCGGTCGCCCGCGGCTTTCGACGCCTATGTTAAGGCCGAAATCGTGCGCTGGGCGCCGGTTCTGAAAGCCGCGGCGGAACCACAAAAATAGCGGCCGCCTTGCGGCGGCCGCTGGTCCTTTCCGAATCCCCGAAGATCCGGGGACATGGGTGTGGGGCCTACGCCACCTTCTCCTTGAGATGCGGGAACATCGCGTTGAGCGATTCCGCGTCCATCTCGGTCTTGAACTTGTGGCGATCCTTCAGGCCGGCGGCCTTCTGCGCCGCGGGCCGCGCGTTGATCTCGTCGACCAGGCGCTTCAGGTTCTTGTATTTGTCCCAGGCGCCCTCGCCGACCACGTTCGGCAGCATGCGCGCCCAGCCCCAGACGTTCATGTCGGCGATCGTGTAGGTGTCGCCCAGCATGTACTTCTGCTTGCCAAGGCGCGCATCGAGAATGCCGGCGTGGCGATGACCTTCGAAGACGTAGCGGTTGATGGCGTAGGGCAGCTTCTCCGGGGCGTAGTTCTTGAAGTGCACCGCCTGACCGAAATACGGGCCGACGCCGGACGATATGAAGAACATCCACGACAGAAGCTCGCCGCGCGCCTTGTCGGTCTTGGCCGGCAGGAACTTTCCGGTCTTTTCGGCGAGGTAGAGCAGGATGGCGCTCGAGTCGAACACCGTCACGTCGCCGTCGACGATGGCGGGAAGCTTGGCGTTCGGATTGATCGCCAGGAATTCCGGCTTGTGTTGCTCCCCCTTGCGGGTATCGACCGGGATGGCGTCGTAGGGCGTGGCGGTCTCTTCGAGGAACAGCGCGACCTTGGTCGGGTTCGGCGCGCCGCTGTAATAGAACTTGAGCATGAGTGTCTCCTCCTACATTTGAAACATCTGGGCTAATTCATCACCCGCCACCGCAAGACTAGAACAGCCCAACGATTTTACCCTGGTCGTTGACGTTGATGCTGTCGGCCGACGGCACCTTCGGCAGGCCCGGCATGGTCATGATCTCACCGCAGATCGCGATGACGAACTCGGCGCCGGCCGAGAGGCGCACCTCGCGCACCGGGATCGAGAAGCCCTTGGGCGCGCCCTTGGCGTCCGGGTTGGTCGAGAACGAATACTGCGTCTTGGCGATGCAGACCGGCAGCTTGCCGAAGCCCATCTCCTCCCAGGTCTTGAGCTGGTCCTTGACCGACTTGTCGGCGGTCGCGTCATCGGCGCGGTAGATCTCCTTGCAGATGGTGCGAATCTTCTCGAACAGCGGCATGTCGTCGCCGTAGAGCAGCTTGAGGTCCGCCTTGCCCTCGTCGCAAATCTTGACGACGGCCCTGGCGACATCGGCCGCGCCCTCGCCGCCCATCGCCCAGTGATCGGCCATCAGCGCCTCGACGCCGAGCGCCTTGCACTTCTCCTTGACCAGGTTGATTTCGGCGTCGGTGTCGGCCGAGAAGCGGTTGATCGAGACCACCGCGGGCAGGCCGAACTTCTTGATGTTCTCGACGTGCTGCTGGAGGTTCGCCATGCCGGATTCCAGCGCCTTGAGGTCTTCCTTTTTCAGGTCGTCCTTCTTGACACCGCCGTGCATTTTCAGCGCGCGGATGGTCGCGACGATGACGACACAGTCGGGCTTGAGCCCCGCCTTGCGGCACTTGATGTCGAGGAACTTTTCAGCGCCGAGGTCGGCGCCGAAGCCCGCTTCGGTCACCACATAGTCGGAGAGCTTGAGCGCGGCGGTGGTCGCCGACACCGAGTTGCAGCCGTGCGCGATGTTGGCGAACGGGCCGCCGTGAATGAAGGCGGGCGTGCCTTCCAGCGTCTGAACGAGATTCGGCGCGATCGCATCCTTGAGCAGCGCGCTCATCGCACCGTTGGCGTTCAACTCCTTGGCGCGCACCGGCTTACGCTCGCGGGTGTAGCCGACGATGATGTCGCCGAGCCGACGCTTCAGGTCTTCCAGATCGGTGGCGAGGCAGAAGATCGCCATCACCTCGGAGGCCACGGTGATGTCGAATCCGGCCTCCCGCGGATAGCCGTTGGCGACACCGCCGAGCGAGCAGACGATCTCGCGCAACGCGCGGTCGTTCATGTCCATGACGCGGCGCCAGGCGACGCGGCGCGAGTCGATGCCGAGCGCGTTGCCCCAATAGATGTGGTTGTCGATCAGCGCCGAGAGCAGATTGTGCGCCGAGGTGATGGCGTGGAAATCGCCGGTGAAGTGGAGGTTGATGTCCTCCATCGGGATCACCTGCGCATATCCGCCGCCGGCGGCGCCGCCCTTCACGCCGAAGCATGGCCCGAGCGACGGCTCGCGCAGCGCGCACATCGCCTTCTTGCCGATGTGGTTCAGCGCGTCGGTGAGGCCGACCGTGGTGGTGGTCTTTCCTTCGCCCGCGGGGGTCGGGTTGATCGCGGTGACGAGGATCAGCTTGCCGTTCTTCTTGTCCTTGAGCGACTTGATGTACTCCATCGACACCTTGGCCTTGTAGTGGCCATACGGCTCGAGGTTGTCGATCGCGATGCCGAGCTTTTCCTTCGCCACGTCGGCGATGCGGCGGGGTTTGGCGGCCTGGGCGATTTCAATGTCGGAAAGCGGCTTCTGATGCTGGGAGGCGGGCATGGGGATGATCCGTTCAAATGAAAATGACGATCGTTGAGTTCGTCATGCCCGGCCTTGTGCCGGGCATCCACGTCTTTCCTCAATGAAACAAGGCAAGACGTGGATGGCCGGGACAAGCCCGGCCATGACGTGGAGAGTCAGGTGAACCTCGCTTTGACCTGGGGCTTGACGATTTTCGCCCATTCGCCGGCGCTCATCTTTTTGCCGTCGATGGGCTGCACGCGGGTGACTCTGAAACGCCCATCGGCGCAGACCACCGTGATACTTTCATCGTCGAAGGCGACGATCTCGCCGGTCTTGCCGGCAATGCCCTTGGGATCCTTCGCGGGGATCGGCTTGGCGTCGAATATCTTCAGCACGACGCCGTCGAGCCCGCACCAGGCGCCGGGCGCCGGATTGCAGCCGCGAATCAGCCGGTCGATCTGCTCCCACGGCTTGCCCCAGTCGATGCGGGCGTTGTCGGCGCCGCAACGGCCCTCGTAGGTGGCCTTGGTCTCGTCCTGTTTGATGCGCGGCGCCTTGCCGGCCTTCACCATGTCGACGCCTTCCAGCATCGCCTCGACGCCGAGCGGAAACAGGCGGTCGAAATAAACGGTGCCAAGGGTGTCGGTGCTGGAGATCGGCGTGGTCTTCTTGATCAGGATGTCGCCGGTATCGAGGCCGTTGTCCGGCCAAAAGATCGACAGGCCGGTTTCCTTCTCGCCCTTGATGATCGGCCAGTTGATGGCGCTGGCGCCGCGATAGGCCGGCAGCAGCGACGGATGGTACTGGATCGAGCCATACGTCGGGATGTTGAGGAATTCCTCGGGCACGAACAGCGTCACGAACGCCATGACCTGGAGGTCGGGCTTGAGCGCCTTGAACTCGTCCCAGACCTTCGCGTCCTTGTAGGTCGAGGGCTGAAAAACCGGCAGCTTGGCGGCGAGCGCCGCCTCCTTCAGCGGGTCGATCTTGGCGCCTTCCTTCTCCGGCGCGACGTACACGCCGACGACATTGGAACTCAGCCGGTTCCCCTCCCCCTTGTGGGGAGGGGTCAGGGGTGGGGGTCAATAGCAGCAAAGACCCCACCCCGCTCGCCTTCGGCGAGCGAACCTCCCCAAAACGGGGAGGGTGAAAAAAGTTACGCCGCCTCCGCCTTCGCAGGCTTGTCCGGCGGCGTGATCGCACCGGACATCTTGATCTCCGCGACCTCCTTGCTCGAATAGCCGAGCACCTTGGTCAGGATTTCCTCGGTGTGCTCACCAAGCAGAGGCGAGCGCTTCACGTCCGAGATCGAATCCGATAGTTTGATCGGGTTGCCGACGGTCAGATATTTGCCGCGCGTCGGGTGATCGACCTCGACCACCGTGCCGGTGTCGCGCAACGACTTCTCCTCGGCGATCTCCTTCATCGAAAGGATCGGGCCGACCGGGATGTCCTTGGCGTTGCACAGGTCCATGACCTCGAATTTGGTCTTGGTCATGGTCCATTCTTCGATCACGCCGAAGATCGCCTTGAGCTTCGGGAGACGCGCCGGCGGCGTGGCGTACTCCGGATCGGTCTTCCACTCGGGCTTGCCGATCAGATCGCAGATCGACGCCCACACCGGAGCCTGGGTGATGAAGTAGATGTAGGCGTTCGGATCGGTCTCGTAGCCCTTGCACTTCAAAATCCAGCCGGGCTGCCCGCCACCGGAGTCGTTGCCGGCACGGGGCGTCGCTTCCTTGAACGGAATGCCCTGGCCGTACTGGCTGTATTCGGTCAGCGGGCCGTGCTTGAGGCGCTGCTGATCGCGCAGCTTCACGCGCGACAGGTTCAGCACACCGTCCTGCATGGCGCAGAGCACGCGCTGGCCGCGGCCGGTGCGGTTGCGCTGGTAGAGCGCGGAGACGATGCCGAGCGCCAGATGCAACCCGGTGCCGCTGTCGCCGATCTGCGCGCCGGTGACCAGCGGCGGGCCGTCGAGGAAGCCCGTGGTCGATGCCGCGCCGCCGGTGCATTGGGCGACGTTCTCATAGACCTTGCAGTCCTCGTAAGGGCCGGGGCCAAAGCCCTTCACCGACGCGACGATCATGCGCGGGTTGAGCTTGTGGATGTACTCCCAGGTCAGCCCCATGCGGTCGAGCGCGCCGGGCGCGAAGTTCTCGACCAGCACGTCGCAGTGCTTGATCAGGCGGTTGAGGATGTCCTTGCCCTTGGGATGCTTGCTGTCGATGGTGATCGACCGCTTGTTGTGATTGAGCATGGTAAAGTAGAGCGAGTCCGCGCCCTTCACGTCGCGCAACTGGGTGCGGGTGATGTCGCCGACACCGGGACGCTCGACCTTGATGCAGTCGGCGCCGAGCCACGCCAGAAGCTGCGTGCAGGTCGGGCCGGACTGGACGTGGGTGAAGTCCAGTATCTTGACGCCGTCGAGCGCCTTGCCGGCCTGGCCGAAAGGCTTGCTCGAAGGCTTCGGCAAACCATTGGCTTTCGCGCCGGCCTTGGCCGCCGGCTTCTTGGACTTGAGCTTCAAGACCTTTTTCGGCGCTGCCTTGGATTTGGCTTTGCTCTTGGTCTTCGACTTCTTGGCTTTCCTGACTGCCATCTCAATTCCCTCGCGTCTTGTAGGGTGGGCAAAGGCGCCGGAGGCGCCGTGCCCACGTGTGTTTCACCATCGTCAAAACAATTTATCGATCTCTTGTCTGCGTCGCGTGGGCACGGCGCTCCAACGCGCCTTTGCCCACCCTACGATCATGCCTTTTTCTTCAGTGCGCTTTGCGGATTGAGGTTGCCGATGCGGCCGCTCTCGCTACCGGCCGCCGGATCGAGCACCGCGTTGATCAGTGTCGGCTTGCCGGAATCCATTGCTTCGTTGACGGCGCGCCTGAGTTCGTCCGGCGATGTCGCATTGACACCGACGCCGCCGAACGCCTCCATCATCTTGTCGTAGCGCGAACCCTTGACGAACACGGTCGGCGCCGGATCGGAGCTGACCTTGTTGACATCGGTGCCACGATAGATGCCGTCGTTGTTGAAGATCACGATGCAGACCGGCAGCTTGTACCGGCAGATCGTCTCGACCTCCATGCCGGAGAAGCCGAACGCGCTGTCGCCTTCGATCGCCAGCACCGGCTTGCCGGTTTCGATGGCGGCGGCGATCGAATAGCCCATGCCGATGCCCATGATGCCCCAGGTGCCGACGTCGATGCGCTTGCGCGGCTGATACATGTCGATGATGCCACGCGCGAGATCGAGCGTGTTGGCGCCTTCGTTGACCAGGATCGCGTCGGGCCGCTCCTTGACGATGGTGCGCAGCACGCCAAGCGCGCCGTGGTAATCCATCGGCGAGTTGTTGTTCATCAGCCGCGGCGCCATCTTGGCGACGTTCTCGTCACGCTTCGAGGTAACGGTCTTGATCCAGTCCGCCGGCGGCGTAGCCCAGCCGCCCATGCCGGCGAGCAGCGCCGAGACGCACGAACCGATGTCGCCGACGACCGGCGCGACGATCTCGACGTTGGAGTCCATTTCCTTCGGCTCGATGTCGATCTGCACGAATTTCTTCGGCGCCTCGCCCCAGGCCTTGCCCTTGCCGTGCGACAGCAGCCAGTTGAGCCGCGCGCCGATCAGCATGACCACGTCGGAGTCCTTGAGGACCGTGGAGCGGGCGGCGCCCGCGCACAGCGGATGCGTATCCGGCAGCAGGCCCTTGCCCATACTCATCGGCAGGAACGGAATGCCGCTCTTCTCCACCAGCGAGCGGATCGCGTCGTCGGCCTGCGCGTAGGCTGCGCCCTTGCCGAGAATGATCAGCGGCTTCTTCGCGCCCTTGAGCACGTCGAGAGCGCGCTTGATCGAATCCGGCGCCGGAATCTGGGCCGGCGCCGCGTCGATCACCTTCACCAGTGATTTCTCGCCCTTCTCGGCATCCATCACCTGGCCGAACAGCTTGGCCGGCAGATCGAGATAGACGCCGCCCGGACGGCCCGACACCGCCGCGCGGATCGCGCGCGCGAGGCCGATGCCGATATCGGCAGCATGCAGCACGCGGAACGCCGCTTTGCAGAGCGGCTTGGCGATCGCCAGCTGATCCATTTCCTCGTAGTCGCCCTGCTGAAGATCGACGATCTCACGCTCTGACGAACCGGAGATCAGGATCATCGGAAAGCAGTTGGTGGTGGCATGCGCGAGCGCGGTCAGGCCGTTGAGGAAGCCGGGCGCCGACACCGTGAGACACACGCCGGGCTTCTTGGTCAGGAAGCCCGCGATCGACGCGGCATAGCCGGCATTCTGTTCGTGCCGGAACGAGATGACGCGGATGCCCTCGGCCTGGGCCATGCGGCCGAAGTCGGTGATCGGAATGCCGGGCACGCCATAGATCGTGTTGAGACCGTTCAGCTTGAGCGCGTCGATGATCAGATGGAAGCCATCGGTCAACTCCGCCTCGGACGCGTCGGCGGGCGCGGTTTTTACTGCAGCATCGGCCATTGTAAAATCTCCTACCCCTCGTTTGTCATGCCCGGGCTTGCCCCGGGCATCCATCTTTCACCAAAAGCGATGGATCGCCGGGTCAAGCCCGGCCATGACGCTGAATTTCCCGATCCGTTTCTCGAACATTCTCAATCCAGATAATCGGCGTATTTCTCGACATGCTCGGCAAGACCGAGCGCGTGATTGCGTACGAGTTCCTCGGCGCGCCTGGTGTCGCGCGCTTCGAGCGCCTCGATGATGTTCATGTGGTCGCGGATCGAGCGCTCGATGCGATCCTTCTCGACGATGGTCTTACGACGGATCATGCGCATGTGGGTGAACAGATTTTCGGCAAGCGACAGCAGCACGCTGTTGCCGCTCATGCGGATGATGCTCTGGTGAAACTCGATATTGGCTTCGGAGTATTCATCGAGGTGGGCGCGCAACGCGCCGTCCTCGAACGTGGCGAACATGTTGCGCAGCGCGGCGATCTGCTCGTCGCCGGCGTGCTCGGTGATCAGCCGCGCCGCCATGCTTTCCAGCGCAGCCCAGGCGGTGATCATCTCGATCACTTCGGTCTTGGTTTTACGGACGACATAGATCCCGCGGCGCGGAACCGAACGCACGAAACCCTCGCGCTCGAGCTGCGCCATCGCCTCCCGCACTGGCGTGCGGCTGATGCCAAAGTCCTGAGCAAGCTGGCGCTCGTCGAGACGGATGTCCTGGCGGTCGCGGTACACATCCATCGACACGATGACGTTCTTCAGAGCGGCGTAGGCCTTGTTCTTGAAGCTGAATGACGTGTCGATCGGCTCGATCGCCAGCCGGGGCGTGGATTCCGGCGGGCTCGTCCGGCCTGAGAGGCGACGCATGGGACTGGGCTCAGTCATCTATAATACAATATTCCACGCAATTGGACGGTGGCAATGGCTCCGGTCTTGATGGGACGGGGTCAGGTCGCGACCCGCGAGCTGCGCAGGCGGCTGAAGAACTCCTGAATCAGCGGCCAGAACAGCGCGATCAGGCCCAGCACCATGATCGTACTGACAAGCTTGGTCGAGAAAAAGACACCGAGCCCGCCCTGGGACGCCAACAGCGATTGCCGGAAGGCCTCCTCGGCCTTGTCGCCCAGCACAATCGCCAGCACCATCGGCGCCAGCGGATAGTTGGTCTTTTTCAGCACGTAACCGGCCACGCCAAACACCAGCATCATCACCACGTCGAAGGTGTTGTTGTGCACGGTGTAGGCGCCGATCGCGCACATCACCAGAATGATCGGCCCGATGATGCCGAACGGCACGCGCAGGATCGCGGCGAAAAACGGCACGCAGGTCAGCACAATGATCAGGCCGACGACGTTGCCGAGATACATGCTGGCGATCAGCCCCCAGACGAAGTCCTTCTGCTCGACGAATAGCAGCGGTCCGGGCTGCAGGCCCCAGATCAGCAGGCCGCCCAGCAGCACGGCCGCGGTGGGCGAGCCCGGCACGCCGAGAGACAGCATCGGCAGCAACGCCGAGGTTCCGGCGGCGTGCGCCGCTGTTTCCGGGGCGACGACGCCTTCGATCTCGCCCTTGCCGAAGAACTTGCCGCGCTTGGACACGCGCTTGGCGATGCCATAGCTCATGAACGAGGCGGGCGTGGCGCCGGCCGGGCTGATGCCCATCCAGCAGCCGATCACGCACGAGCGCAGCGAGGTCGCCCAGTAGCGCGGCAATTCCTTCCAGGTCTGCCACACCACCTTCGGATTGATCTTCGCCGCGTTGCCGCGGAAGTTCAGCCCCTCTTCCATAGTCAGCAATATCTCACCGATTCCGAACAGCCCGATGACCGCGATCAGGAAGTCGAAACCGCTGAGCAGTTCGGAGAAGCCGAAGGTCAACCGCAACTGGCCGGTCATCTGATCGAGGCCGACGGCGCCGAGCGCGAAGCCGATCATCATGGCGGCGACGGTCTTGAACGGCGGCTCCTTGCTCAGTCCGACGAAACTGCAGAAGGCCAGGAAATAGACCGAAAAGATTTCCGGCGGACCGAACTCCAGCGCAAAGCTCGCCACCAGCGGCGCCAGCAGTGTGATCATGATGACGGCGAACAGCGCGCCGACGAAGGACGACGTGAACGCCGCGGTCAGCGCCTCGCCGGCCTTGCCCTTCTGCGCCATCGGATAGCCATCGAACGTCGTCGCCACCGACCACGGCTCACCCGGTATGTTGAACAGCACCGATGTGATGGCGCCGCCGAACAGCGCACCCCAGTAGATGCACGACAGCATGATGATCGCCGACGTGGGTGACATGCTGAAGGTCAGCGGCAGCAGAATGGCGATGCCGTTGGCGCCGCCGAGACCCGGCAACACGCCGATGATGACGCCGAGCGTGATGCCGAGCACCAGCCGTGAAACAGATTACCGATGTCTTCGATCATGTGCGGATGCTCACAGTCCGAGCCAGTCTTCCAGCGGCCCCTTGGGCAGCGGCACCAGGAACCAGCGCTCGAACATAACGTAGGTCAGGACTGGCACGCCGACCGAGATGGCCAGCACCAGCATCCACGAGTATCGGCCGATCCATTTCATGAAAACGCCGATCAGCAGGCCCGACGACACGTACATGCCGAGCACCGGCACGGCGAACACGTAGATCGTGGTCGGGATAACGACGGACATCACTTGGCGGAGCTGGCCCCACTCGGCGAACAGCTCGCGGCCGGTGAATTCGCGCAGCGCAGTGACCAGATTGACCGCGCAGGAGATCAGCACGATCACCGAAATGTAGAATGGAAAGAATCCGGCCTTCGGTCCCTCGGCACCCCAGCCGATACCGACCTTGAGACTGCCGATGATGCCGATCAAGGCAAGCAGCGCCAACGCCAGTGCCACTCCAATTTCGACCGACCGGTGGGACGGACCTGCCCCACCGGCGCTGTTCGAGGATTCACTCATGGACTTTGATCAACCGGATTGTTGCTGTTATTGAGCGAGGAAGCCTGCGGCCTTCATCAAATCCTGATGCCGCTTTTCCTCGTTGGCGACCCAGCCGAGGTATTCCTTACCGGTCATGAAGGACTGGTTGAACGCGCCGTCGCTCATCAGCTTCTTCCACTCTTCGGTCTCGCGGACCTTCTTGAGCAGGTCGACGTAGTAGTTGACCTGGTCCGGCGTGACGCCCGGCGGCATGAAGAAACCGCGCAGCATCAGATACTCGACGTCGATTCCCGCAGACTTGCAGGTCGGGATGCTATCCCAGCCGAGATCGCCCGCGATCTTGTCCTTGTAGTCGAGCTTCTTGGAATCGAACACGCACAGCGGCCGGAGCTTGCCGGCGCGCCACTGCGCCACCGCCTCGATCGGATTGTTGACGGAGGAGTCGATGTGGCCGCCGACGAGTTGCACCGCCACTTCGCCGCCGCCCTTGTACGGGATGTAGGTGAACTTCGAGCTGGTCTGCTTCTCCAGCGCGACGGTGATGATCTGGTCTTCCTGCTTGGAGCCGGTGCCGCCCATCTTGAAGGAGCCGCCGGCGGCCTTCGCCGCATCGACGTATTCCTTGGCGGTCTTGTACGGCTTGTCGGCGTTGACCCAGAGGATGAACTCGTCGAGCGCCATCATCGCCACCGGCGTGATGTCCTTGTACGAGAACGGAATGCCGGTCGCGAGCGGCGTGGTGAACAGGTTCGACAGCGTGATGACGAGCTTGTGCGGGTTGCCGGCCGCGGTCTTGACGTCGAGGAAGCCTTCGCCGCCAGCGCCGCCAGCCTTGTTGATGACCACCATCGATTGCTTCATCAGGCCGTGCTTGGAGATGATGCCCTGGACGGTGCGAGCCATCTGATCGGCGCCGCCGCCGGGACCGGCGGGAACAATGATCTCGACAGTGCGGGTGGGCTCCCACGCGGCTTGCGCAGCGGTGAACGCCGTCCCGCACAGCAGCAAAGCGGCGCCAAGAGCGCCCTTGTTGAGTGACTTCATGATCGCTTTCCTTCCCTTGCCGGTCTCATTGCCCGTCGGGCTGAGCCGGTCGCCGTTATTGTCCGAAACCGCAAATGTTGCGGGTTTCGGGTATTGGCCGTTCGGACTGTCTTGAAAGTTGCGAGAATGACCGATCGCCCCTTCGCCAGGCTGCGACCCTTCCCTCCCGTTGCGCCCTTTGGGCTGCCTTTTCTCATGACGCGCTCTATGGCGCGATTTCATTATTAAATATTACAGGCAATTTTATTGGGAAATCAACGTGGATTCCTGGAAGGCATCCGGTTCAGCCCACAACCGGAACGCGGTAAGACGCCGCACCTCGATGAGACCAACACACACGCGTCCGGCGCTGAGGAACTGGAGCCGTCCGCTTTCGTTGCCGATCAAGCAGCCGGAGGCATCGAATGAACAACCGCACGGAGAAAGAGGGAAGCCTCCACGGCTCGGACGTCCAGATTGATGCCGTTAACACGCCGGTGACGCCGAAGAACGACATCGTCCGGAAGCGGGGCGAATACCCGGGCGAGGCCGGCGCCGATTGGAGTTACGGAGCGACCGCCAAGCCAGAGACCGATGAGCGCCGGCTGACCCGCGGCAACCCGCCCATGGTGCAAGGGTCAGGTGCCGAAGAATTGGAAGCCCTCATGAGCGACGAAAACAGCAAGCCCGAGAAACGGCCGGACCCGTTCGCCCAAGACCTTTCGCGCACGCCGCCCACCAAGGAGCAGTGCGAGAAAGATTATCTGCCCGAGAAGCGAGATACCGGCAATGCTATCAAAATGCAGCCCAAGGACGAGACGGGATTTCCGCCCGACGACGAGAGCGAGTTCGGATAGGGTTTCCGAGGATCGCGTGCAAAATCCCCCATTCCTGGCCTTTGGTGGGCCAGGAATGGGGGCAAAAACTGTGATTTTGGAGAGAATTGGTTGCGGGGGTCGGATTTGAACCAACGACCTTCAGGTTATGAGTCAAAACCAAATCAGCGCGAATACTCGCGCTCAATTTCGAATGACCCGACGTTTCCGAGCCTTGGCGAGATTTTCACGATCGACATCTTTCGCTTTCGCTCGACTTCGCCCGAATGCGCGCCAACTCGCCCCCTCTTTCTTCCATAGTGCTTCCAGATTTCGCGACGCTCAAAATCAGGAAGCAGATTAGTCTGTGCAATTCCAATCACCTGCTAGATTCATGTTTAAACATTTGCGCCCGAAATGGCCAACTTATCGCACGCCATTGGTCCATACGTCCGGCGCACCCTCCGAAAGTTGAAAATCAGCAACCAGCCGCCGAAGACTCCGCCTTCAACGCGGCTGACCAGCCTCGCGCTGTTATTGCGACAATAAAGTCGCGTGGTTTTACTTTTGACGTAAGCTGTATCGGTGGCACGTCGATGCGGCGGGCAGAAGGTCATGTCTCCTCTGCCATCAGGCGATCAATTTTCTCGACGGTCTGCATGAGTTGGTTTCGCACGTCGCCGAGATGTAGCGCGACAATCAGGATGAGAACTCCGCGACAATCAGGATGGCCATTTTGGCGGTCGCGGCGAGGAGATGATTGTCGCGGCGCGACGATAACGCAAGCGATATTTTCGTGACGCGTGATTTGATTGTCGTGGAGCGACAATCAGGATGAGCTT